>PLKU01000130.1 GCA_003140705.1 Acidobacteriaceae bacterium
CTCTATTCACTCATTCTTCCGCTGGCGGCATTTGCAGCTTTCGGCTCATCACGATATCTGGTGGTGGCGGCCGACTCGGCTACTGCGGCGATCTTTGCGGGTGGATTGTCGGGCATGGCGACGCCGGCGGGGGCGCAGTATGTGGCTCTGGCGGGGATTGTGGCCCTGCTCACCGCGGCGATTTTGCTGCTGGCGCGGCTGCTCCGGCTGGGGTTCATCGCGGATTTTCTTTCCCGGACAGTGCTGGTTGGCTTTCTTGCCGGAGTAGGTTTTCAGGTGGGAATCTCGGTGCTGAGCGAGATGGTGGGAGTGCCTGTAGATTCGCGCAGGCCGGTGGTGCAGCTTTGGGAGGTGCTTCGTGGACTGCCCCAAGGTCATCTGCCGACTGTGGCGTTGTCTGCCTCGGTGCTGGGGTTTGTGCTGGTGTTGCGGCGGTTCGCTCCGAAACTGCCGGGCGCACTGGTCGCCGTCGTGGCGGCGATTGCGGCGAGCGCTGCTTTCGATTTTGCGGGTCATGGGATTGCGACGATTGGTCCGGTTTCCGCGGGTTTGCCGCACCTCGGATGGATGGGCCTGCTCAGCCTTCGCTCAATGAACTGGCAGGAGGCACAGCGACTGATCACGGTGTCGGCCTCGTGCGCCGTGATGGTCCTTACGCAAAGCGCGGCGACCTCGCGCATCTATGCGGCCAAACACAATCGGGAGGTCAATGAGAATAACGACCTTTTCGGGCTTTCGGCTGCGAATGCCGCCGCGGCGCTGAGCGGAGGGTTTGTGGTGAATGGAAGCCCCACCCAGACGGCGATGATGGAGGATGCCGGCGGGCAGAGTCAGTTAGCGCAGGTCGCTACTGCCGCAGTGGTGGCGTTGGTGTTGCTGTTTCTCACCAGGCCGCTCCAGTATCTTCCCACCTGCGTGCTGGGCGTCCTGGTATTCATGGTCGCTCTTCGGCTCATCGATTTGAAGGCTCTCAGCAACATCCGGGCCGAGAGTCCGCAGGAGTATGCGCTGGCCGTAACGACCGCGGCGGTCGTGCTGCTGGTGGGTGTGGAGCAGGGGATCGTGCTGGCCATGGTGATGTCGCTGCTGCGCGTGGTGCAGCATAGCTATCACCCGCACAGCGGCGTGCTGATTGCGGATGAAAGTGGGACCTGGAAGCTGGTTCCGGTTGCGCCAGGTGTGGTGACGGAGCCAGGGCTGGTTTTGTACCGGTTTGGAGCGGCGCTCTTTTATGCCAATGCCGGGAGGTTTCTTGAAGAAGTGTCCCAGGTGGTCCAGCCGATGCCGTCGGCCGTTCGCTGGGTGGTGGTTGACGCCGAGGCGATGACGCATGTGGACTACTCGGCTGCTCGGGTAGTGATGGCGCTAAAGAAGAACCTTACAGAGGCTGGCGTCGAGCTGGCGTTTGCGCGGCTGCCGTGGGATTTGCGCGCCGAGTTCGATCGGCACCATCTCACCGAGGCGATCGGGCCGGCGCAAATCTTCGACCGGCTGCATGACGCGATTGCCGCGTTCGAGGCGTCGCCGAACCCGTCCGAGGGGGAAGCCCAGTGAGACGATCTCTGACGGTCGGCTCGGGGCTCAAGGGGCTTGCCGGGCAAGCCATAGCGCGATGAGAAGCATTGTGCGTGAAACGCAGATTTGCCGTCGGGAATTGGCCTCAAAGCGTGCAATGCCCGGTTTTCACCAACTGACACCGGGCCGCAGAACTGCATCAAATAAACAGCGCTGCCGAACAGGTAAGCTAAAACTTGCCGTGCTTTTGCTGCAAACGCTATTTGCCATCCTATGAATCCGCCAACAGACCCAAAGACTGTCGGACTTAATCCCTGCGCCTCCGACGTTTGCAGGCGCGTCTTGCCATGGCTAGTCGCTGTGGCCTTCTTCATGGAGTCGCTCGATACCACGATCCTGAACACCGCGGTTCCCGCTGTGTCTGCAGCCTTGCATGTCGCACCGCTCAGCATGAAAGCCGTGTTGGCCAGCTACACGCTCAGCCTGGCAGTCTTTATTCCTATCAGCGGCTGGATGGCGGACCNNCACCTACGAGAAATCGGATCTCCTGCGTATTATGAGCTTCGTTGCCATACCTGCGCTCGTGGCGCCCATGCTTGGCCCCATCGCCGGCGGCCTCATCGTTGGCTACTTTCATTGGCGCATCATTTTCTTTCTGAACATCCCCATCGGGCTGTTTGGCCTGGTGATGGTCTACCTGCACCTGCCCGATTACCGCGAAGAGAACACACATCCGCTCGATTTCGTAGGGCTCATTCTCTTCGGCTCTGGCATCGCGTTGCTTTCCTACGTTCTTGAAGTCTTCGGTGAGCACCAGCTGAGCACGCGGGAAGTGACCGGCCTGCTTGCGCTTTCTCTCATTCTTCTCGCTGGATACTGGATGCACGCAAAAACGCTTCCGTTCCCGCTCCTCGACTTGAAGCTGTTCAGCATTCGAACTTTTCGCGCTGCGGTGAACGGCAGCTTCTTCACCCGCCTGGGCATTGGAGGCGTGCCCTTTCTGTTGCCGCTCTTGTACCAGGTGGGACTCGGGTTCACGCCTATTCAATCCGGCCTGCTGATTATGCCCCAGGCAATCGCGGCGCTGTGCATGAAAGCGATTCTGCGCAAGTTGATCGCATTGATTGGCTACAAGTGGGTGCTTATTTCAAACACCACCATCATCGGAGTCATGCTGGTTCTGTTTACGACTATCCGTATGCAAACGCCCGTGTGGACCATCGTGATGATCGCGTTCTTCTACGGCGCGTTCACTTCGCTTCAGTACACCACGATGAACACCCTGGTCTACGCTGACGTGGCAGAACAGGACGCTTCAAGCGCAAGTTCAATCGCCAGCACCGGCCAGCAGATGTCCATCAGCTTTGGCTTAGCCGCCGCCGGATTGGCCACTGCATTCTTCGTTTCCGACGCGGCATATTCCGATTCACAACAGATGATCGGCGGCATTCACAAAGCGTTTCTTTGCCTCGGCGTTATCACATTGGCTTCAACGGCCGTATTCACGAATCTCAAGAAGGACGATGGCGCGGCGGTGAATGCGCACAAAATGTTGCATCCAGACGGCTGAAGCACTTCGTCACTTCAAGTGGGCGTTGTTGCGTGGATCGAGCCTCGGCCGAGTCTTCCCATAACCCAGATGGATTCCGCGGCGGTATTTAAGCGGCGGACGGAGTCTCCTCGCCAATGCACGCATGGCCAGCTCGCGACCAAGGCGCACGCCACGCCGCCGAACATGGCTCGGGGTTGGCATTGTTTAGATAGCTGTCCGGTAATTTCCTGGCTTATTGCGTGGTCTTCAGCGTGAAATCAATCTCCCAGTGTTTGCTCCAGATTTTGCCAGCATCGACGGAGCGATGACTCTCCCAGTGAGCGGACCGATCGGTGATCCGGGACCAAGTGAGACGCGAGAGGACTTGGCACCCA
>PLKU01000327.1:0-5988 GCA_003140705.1 Acidobacteriaceae bacterium
GCGTTGTTGACCAGGACATCGATGTGGCCAACCTCTTTGTAGATTGCTTCGATGCCAGATTGCACCAAAGCGTCGGAGTCGAGGTCCACGGCAGAGATATTGATGGGCAGGTTTTCCGCCGCGGCATGCTCCGCGAGCTGCGGGCCTGCGAAGGGCTTCGCATCGTTGCGTAGACTGTGTGGCCGGCTCTTGCAACAACGAGGGCGGTAGTGAGGCCGATGCCTCTGCTCGTGCCGGTGATGAGTANNGCCTGCCATGGATGTCTCCCTGGTTACTTGCCGGTATACGTGACATGCCAGACGCTGCGGGAGCCGTCGTCGGTGACGAACAGACTGCCGTCTTTCGCGACGGCGATACCTACGGGGCGGCCCCAGACCTGGCCGTCATTGGTGACAAAGCCAGTGAGAAAGTCTTCGTAGCTGCCATCAGCGTGACCGTCATGCATGGGGATGCGGATCACCTCGTATCCTGCGCGGTTGGCGCGATTCCATGATCCGTGTTCCGCAGCGAAGGCGTCGCCGTGGTATTCAGATGGGAACTCGCCCATGTCCGGGTAGAAGGTCATTTCAAGCGAAGCCATGTGTGGCTGCACGAGAACGTCGGGGGTAATGACCTTCGAGGAAAGGTTCACGCGCTTGCAGTTTTTTGCCTGCGCGGCAGTGAGCGCGGCGGCCTGCAGGTTGGGGCCGGTTCCGTTGCCGCATGGCTCGGGAAGGCGCGGGTCCTGATGGCCGCCCATGTAATACCAGGGCCAACCGTAGAAGCCGCCCTCCTTGACGGAGGTGACATAATCGGGGACAAGGTGATTGCCAAGGTCGTCGCGCTCGTTTGTGGAGCACCAGAGCTGACCGGTGATGGGATTGATGGCTTCGCCGACACAATTGCGGATGCCAGAGGCATAAACCTCGACGAACTTGCCTTCGGGAGTGAACTCGAGAACGTCGGCACGGTGAAACTCCCCGGGGTGGGTGTCAGCGTCGTCTACGTTTGAGCCAGATCCAACGGAGACCAGCATGTGCTGCCCATCTTTGCTGAAGACAACATCGCGCGTCCAATGGCCCCCGCCGGTGAGCTGTGCGTAACCCGGAATTTTAGGGACCACGGTCTCGGCGGGACCAGTTGCTTTCAGGTCGCCGGAGTGATACGGGAATCTCTGGATCGTGGTGGCGTTGCCGACATAGACGTACTTAGGATTCTCTGCGGGGTAGAAGGCGATACCAAAGGGGTGATCGAGTCCGGTGGCGAATTGCTCTATCTTCGCAGCCTTTCCATTGGCGGCAACGCCGCGAAGGGTGAAGATGATGCCGGCGCCGGAGTCGGCCAGGAAGAGGTCGCCATTCGGTGCGGTTCTGATCAGGCGCGGCATGGTAAAAGTCCCGCCACTGAGAGCCATGACCTGCTTGTTGTCCGCGCGCTGCATGGGCGCTGTGTCGCCACCGGCGTATAGCGTTACTTTGAAGCCGGCGGGTGCGAGTGGCCATGCGTCGGCGGGGCGCGGGATTACGTGCGGGGTGTTGTTGACGGCTTCTGCGGGGTTGGGCTCAGGCAGGTCGGCCAGCGTGATCTTGCGGCGGATGCCCGGTTGCTGCTGGTTCCAATCGGCAAAGGCGGCGTGGCCGGTGATGACTGTCGGTTTGGAATCGGCCTGAGCATTGGCGGCCGGGACGGTGAGACAAGGCAGCAGCAAGCCGCAAGATACAGCGAAAGCCGGGAAGAGACGGGACAAACTTGGGAAGAAGCTCATAGGTCCTCTCATGGGGAAAGCGGTTCATTGTGAATGACGTCGAGAGCGAGTGAATGGTCGCGGCTCGTACCCTGCAAGAGCGTTGTCTCTCGGAGGGCACCCTATCAAGTTATTTTGATGCATCCGGGGCAGCGGAAGTAGCAGGCGGCGAATTCTCGCCCTGGGCCAGGCTGGTGAGCAACGAAGGCGAGAGGGTGGCCGTGACAATGACGCGGTTGCGCTTTTGTGTGACTTCGGCGGTCTTCAGGAGCTGTTTGAGGCCGCGATTAGCGAGTCCGTTGCCTGAACTGCTCTCAGTCAGCGGCGCGGTGAATCCGCGGGCAACGGTAACCAGCGTGGCGAGGGATGCGGCCTGGCTGGTGGCCACTTCATCGGTTGCCGCGATCTCTTCGACCTTAAGGTTAAGCGCGCCAGCAAGCGACAGTGCAGGAGTCACGCTGGCGACGATGGTGGAATCGTCTTCAAGCGGCAGGGAGAGGCCGAAGACACTGATGGCACCCTTCTCAGAAAACGGCATGCCGATTTGACCGACGCCCCAGGCAAGGGCAAGCAGTGGAACATCGTGGTAGTGCTCAGCAAGGAGGGTCGATCCAGAAAAGGGCAGAGCGGCTGTGCGATGGCGGTCGAGCATGGAGTGGATCTGCTCAGGGGTTGGGGTATTGGAGACGGCCAGTGAGTCGTAGCCGATTTGTGCGACCCGCACCATTCGGCCTTCCGAAGGAATGGAGTAAATGGTGTGGCCGTCGTAGGACTCGCGGGAGGCGGCGTGGCTGTCGAGCCAGTCGTTCAAGCGCTGGCCGGTGAGCTTGCCAACCAGGACCATTGAGTAGGAAACGGGGCCGTTAGGGCCATTGGGGTCGGGCATTCGATGAAGCGCAATGGCGACCTGATCCAAATCGCGCTCCCAGTCGATACCGGTGGCGTCTACGAATTGTTGATACTCGGGGACACGACTGGGCGGCTTCAAGTCCTTGTGCAGGAAGGAGCGCACAGGCTTCATGTTGATGAAAATAATCCCGTCGGATTCGGGGAGCAATCGGGCTGCTTCTGGCGGAGCCTTTGAGCGCANNGCCACGGTCAGGAGGAACATGACCGCGGCCAATATCCACAGCGTTTTGCGGGTGCGTCGGTGCATGGGAGACCGCCAGAATCAAGGTAACACTTAACCCGGATCGGCCCCCTGATTCAATTGCGGTTCCTAATTCCGGCCAAAGTCCAACTTTCCGGACAGGCAAAGGGTAAAAGGGGAAGCAAGGCAAACATCCGCTTAAGAGATTGTTATTGCAAGCGTGCAATCTCTGGAGTTTTGCTGGTCGGTGATACGGATATCAATCTCCGAGAGAGACGGGCCAACGGATTGGCTTACTGGGCGACGCTGACTGTGTAGATCTTCCCTGTCGATTCCTTCCCAGACTTACCATTTTCACTTTGAGGTGCTCCAGCAGATTGCGGCATGATTCCGTATTCGCCCGTGCCCAGAGCGCTTTCGATGGTGATGGTGTACACCTGGGGAGAAATCTTCTCCGGCTTGAATTCGATCGCATCCCGGGTCGCTTCGCCGGCCTTGAGAACACCTCCATTTAATGAGCGGAACTGGCGCGCGCCGTCGACGGGGTGGAAGCGCAATAACTGATACAGAGAGATTGACGCTCCATCAGGCAAGTAGACCGCCAACGTGACAGGAAGGGCCGCGTTCACCTTGGAGCGCCTGCCTTCCACGAAGCCATCGACATCGGTCTTCAGGATATGTATCGAGGTGATCTTCTTGAGCGCCGTGGGGGATCTTGAAGGTAACAGTTTCAGGCTCCATGGGAACCCATGTGCCTGTCTTGTCCTTGATGTAAATGCCTGGGTCCTTCAGGGCCGGCAAGTCCTGGTTTGGATCCGCAGGCGCACTGACCGGTGCGGGGATTGCGTCGAATCCTCCTGCCTCCGCCATGGCGGGTGCGCCAACAGGCGGTGGCGCCGTCGGAGTGCCACCGAAGTTAGTCATGTTCAGGTGCAGGTCTCCGTTGACGTACGCGTTCATTTCGGTGCCCTGATTGATTAAATTGTTCTTTCCGTGAATCATCAGAAGCGGAACGGCAGCGACCCAAAGAGGCGGGAATATGAGCCCGGCAACGGCGATGGCAGCTGTGCCGGTGGCGACGGCCGCATCACCGACGACTCCGGAGGCACCGGGGCCCTTGGCGGCCTTATCGCCCCGCAGCGGCACTCTCTCCTGATCTACCAGACGGAGGAAGACAACACTGATGGCAAGTTTGCCAGCGCCCATCGCATTGTGTGGCACGGATTCCGTGACAATGCCCACGGCGCCCGCGCCCTTCTTGATGACAGGCACGCCGGAGACCAGGACGTCATCTCCTACCTCGAACGGCACCTGTTGGCCCACGCGGGCATCGGACGAAGTGACTGTCTCAGTGATGCGGACCTTGACCATCGTGCCATCAAGCAAGGTGTCGGGCGGAGGAGGCTGCGAAGGCGCACTTTGAGCCGGTGTGGATTGAGGCATCGACGGCGCTGAGGCCGGTGCGGGTGCAGGCTGGGCAGCGTCCGTGGCGGCAGTTGCGGGAGCCGGGGAAGGAGCGGGGGCCTGAGGGTCTTGCTGGGCGATGAGTGTCGCGGACAGCACCGGGACCCAGACACATGAGGCAAGTTTCCGTGTCATCGGCTTGTTTTCTTGTTGGAGGTCACCCAAGCGGGGAATGGGTAGTGAAAATAATCTACCTAAGCTGGTTTTACGTGCAAGGGAATTCTTGCGAAGCATTGATCCCAAAAGACAGTCAGCGCGAAACGCACAAAGGCCGCGGTTCCTGTTTGCGATGGCCAGTGCGTTGCCTTTCTGCAGTTTGCTCCCCCGGCGGCGGTGTGCTAACCTTGATTTCTGTGCCGTTGTGCGTGCGGAGCGGNNCAAATCCCTTCGCCAGCTCCACTTAGAGGAACCTGAATGCGGATCTTGAAACCGTAAGAAATTCACCGGCGAACGAGGTTTTTGAACGCCGGGCCTGTCCTCCGCGGCGATCCCAGAGAGGTGACATGCTCCGATGTGCCGGAGGTATCCGGACGGGGCCTGATGCGTCGAATGCGAAGCGTTGAATTGGACGCGCTGCAGTGGGTTGGGGGTGGCAAGAAGGCGGGGTTGGGACCCTTAGCAACAGGTTTTGATTGCTGGGGCGAATGGGCACAGGTGGCCGAGCGGTTAATGGCAGCAGACTGTAAATCTGCCGCTCTTTGGAGCTACGGAGGTTCGAATCCTCCCCTGTGCACCATGAATTGAGGGTTGTAATGCGCGGAGAGCCGCAGCCAGGTGAGCGCAAGGGTTTGAAGGGCGCGGATTCCGGGAGTTTGGATCCAGCAAGTTCGGATCTGGACAGGCGGTTCAAAACAGCAATGGCGCTTTACGCGGTGTTGGCTGTGCTGGTCTGGTTCACGGTCGGCAAGGGTAACGTCCTTGTTTTTGGTAAGCCGGTGGAAATAAGGTTGGTTCCGCTGGTGGTGATAGGCGCCATGGTTTTACGCACCATACTGGCACGACAAGCGGAGAGGATTCGCCGGAGCCTGCAGGAAGGTGCGAGGGATGAGGGCAGGAGTTAGACGCCCGAGAGTTTGCAAGAGGGCTGATGTAGCTCAGTTGGTAGNNGGGAGTAACTCAGTGGTAGAGTCACAGCCTTCCAAGCTGTTGGTCGCGGGTTCGATCCCCGTCTCCCGCTCCAAAGTTTTGTGGTCAGAGTGGACGGGTAAACAAGGCTTCAGGACGAGGATAACGAAAGATGTTTGAGCAGGCAGGAATTGCCGTCCGGGATGAGCAGGGATATGCGCAACTGCATGCGCTGATCGACACAGCCTTTGATCCACGGGACGTGGAGGTTTTGCTGGTTCGCGTGAGCAAGGCAAAGCTGCGGATCCGCGATTACGCCGGCGTTTTGAAACGCGGATTGCTAGGCAAGGCGGCTCCAACGCTGTACGAGGCGTTGCCGACATCTGACCAGGGATTGACGCGCGAGCGGTATTTGCGGCTCGTGGAAGCGGTGCCGTTGGAACTACGGCAGCGGTATTTCAGGGTGTACGCGTATTACTGAGACTCGCGTCTCAGATTCTTTGTAGGTGGATATCACCGGCGAGGCCGGTTCGACCAGGGAAAAGTTTGACGGAAGGGGAACGAAGATGGGCAAGGAAAAGTTTGACCGTTCGAAGCCGCACGTGAACGTGGGAACGATTGGGCACATTGATCACGGCAAGACGAC
>PLKU01000327.1:6086-6229 GCA_003140705.1 Acidobacteriaceae bacterium
AGAACATGATCACCGGCGCGGCACAGATGGACGGAGCGATTCTTGTGGTGGCGGCGACCGATGGACCGATGCCCCAGACCAAGGAGCACGTTCTTCTTGCGCGCCAGGTAGGCGTGCCCTGCATCGTGGTGTTTTTGAACAAG
>PLKU01000101.1 GCA_003140705.1 Acidobacteriaceae bacterium
GGTTGCGGTGCTGGGGCAAGTTCCTTGCGCGCGGACTGCACGATCTGGCTGTGGCTCATGAGCTCGGGCTCGCGCGCCGCCAGACCTAGCAACCGCAAGCGCCTGGTGGTGTACATCGAAGCAGAGGTTGTCATCTCAGAGATGCGCGTCATCTGGTCGCTGCTCGCCTCTTCCTGCTTCATCCATTCTTCGATGTTGACTTGTTTCAGCAGCCTGGCCGATTTGATAGACCATGCGAGCAGAACGCGGCGGGCCAGGGTCTCGTCTCCAACGGCGAGCAGCCCGGCGCGGTCGGCAGTGATATCCGATTGGCGCGACCACGCCATCAGCGGCATTTCCACCGCGCCCTCAAGCAACTTCATGGGGTTGATCGCGTGCAACACTCCGTTGGAAAGCATTCCGTGCGGGCCGGCGTCGCCGGTGAGGAAACGAGTGACTGATTTCCAAAGGGCATGGCCGGCACGGCAGTGCCCCATCTCGCGCGCCAGTACAAAGAGCAGTTCGTCGTTCTGGAAGTTGTTGAGGATGGCGGTGCCTAGCACAATAAACGCACTGGTGTCCGAGCCGAATGTATAGGTAACCCACTGCGAATCGCCCGAGACATACACATCGGGCATGCTGGGCAACCCCAGAATGCGCGCGGCCAGGACCGCTTGCTTCCACACATCGGGCAACTGCCTCGGCCCCAGGCGAATTCCGTTGAATGTGGATTCGATCCAGGGGCGACCCACTCTGTCAGAGGCGGTGCGCACGACCGTGTGGAGGGCGGGAATCTGTTGCAATTTGGTCATCGCCTGGCCGTCCTGTGCCCACAGAAAGACGGAGCGATCGAGCTGATAACCGGGGAACAACGGACGCAGCCATCCACATTCCGTGCAAATATTCTCAGCGGGGCCGAGGCGCTCCCCGCCGCCACCGCAGACCTTGCAGACGGGCGTCTGGCTCGCAGCTGAAGGCGCGGGTACCGTCACAGGAGCCGGAGACGGCGGTTTGACCGGAGCGGATGCGGCCACAAGCTGGACCCCACAGGTGTTGCAAAATCGTGAACCGGGCACTCCTGGCCCGTGTCCTTGCGGACAAGTGAGGGATGGTGCGGTGGTGGCCATGGGCTCTCCTTTACTGGTTGCACAGACAGAACCTTCAGTGACCCACAAACTGAAGATCTGCTAACTTGAAAATCCAGCTGAGAAAGTACAACGCTGTCGCAGCATATACAGCCTTGCTGAAATGCGCGCTTTCCGTAATTCGTCGAAATGACATGCGGCGCCAGAGCAGCAAGATCGAGGTCGGAATCAGGGATACGGTACCCAGGAATGCCAGGATTCCGAAAGGGTTGGCGAGAAACGCTTTCCAGAATTGGAGCCGAACCGCCCACGCGAAACAGGTGGTCAAGCCGCAACTTGGGCAGGGCAGATGCGTCAATCGCAGGAAGTTGCAGGGGGGCAGCCCGAGCTGCGTATGCGTTCCATAGCCGCATGCGGCCGGCTTCAGCCAGGCTGCAATCGCCAGAATAGTGCAGGCAGACATCAGCAGGCCAATGGCAACCGATTTGTCGGTCCGCCCATACATGGGGACACTCCCTTCAGCCTCAGAAACGATGCAAGCCACCCACACCCCAAAGCAGGCAGAAACCGAAAACAAATAGAATCAAGGCCACAATGTTCAGGTAGTAGGCGCCCTTGGCCCAACTCTCATCCAGATACGGCGCACGTCCAGCAGCAATTTCATCCATATCCTTCTTGGCGAGAAAAAACCCGATGATCCCCGTGATGGGTCCGCAGCAGAACAAGGCGGCGATACCCAGCCCAACTGCCCATTTGGTATTGTCGCCAACAATCTTAGGGCCGGGAACCACAGGCGGATAAACGCCGGTCGGCGGGGGATAAGCGCCCGGAGGCGGCGGATCAGCATTCGGTGGGGGCGAATAAGGGGTTGGCGGCGACGCTTGGATCGCCCCAGGCTGCTGCGGCACAGGTGACAAAGAACTGTCCGTGAGAGAACCGGACTGTTGAGCGGCCAGCGGAGCTCCGCNNAGGCGGATTTACCCCGCCACAACGTGGGCATCTAACTTCGTTCATCGCAAATCACCTTTTAATACCGCAACAAACAGATTGCCAACGGACTGCGCACTCCACCTGCGGCGCGACAAAGCGCTACGAATGGAGCGTTGGGGGGGAGCCGTTCGCCATTACTCTATCCGGTTTTGTCGCCGAAAGTGCAAGAAAAGTTTTGAAATTTGGCGTCGATGGAAGCGGTCCCTGGCAGAAGTGGTAGGCAGGCTGTGTTCGGCGGCTGGAATGCGATTGAATTGCCCTGCTTCATAACAACGGGATCATGCGGACGGCTCCGCTGGTCTTTTCAATAAACGTTTTGCCCCGTCTCAAGGACGAAATCTTGGCGTCCAGAGTCAACCGCCGGATTACAACGCAGGTCATGGATGAAGGTCGGTCTTCGAGAGCAGCTTGAGGAACTGCTGGCCAGTGCACTGGTCTATAGTCTCCCCGAGGAGCTTGCCATCCGGGCCGAAGAGGAACGTCTTGGGAATGCCCAGAATATGAAATTCGTTGTGGACCTTGTCTCCTGGATCAAGAAGGACGGGCGGGTGGTAGTCGGCTTTTGAGATAAAGGTGTTGACCTTGAAGCCGTCCTCGTCAGAGATGGAGAGAATGACCAAACCCTGAGGTTCGAAATGGGTGTAGATCTTGTCGAGATCGGGCATCTCCATGCGGCAAGGCGGGCACCATGTNNCCCAGAAGTTGACCATCACGATTTTTCCTCTCAGTTCCGAGAGAGTGACCTTCTTGCCCTGGAGATCCTTGAGGGTGAAGTCGGCTCTTTGGACGTCGGCTTCGTTGTCAACAAGAACCTGAGCGGCCTTGGCAAAGAGCGGATCATCGAGGGTAGTGGCAACTTGCTTGTAGCGAACGAGGTTTGCGAGGAGAAGATAGGGCTCGGGCGGCTCTTTACCTTTTGCGGGCACAGGGAACTCGGCAAGGGCTTTGGTGAGGGTGTCGGCGGCAGTCTGTAGCGCGTCCTGGCCCTGATCGCCTTCGGTGACCAGGTTGGCAATGGCGTCTGCCAGTTTGACCTTGGACAAGCCGGCGGGAAGCGTTCGGACTTCCAGGGCCAGCTTGATGGTGGTGAGCGGGCGCTGGACGGCGTCGAGCGAGCGGAGGGTCTTAATCTGGCTGACGATGTCTGCCTCAGAGACCTGAGCGAAGAGATAAGGTGCGGCAAATAGGACGGCTGCGGCAAGAAAAATCCGTTGGGCGGGTTTCATGAAGTCTCGCTG
The DNA here is from genome assembly GCA_003140705.1 of Acidobacteriaceae bacterium. GTDB lineage: Bacteria > Acidobacteriota > Terriglobia > Terriglobales > Acidobacteriaceae > Telmatobacter. Next base: position 3,293 of record PLKU01000101.1, read on the forward strand.
AATTGCGGATTATTGGATCGGGTTTGAGCAGGATTATATGCTTCTGTGCCGATCTGTCAGGGTAACCGCTGCGGACTTTTTGCGGGCGCGAGCGCGGAGACGTTTCGAGACGGCGGTGACGATCTGCTCGTGGACTTCGTCTATGCTGAGGTCGCCTTCGATGAGGAGAACCCGGTTTGGTTCGCGGGCGGCGATTTCGTGGTATTTCCGCCAGACGCGGGTGAAGAATGCGTCCTGCTCCTGCTCAAAGCGGGTTTCGTTAAGGCCGGAACTTGTTTCGACATGCTGATTACGACGGCGCGCGCGGGTCAGGGAGAAATCGAGGGTTGGCAAGAGCAGAATTGTGAGATCAGGCTGGAGGTTGCCGCAGACAAGCCTGTGGAGCTCGAGTACGCTTTCTGACCCGAACTCGCGGCCGCCTCCTTGATAGGCCTCGGTGGAGTCGGTAAAGCGGTCGCAGAGGACTGTCTTACCGGCATCGAGAGCTGGCCTGATGACTTCAGCAATGGCCTGGGCCCGGTCAGCAAACATGAGCCCCATTTCTGTCATGGGCGCCAGGCCAGTGGAGCGTGAGTCGAGGACCAGGGCGCGGATGCGGTCGCCGGTTTCGGTGCCGCCGGGCTGGCGTGTGAGGACAGGGTCCTCGGTCGGGTTGCGGTTGTGCAGCCAGGCGGCCAGGCGCTTGATTTGAGTGGTTTTGCCGGAACCGTCAAGACCTTCGAGGGTGATAAAGAGACCGGTCGGCATGGGAGGAGTTTACCACTCGGGAATTCTGGCGAGTTGACCCACATGCCTTGGCGAATCGCAAAACATGATCTATGTCACATCCGGACGTTATTTGGATGTGGTACAAAAGGAAGCTTTTGAATGTCACCGGAGGCGGGCGACTGTCTCTACTGGAGTTAATCGTGAACCTCCGCATGCTTACCAAACTCACCGTTTGCGGCGTTGTCTTGTTGACCTTGCCGTTTGCCAGCCGCCTGAACGCACAAAACCTGACGCTGGAAGGCCAGACGGGCGGGTTTCTGACGCCAACCGCCTACGTTGTGTACACCGCAAAGGACCACTTCTTCTCGCACCCTGCGGTGGGCTACCACTTCATCAACGCTAATAGCGTGATCGGCGATGTGCACACCTTCAGCATTGAGGAGGGGTTTGGCAACCGGGCCGAGGTGGGTTATACGCGAAGCGTTCACTGGACGGGCGACAGCACGTCGTTCAGCAATCTGTGGCACTACGCGGGAATGAACATCTTCAACGGCAAGGTGATCGGGATCAAGGACGGGCAGTTCGGCCCGTGGACACCGGGGATCGCAGTTGGCGGTGTGCTGCGCACGGATGACAAGTTTGTGAGCGGAGCGTTGAACCAGGCTCTGTTTGGAGTGTTGAAGTCTTATACCAACGGCGACGTGTATGTGGCCGCTACGAAAACCTGGTTGCATCCGCCGTTGCCGTTCCTGGTGAACTTTGGTTTGAAGGCCACCAACGCGTCCATCTATGGGCTTGGCGGGCAGTCGACACGATTTGGCGGGCGGCTATTCGGCGGGTTGGGAATTCCGCTGCCCGGGCCGTTCAAGACGGCCATTGTGCCCTCCGCGGGATTTTCGCAAGAGCCGCCGACGTCAGTAAATCTGGGCGCGATTCTCTATCCGCCAGGGAGCAGAGCGCACCTGCCAACCACGCTGGACTACGCAGTGCGGATCACGCAGAAGGACAATCCACACTTCGCCTTTGACATCGGCGTGGGGCAGGTAGCCGGGATGATCGGAACCACCGCGGCATTGACGCCCAATGGCCCGATTTTCATACCGGTGAATCTTCAGGCCCGGCATGTGGTTGGAGTTGGGCTGAGCATTCGGCCTTAGGCAGAAATCATCCTTCAATTGTCGCGCCTCGCCCGCTCCCCGAGGGTGTACGTCGGTGCTGACTCTTAAGTTGCAGAATTGGGGCAACTTCCTGCGTTAGGGTGGGTTTCCATTGACGTAGAAAGAACGCGATTTGGCGTTCCAGGGGCTATCCCCCCGACCAAATTTCAGGAGGTTTTCCATGCAAGTATTCCGTTCGATGCGTTGGTTTTTGTTGACGCTGATTGTTGCCCTTGTCCCTGCTTCTTCTTATGCGGGGGTGTTCATCAGTGTCGGGTTTGCCCCGCCGGCTTTANNTTTATGTGCAGCCGCCACTACCCGCTCCTGGGTATATCTGGACCCCTGGCTACTGGGCCTATGGTGATGCAGGCTACTACTGGGTTCCGGGTGTCTGGGTTGCGCCTCCCCGGGTTGGCCTTCTGTGGACCCCGGGCTACTGGGGATTCGGCGGCGGCGTCTATGGATGGCACGCAGGCTACTGGGGCCCGCACGTCGGGTTCTATGGCGGAGTCAATTACGGATTCGGCTACGNNGCGTCAACTACGGCTTCGGCTACGGCGGTGTCGGCTTCGCCGGCGGCGAGTGGCGCGGCGGAGCATTCGCCTACAACAGCGCGGTCGCGAACTTCGGCAGCGTCCACGTGACCAACGTCTACGAGAACCGCGAGATCATCAACCGAAACACCATCGTGAATGCGAACCACGTCGCCTATAACGGCGGAGGCGGGATCCAGGCCCATGCCTCGGCGACCGAGATGCAAGCGGCCAATGAGCACCACTTCGAGCCGACGGCGAACCAGACGCAACATGAGAGTTTTGCCGCGCAGGACCGTTCGCAACTGGCCTCGGTGAACCATGGAAGTCCCGGAACGACGGCGGCGTCCAGTACTGAGGGCTACCACCAGATCTCGCAGCAGCACGCTAGTTCCCAGCCCATCTCGTCTGCCGACCGGTCGGTGGGCCGCAACTACAACCCCAACAACCGCGAGGCCAACCAGGATCAGCGGATTGCCAACGGGTTGCGGAGCGGACAGATGACCTCAGGCGAAGCTGCCCGTGCGGAACGGACGCAGTCGGGAATTGACCAGCAGGTGCACAACGATCGCGTTGCCAACGGCGGCAAGCTGACCGGAGCCGAGCGTCAGCATATCAACCAGGAGCAGAACGCGGCGAGCCGTCAGATCTATAACGAAAAACACAACGGAAACACAGTGAAGCCGAACGAAGTGGACGGCCGTGAAGCCAATCAGCAGCAGCGCACAGCCCAGGGCCTGCGCAGCGGCGAAATGACTTCAGGCGAGGCTGCACGCACCAACCAGAACCAGGCGAATCTCGCCCAGCAGGTCCACAATGAACGTACGGCCAACGGTGGCGCGCTGACCCAGCAAGAGAAGAAGCAGGCGAACCGCCAAGAGAACAAGAACAGCAAACAGATCTACAACGAGAAGCACAACAGCACCACTGCGAAAGGAGCACCCAAGAAGGGTGCACGCTAAAACATTCCCGGAAAGTCTGTAGGCCAAAACCCATCGCCCTCAAGCTGAAGCGACCCAAAGGAAGCGGCGACTTGAGGGCGTTGTTCATTTGGTCAAACACTCTCAGGCGCTGCGTTAAGCCGAAGGGAGAATGCCGGCGATCTCCACTTCGAGCCCGCCAAAGTCGGGGTGAGAGTTCTCGCGGATGCGGTAGGCGATATCGATAAGGGAGCCGCGCTTGAGAGCGAGCTCGTCAGCGCGTGCGGCAAGGTTCCATCCAACTGCGCGGATGGAACTGTGCGCGTTGGCTGAGATGGAATCGATTGAGGAAGAGATCGGGGACTGCAGAGAGAGTTCGAGCCGGATGTGGCGTTCTTTCATGATGCGGGGCGGAGCAAGCAGAAGAACGTTGCGAGCCACGAAGATGGGCTCTGGGTTGCCGTGTCCGAGTGGTTCAAGCTTGCAGAGCCAGCTTGCGAGCACGGGAGTGATCCGGTCGAGGGGCAGTTCGGCGTGAATGCGCAGCGTGTGCTCCGGCTCTCTGGCAGCGAGATGCTCTTCTGCATAAAGGCGGAGGCGGTGCTTGAGTTCAGGTAGGGAGTCGGCTGGCATGGCAAAACCGATGGCGAAGGCGTGGCCGCCGAAGCGAGTGAAAACATCGGCGCAGGATTCGATGGCGTTGAGCAACTGAAATCCATCGACGGAGCGGCCGGAGCCGTGCGCCACACCGTCTTCGACGCTGACGACGATGGCGGGCTTGGCAGTTCTCTCAACGACGCGGGAAGCAAGAATGCCGATGACGCCGCGGTGCCAGCCCTTGCCGTCGATGACGAGCAGCCTGTCTGCGATTAATTCAGCATCGGTGGCGAGCAGGCTCTCGATTGCGGAGAGCGCAGAGGCCTCAGCATCACGGCGCTCGCGGTTGAGGCGTTCAAGCTTGGCAGCGAGTTCAGCAGCACGGGCGGAGTCGCGTGTCGAAAAGAGTTCGATGACTTCCGATGCGATGTCCATGCGTCCGGCGGCGTTGATCCTTGGGGCAATGCGGAAGGCGACATCGAAACCTGTGAGCGGCTTGGCGGTGGGATCGAGAGCAGCGGCGGCGAAGAGAGCGCGCAGGCCATTTCCCACGGGCTTGCGTAGTTCGCGCAGGCCGAGCGCGGCAATCACCCGGTTTTCACCCTGAAGCGGAACAGCGTCGGCAATGGTGGCGATTGCGGCCATCTTCAAAAAACTTGGCAGCGTTTTGTCGCGGGTGCGGGTGGGATCGCGGCGCTGAAGAATGGCCTGTGCGAGCTTGAGGGCAATGGCCGCGCCACAGAGGGACTTCTCAGGATAGGGGCACCCGGGCTGGTTGGGATTCAGGATGGCCAGCGCATGCGGAACCGCGTCGTCCGCCTGCGTCAAGTGGTGGTCAGTGATGATGAGGTCGAGCCCGAGCTTACGTGCGCATTCGGCTTCAGCGAAAGCCCTCATGCCGGTATCGACAGTGATGACGAGCCGGACTCCATCGGCATATGCGGCTTCAAGCACCGAGGATTGGAGGCCGTAGCCCTCACGCAGGCGATGAGGGACATGAAACTGGACTACGCCGTCGAGCATTTCAATTGCAGTTTTCAGTAGGACCACGGCGGTGGTGCCGTCAACATCGTAGTCGCCGTACAGCAGAATGGGCTGATGCGCAGCGATGGCTTGCTCCACGCGCTCGACGGCGGCAGTCATGCCTAGCATTAAAAAGGGATCGTTGAGGTGAGCCAGGTCAGGATTGAGGAAAGCGAAGGCCTGGCTAGCTGATGCGATGCCGCGAGCGACAAGCAGCTCTGCAAATACCATGGGGATTTGAGCATCCTGGGCAAGGTGGGCGGCTTCGCCGGGATGCGCGTCAGCAAGTGTCCACCGCTGACAAGGAGCAATCCGGGACGGGCTGGACGGAGTCACGTGGAGTTACTCGTCCTCGTCGTCTACGCCATGGACGTCATCAATGACGATGTCCTGGAAGTTTTCAATGTCTTCAAGGAGCGTCTGGTAACGCTCATACCATTCAGTGGTGGATTCGTGGAGAAAGACCAGTCCCTGATAGACGAAGCCCAGCTGAATGTATCCGAGGTTTCCGGCGTACTTGCGCAACCACTGGGCTTCAACCAGCTCAGTGGCCTCTTCATCGGGGAAGTTCATCTCGCTGGCTTCTTCAATCAGAGCTTCAAGTTCCCCGCGCTCCAGCGTCATCTCACTGAACGTGACGAATGGCGCGCCGACGTGCTTGGCCATCTCGACAAAGTCCTTCCATGCGTCGGGATTCTTATTCCCTTCCCAAACGATGGATGGAATGTCTTCAGTGACGTATCCGGGCAAGCGCATGAGGCCGTGACCTTCAATGAAGGCCACCATGTCGTCTTTCAGTGAGAGGAGGTTTTCCGTTGTCATAGTCAAGTATTCATTTTCGCAGATGGGGGCGGGTGCGCGGCGGGGTATTGTGGAAAGTCCGTAAGAACAGGGAATAGGGACTAGCCACCCCAGCGACGAAGACCTGCCGCTACGGGCCCCGGCAGAGATCAGGGGCCAGGGACCAGAAGGTTGACCCAGGGCCGGCCGTTTAGTCTGGAGGTATATCAATCCGGGAGGAACTTAGCTTGCCTTCATTTGAACGCCACGTCTTTGTCTGCCACAACACACGTCCCACCGATGCGCCGCGGCCATCGTGTACCACTGATGGAAAGAGCGAACTGCACACGCAGTTGCAGCAACTCACCAAGACCGCCGGGCTTGCTGGGCGGGTGCGAATCAACAAGTCGGGGTGCCTGGACCAGTGTGAGCACGGGCCCACAGTCGTCGTTTACCCAGAGGCAGTATGGTACGGCCACGTGAGGCCGGAAGATGCAGCGGCGATTGTGGAAGAGCACCTGATCGGCGGACGGCCTGTGGAGCGGCTGAGACTGGCGGAGGACTGTGTGAATACCAAGAGCTGCCCGCACCGGGGATGATGGGCAGCCTGGTTGAAAGCTTTGCGTGCAAAGAATGGCAAGCTACGACGGGGAGTGCAGACAAGGAGAAGTTGTGGCGCTGCAGGGATCTTGAATCCTTAGGCGACTTCGTGGGCGTCAAGCCATGCGCCGTACAGTTGGTCGTCTTCGTGGATGTGGGCGTTGAACCAGTAGCGGAGGAAGCTGAGCGACTTGCTGGTGAGGGTCAGGCCATCCTGCTCGTGGCGGCCAAGCAGTTCTTCAACCTGCGCCAGCAACTGCTGGTGCTGGACGCTGTGCTCAGGGAGTTCCGGGTAGTGCGATGCTGCAAGGATCCCTTCTTCCGATGAGAAGTGTTGGCGAGTGCAATGGACGACCTGGCGTAGCAGGTGGGCAGTGACGCCCCGTTCCTCGCCCTCCAAGACCGCGGCGTAGAGTTCATTGATGGCTTGGTACAGCCTCTTGTGCTCATCGTCCATTGCGGGCACACCAACCGCATGATCGTCGTTCCATGACAATAATGGCATTCGTGCTCCTGTTGGCGGGTCTTGGACATGGAACAGCGCAGCAAAGGAAAGCATAGCAAAGAAGGGGCTTGGCTGTGTTCTGGGGGCGATCATTCACTGTTCCCGAATCGCAATTTTCCCGAATCCGTCTGGAATTATGACCGTGCGTACCTCCACTTAAAGGGGAATCCTTGACGACACGGAAGTTGTACTTTCAGATTTAGTTGATAACAGTACACTTAAACGACCAGCGAGAGCTATCGGCTTAAGGTGCTGCTTCATTTCCCGAACGATGTCGGGAGCAGCCTTTGATGATTCGCCAAGAAACTTGGAATTCCAAGGGTGGGGCCTGGGAAGACGAGGCCGCCACCGGGAGGGCACCATGTCAGTGCGAGTGCGCTTGGGAGATCTGCTGATCCGCGCAAAGCTCGTCACAGACGAGGACGTACAAAGGGCGTTGGTCCACCTGGCGGAAAATGGCGGGAGGCTCGGGGACAACCTCGTGGCCATTGGAGCCATCGAGCAGAAAACGCTCGACGCGTTTATCCATCGCATTCCCAACGAGCCCTCGGATATTCAGGCAACGGGACTGGACGAGACCCAGGTGTTGAGCTTGCTGATGAAGCTGATCTACACGGGTCGGCTGGAAACCAACCGTCAGTTTGTAGAGGCCATCAAGCTGCCTTACCACATTGTCCTCGACCTGGTGAAAATGGCCGTAGACCGTTCACTGCTGCGAACGCTGGGATCGCGCGACTCCGACAGCCTGATGGACATGAGTTACGTGCTGACTGAGGAAGGCAGGCGCTGGACGATCGACGAGTTGCAGAGACTGCGCTATGTGGGGCCTGCGCCGGTAACCATCGATCAGTTCACCGAACAAGTGAACCTGCAGAAGCTGACGAACGAACTTGTCACCTTTGACCGGATTCGCACTGCGCTCGGGGATCTGACCTTCGATGACAGCATCATTGAACAATGCGGTCCGGCGTTGAACTCCGGCCGGGCAATCCTGATGTATGGGCCGCCGGGAAATGGCAAATCCTCGGTAGCGTTTCGCCTGGGAAGCGTGTTCAACGATGTAATCTATGTGCCCTATGCGGTCTCAATCGAGGGTCAAATCATCCGCATGTTCGACCCGAGCATTCATATCCCAATCTACCCACCCCCCAAGAACGAGGACCAAACCAGCTCATTCCTGCGCAACGAGGAAGTGGATGCCCGCTGGGTTCCCTGCAAGCGCCCCTTTGTGATGGCGGGCGGCGAACTCACGTTGGAGATGCTGGACCTGCGCTATGACGCGACGGGCCACTTTTACGAGGCGCCTTTGCATGTGAAGGCATTGGGTGGGTGCTTCGTGATTGACGACTTTGGCCGCCAACTTGTAAGCCCGACAAACTTGCTGAACCGGTGGATCGTGCCCTTGGAAAGCAGGGTGGACTACCTGAAGCTTCATACGGGAAAGACGTTCAGCATTCCGTTTGAAGAATTGGTGATCTTCTCAACCAACCTGGAACCGGAAGACCTGATGGATACCGCGTTTTTGCGGCGGCTCCCTTACAAGATCGAGGTCGGTGCGCCGACGATCGACCTTTACTGCGAGATCTTCAAAAGAGAGTGTTCGAAACAAGGTATTGAGCTGACGGACGAGACGTTTGATTCCATTGTGTACAAGATCACTGAAGAAAAAGGGCTGGAACTCGCGGCCTACCATCCGAAGTTCATCGTGGACCAGGTGGTGTCGACCTGCAAGTTCATGGGCGAGCACCCGCATTTCGATCGACGGTACATCGACTATGCGATTAACAATCTTCGTGTGAAGACGCGTTCTTCGCAAGCGCAAAGCACACCGTCTCTTGCCCGGGCGAGTTGAGGGGACGAGCGCGGACAAAGGAAGATACTGCGCACAGAGCAGATAAAGTGTTCGCCTGGAATGCGCAGCGCAGGAATCGGGAAACGCCAATCAGTAGATGGAATAAAGAAAGCCCCCGGAGAGCTCTCCGGGGGCTTTCTACTTTTGCGGGTTGGCCGATGTTGTTTGTTCGGCTCATTCCGGCTTAGGCGCTGAAGAGCAGGATGCCTGCGGCTTTTTCGTCGCTCATGTTCTCATCTGCGCTGACCGGACGGTAGAAGAGCTGGTTGGCGTCAAGATAGACCTCAAGGAAGGCCGGACGGTCAGTGATTTGGCCGGCGATCAGGGCTTCGGATAGAGGATCTTCGACGTAGCGCTGCAGCGCCCGGCGCAATGGGCGCGCGCCGTAGCTGCGGTCGACGAGGGTCTTGTCGAGGATCCACTTCTTGGCTTCCTCGGTGACGGAGATGGTGATGGACTTCTGGGCCAGGTTGGCGTTCAAACTCTGGACCAGCAGCTCGACGATCTGGATCAGGTCCGCATCGGACAAGGACTGGAAGAGAATGACCTCGTCGAGCCTGTTCAAGAACTCGGGGTTGAAGGTCTTCTTGACTTCCTGCTTGACCAGTTCCTCAACCTTATCGCTGACGATGTCTTCGCGGTCGCTTTGGAAGCCGAGGCCCTGCTTTTTCTGCAGGTGACGCGCGCCAATGTTCGAGGTCATGATGAGGATGACGTTCTTGAAGTCGACGGTATTGCCAAGGCCGTCGGTCAACTGGCCATCTTCAAAGACCTGGAGCAGGATGTTGAAGACATCTGGGTGAGCCTTCTCGATTTCGTCGAGCAGGACGACAGAGTAGGGTGAGCGCTTGACGCGTTCAGTGAGTTGGCCGCCCTCCTCATAGCCGACATATCCCGGAGGCGAGCCGATGAGCTTGGAGACGGAGTGCTTCTCCATGAACTCCGACATATCGAAGCGGATGAGGGCTTTGTCGGAGCCGAAGAGGAAGTTGGCGAGGGTGCGGGCCATCTCCGTTTTGCCAACGCCGGTGGGGCCGAGGAACAAGAAACTCCCGATAGGCCGGTGCGGGCTCTTGAGGCCTGCGCGAGAGCGGCGAATGGCGCGGGCAAGAGCGCTGATTGCCTTCTCCTGCGAGATGACGCGCTTGTGCATCTCTTCTTCAACCCGAAGAAGCTTCTGTGTCTCTTCTTCCTTGATGCTGGTGACGGGCACGCCGGTCCAGCGGCTGACTACATCTTCAATGTCTTCGCGGCCGACGATACCGGCGGCGGAGTCGTCGAGGTGATACTTGTCGCGGAGTGCGCGCAGGTTCTCGCGTTCCTTGCGTTCCTCGTCGGAGTAGAAGCGAGCCTTCTCGAATTCATGGTTGGCAATGGCCGAGTCCATGCGGTGCACGATGAACTTGATGCGCTTCTGGACTTCTGTGATCTCCTCAGGGAGCGAGGTCTGGCGAAGCTTGACGCGCGCGCCGGCTTCGTCTATGAGGTCGATGGCCTTGTCAGGCAGGAAGCGATCAGGGATGTAACGGTTGGAGTGCGAGACGGCGAATTCGACCGCGGCATCGGTGTAACTGACCGCGTGGAACTTTTCGTAACGGTCCTTGATGCCCATGATGATCTTGATGGCGTCAGCTTCGTTGGGCGGCGGAACCTTGACGGCCTGGAAGCGGCGCTCGAGGGAGCGGTCTTTCTCAATGGACTTGCGGTATTCGCCGGGTGTGGTGGCGCCAATGCACTGAATCTCTCCACGCGAGAGCGCGGGCTTGAGGATGTTGGCCGCGTCGAGCGAACCCTCCGCAGAACCAGCACCGACCAGCGTGTGCAGCTCGTCAATGAAGACGATGGAGTTTTGATTCTCCATCAGCTCTTTCANNTGTTCTTGGTGCGGCGGCAGAGGATTTGTATAACGCGCTCGAGCTCGCCATCGCGACCGACGAGCGGATCGAGCTGCCCGTCCATGGCAGCTTGCGTGAGGTCACGGCTGAACTCGGCAAGCAGGCTGGACTCGCGCTGACGCTGTTGTGGCGGAGCCTTCTCCTGCGTGACACGAGCGAGTTCGTCGCGGATCTGCGCGAGCTTGAGGCCGCGCTCCTGCAGGATCTCCGAGGCAAAGCATTTTTCTTCGCGCAGGAGACCGAGTAGCAGATGTTCTGTGCCGATGTGCTTGTGGCCCAGGCGCTCGGCTTCTTCTGCCGCATATGCCAGAACGCGCTTGCACTCGTTCGAAAGCGGCAGGTCAACACTGGTGGAGACCTTTTCGCGGATGGTGGTATGCGCTTCAATCTGCTTGCGGATCGATTCGACCGAAGCGTGTGAACGCAGGAAGCGGTTGGTTAACGCCTTGTCCTCGCGCAGCAGGCCGAGCAGCAGGTGCTCGGTCTCGATATAGGGCGAGCCGAACTGGCTGGCCTCGTACCGCGCAAAGAAGATTACGCGCCTGGCTTTCTNNGTTCGAACATGATGTTCTCCCTTTGCCCTAAGGCTATCGGCTGGAGTGGCCGTCCGGTTCACAAATTCATCCTGAGAGGGTCTGCGGTTTTGAGGTTTGTGCATGCCCGTCGAGGCCTTTGTTTGCGTCGACTTGAATGCGGTTGTCTCTCCCTACAGTACCTCTGAAAATGCCCTTGCCGGCTTCAGCCCAACCCGCACGTGCCTTTCCTCTAACCTCGCTGCCGGAGACCCCATGGAAACTGCACCATGCCCCGATCAGCCCTTGTGGATGGTCCGAGCATCTTGCCGGCTCGATCGTCTCTTGCGGTGTTGCCGCGATGAGACTTCCACCCTGCCCCGACAATCCGTTGGGGATGTGAACCCATCCGTCTGCAGATTGTCTACTTAATCAGATTCGTTTAGCACTCGAAAAGGTGCTTTTCATTAGACGTTTCCCGCTTGAGAAACCGTGTGAGGAGCGGCCACGAGCGGTGCAAGTCGTCCCCCTTCAAGGCGCAAGGCCCGCGTACAGCGTGCGGCCAGGTCTAGGTTATGCGTCACCAGGATTGAGGTGAGGCCATGGGTAGCGTGCAACCGTTCGATGAGGTCGAAGACGCGGCCGGCGGTGGTCTCGTCCA
>PLKU01000084.1 GCA_003140705.1 Acidobacteriaceae bacterium
TGTCGCGCAGGTAGTCGAACCCGAACTCATTGTTCGTCCCGTAGGTAATGTCTGACGCGTAGGCCGCACGTCGTTCCGAGTCGTCCAGGTCGTGGACAATCACTCCCACCGTAAGCCCCAGGAACTCGTAGATTTTGCCCATCCATTCCGCGTCGCGCTTGGCCAGGTAGTCGTTCACCGTAACAACGTGAACCCCGTGCCCGGCAAGAGCGTTTAAATAGCAGGCCAGCGTGGCCACGAGCGTTTTGCCTTCGCCGGTCTTCATTTCGCTGATCTTGCCCGAGTGCAGAACCATGCCGCCGATCAGCTGCACGTCAAAGTGGCGCATCTGCACCGCCCGCCACCCGGCCTCACGCACCACTGCAAAGGCCTCTGGCAGAATCTCTTCCAGCGCGGCCTTTTCCGCCGCCTTCACCTCATCTTCGTCCGTAATTCCTTCAAGCTTTGCTGTAATCCGGGCCTTGAACGCCGCCGTCTTCGCGCGCAGCTCCTCGTCTGAAAGCTGCTTCATCGCCGGCTCAAGGCAATTGATTTGAGCCACAACCGGCCAAAGCCGCTTCAGAACGCGGTCGTTCGCAGTGCCAAAAATCTTCGTCAGAATCTTATCGAAAAACACAGGAATCTCCGTTTACTAGTGTAAATGGTGAAGGTTACGAAAAAGTACCGGGCGCCCACCCTTGGCGCGCAGTCTGCGCCAAGGGTGGCAGTCCATGATCCCCATCTCAAAGCCGCAACTCCAGCCTCTCCACCGGCTCACCCCTCCGAATCCGCCTCAATTGCCGGTTCAGATGCTTCGCCGGCGTCTCCGGTTCCCCCTCATCGTCCTCTTCCACAGCTGCTTGCTCTCGAGCTTCGATCGCATGCGCCAGGCTCGGTCTCCAAAACGCTTGCATGAACAAGAACGCCATCCCCAGACCCACGGCAGACGGCTGAATTCCAAAAAGCCGTCTGCCCACCCGCGAAGTGCGTACCCATCGCACCCGCTGCATCTGTTGATAACCCACAATCAACGCAATGATCAGAAATGGAGCCGCAGACAACAGGCTCAAGACAGAAAGGAAATCCAAATGCATAAGCACACTCGCATAGCGCGGTCAGCGCACCTCAAGGGAAAAGTTACAGCTGCAAGGCGGCTAACCCATCTTGAACAACCGGACCAATTTGAGCGGATTTAAGCGAGTGTGAAGGGAGGAGGCCGCTGGAAACGCGCGGGCAGCGGCGGAGCATCGGGCGTCCGGCCCGCGTAAACATAGGCCAGCGGCGACAGCAGGCTCAACGGTGAAATCAGGCCTACAAAGAGAAGCGGCAGAATCGCAACCAGCCCGCCGGAGTCGCCGGAGTAGGCATGGAGCGCCAGCAGCAACACCAGCGCGACCCCGATTGCGATTGCCGCAATCCGGATCCAACCACGTAGCTGCTTATCTTGAAACATTGCCGACCTTCCCTTGGTTCGCAGTATACCAGCCTTCATTTCCTGGCACGAAGGCTCAAAAATGGCATCATCTCCCGGTTCACCTCAGTCGCTCCCACCTTCGGTTGCACGAATTTGACAGTTCAGTTGGATGCTCCATTTCTGCCAAGTATTTGACACGCCATGGTGTTTTCCCTTACGGTTTGAGACAGATGCAAAGTAACCGCCATCACGGGCACCACCACCATCATGGGACCCCCATGTCGGCGGACTGCCATGGCCTGAGCTAGACGGCCAGAGAGATCTTAAGAGTTACCCAAGCCCGCCGGCGACCTTCGCTGGCGGGCTTTTTCACGCTTTGAGCAGAATCTCAACCAAAGATTAGGAAAACTGCAATGATCGATTTCGACAAAATGGATGGCCTGGCGCCAGGCATCGTGCAAGATGCCCGCACAGGCGAGGTGCTGATGCTGGGTTTTCTCAACCCCGTCAGTTATGCCAAGACTCTGGAGAGCGGCTTTGTCACTTTCTGGAGCCGTACCCGCCAAAAGCTGTGGATGAAAGGTGAAACCAGCGGCAACCGCCTGCGCGTCATCTCCGCCTCCACGGATTGCGACAACGACACGCTGCTCTTCCGCGTGGAAGTCGAAGGTGACGGCCTGGTGTGCCACCAGGGCACCGTCAGTTGCTTTACCAGGCCGCTGCCCCTTGGCCCGGCCAGCCAGACTGCCGACAAGAAAGAGGAATCCGGTGGCTAACAAACTCAGACTCGGCATCCCCAAAGGTAGTTTGCAGGATGCCACCATCGCTCTATTCAAGCGCGCAGGCTGGAACATTTACGCAGACGGCCGATCTTACTTCCCCTCCATTGACGACAGCGACATCGAGTGCATGCTCATTCGCGCACAGGAGATGGCCCGCTACGTCGATCACGGTGTTCTCGACGCCGGCCTCACCGGGATCGACTGGGTTGTCGAGAGCGGACTCGACGTCACCAGTGTCACCACGCTTACTTATGCCAAGCAGAGCCGCCGCAAGGTGCGCTGGGTGCTTGCCGTGCCTGAGGGTAGCAGCTTTGAGAGAGCCGAAGACCTCGAAGGCAAGACCATTGCCACCGAACTCGTCGAGGTCAGCAAGCGCTATTTCGCCGCCAAGGGCGTCAACGTCAAGGTCGAATTCAGCTGGGGCGCGACTGAAGTCAAGCCGCCCACGCTCGCCGATGCAATTGTCGAAGTCACTGAAACAGGCAGCTCGCTCAAGGCCAACCACCTCAAGATCATTGACACCGTCATGGAGAGCGAGACCCATCTCATTGCAGGCAAAGCCACACTCGCCGATCCCTGGAAGCGCCAGAAGATCGACCAGATTGCCCTCATGCTCCGCGGAGCCATCGATGCGCAATCACAAGTTGGCCTGATGCTCAACGTCAAGCGCGAAGACCTTGAAACAGTTCTTGCCGTGCTCCCCGCGTTGAACTCGCCCACGGTCTCGCAGCTGAGCGATTCCGGCTGGGTTGCGGTCAACACCATCGTCGATGAAGGCGCAGCGCGCGATGTGATTCCCAAGCTCAAAGCGGCCAAGGCGACAGGCATTGTCGAATATCCGCTCAACAAGGTTGTTTTGTAACCCCGAAAGCAAACCATGAAACTACTACGAACCAAAGGCCGCGGCGCACAACAAGCAGCAGAGACTCTTGCCGCGCTCGAGAGACGCGGCGCCGCATCGCTCGACGCCGTCCTTCCCGCCGCCAAGCGCATTGTTGCCGACGTCCACAAAAAGGGCGACCATGCGCTCTTGCGCTATGCAACTCAATTCGATGGTCTCGCCGGCGCGGACGCATTACGCGTCACTTCAGAGGAGATGGCCGCCGCATGGGCGACAATCGATCCCGCGCTGCGCGATGCCTTGACCACGGCCGCGAAGCAGATTCGCAAGTTCGCTCAGCGCCAGTTGCCGGCCTCGTGGAATGCCTCTCCGATAGCCGGCCTCACCACTGGCCAGTCAGTCCGCCCGCTCTGTTCGGTTGGTTGCTACGTCCCCAGCGGCCGCCATCCGCTGCCCTCCACGCTGCTCATGACGGCCATTCCCGCGCAGGTTGCGGGGGTCGCGCGTATCGTTGTAGTCTCACCAAAGCCCGCGCCAGAAACGCTTGCGGCTGCGCATTTGCTCGGCATCACCGAGTTCTATCGCCTCGGCGGCGCGCATGCCGTTTCCGCATTGGCCTACGGGACCGCAACCGTTCCACGCGTCGACAAGATCGTCGGTCCTGGCAATCTCTACGTCACCGCCGCCAAGCGCCTTGTCGCCTTTGATTGCGCAATCGACATGCTCGCCGGCCCCACGGAGATCGTAGTCACAAGCGAAACCGGCCACGCCGCAGACATAGCCTCTGATCTCGTCGCTCAGGCCGAGCACGATCCCGAGGCCTTGGCCATCTTCATCACCACCCGCGCCGAACTCGCCAAAGAGGTCGTCGCAGAATCCAAACTCCGCAGCCGCAACAATCCAGTCGCGCGCCAGGCTCTCGATCGCAACGGCCTCGTAGTCATCGCCTCCACCATTGAAGAGGCGCACCAGATTACCAATCGCCTCGCGCCTGAACACCTCACCGTCGACGCCCCCAGCGACGTCAATTGGGTTCAAAACGCCGGTTCCGTCTTCGTGGGTCGATGGTCCGCGCAGCCCATGGGTGATTACATCTCCGGTCCCAATCACACCTTGCCGACCGGCGGAACGGCCCGTGTCCGCGGCGGCCTCAGCGTCAACGACTTCGTCAAGCTCGTCACTGTGCAACAGTACACAGCGCAAGGTCTGCGAGCGTTGGGATCAAAAGCTGTATTGCTCGCCGAAGCAGAGGGCCTTACCGGCCACGCCGAGGCCATTCGCACCCGCTCAACGAAAAGGAGTCAACGTGGCTAAACCAAGAACAGAAACGCTGGCTCCGCCGCAGGTGGCCCCGCGCGCCCGCGTCCAGGCCATGAAGGAGTATCACCCTCCTCTCGGAAGTCGCGACTCGCTGCGGTTGGACTTCAACGAGAACACCCTCGCCTGCTCGCCAAAGGTGCGCGAAGTTCTCGCCAGCATATCTTCAGGCGATCTCACACGCTACCCGGAGCGCGAACCGGTAGAGGCTATCGTCGCCGCGCACCTGGGCCCGGATGCCGCGGAGCAGGTCGTTCTCACTAATGGCGTTGACGAGGCGATTCATGTGCTCTTTGAGACCTTCCTCGAAGAGGGCGACGAACTGTTGCTGCCGGTGCCGACCTATACGATGTACGAGGTTTACGCTTCGGCAACAGACGCGCGCGTAGTTGCCGTGCAGGCCGACGACGATTTGGAATTTCCCTTCGAGCGCCTGCTCGCCGCCATTACTCCGCGCACCAAGATCATTGCCGTCGCCAACCCCAATAGCCCTTCCGGCACCGTGGCCACGCGTGCACAACTCGTTGAGCTTGCCGCCAAAGCAACGCACGCCGTTTTGCTTGTGGATGAGGCCTACTTCCATTTTCACGGCGAGACAATGATCGATCTCATCGGTATTGTGCCCAACTTGATTGTTGCGCGCACCTTCTCCAAGGCATACGGTCTCGCCGGCTTGCGCCTCGGCCTGCTTGTGGGCTCTGTGGACTTGATGCGCTGGGTGCGTCGCGTGCTTTCTCCCTACAGCGTCAACTCACTGGCACTTGCCTGCCTGCCGCCTGCGCTCGATGACAAAGCCTATATCGACTGGTACGTCGGTGAAGTGCTTGCAGCACGCGCGGATTTCGAAGCCGCCCTCGATGCCGCCTGTGTGCGCCGCTGGCCCAGCCGTGCCAACTTTGTCCTTGTCGACATAGGACCACAGCATGCCGAGTTCGTCCGGCTGATGCGCGCGGTCGGTGTGCTGGTGCGCGACCGATCCACCGACCCCGGCTGTGACGGACGTGTACGCATCACCATCGGGACGCGAGAGCAAATGACGCAGGCAATCGTAGCCCTCAATCAAACCGTCGCCGCGTTGGGTCTTGGCAAAGCCAAAGGTGAAGCGAGATGATAAAAGCAAATAAATCCCAATCCGCTGTCAAGTCGAAGTCGCGCACCGCCATCGTCGAACGAAACACCGCGGAGACGCGCATCGCCATCCACCTCACCATCGAGGGTCGCGGCCAATACAAGGTCTCCACCGGCATTCGCTTCTTCGATCACATGCTGGAGCTCTTCACGCGGCATGGCGCATTCGATCTTGAACTCAAATGCGATGGCGACCTTGACGTCGACCAGCACCACACCGTCGAAGACGTGGGCATCGTACTGGGCCAGTTGTTCGCGAAGGCGCTGGGCGACCGGCGCGGCATCGCGCGCTGGGGCGACGCGCTGGTGCCGATGGACGAGACGCTGACCCGCGTCGCGATCGACGTCTCCAACCGGCCCTATCTGATCTGGAAGGTGAAGTTCTCCAAGCCCAAGCTCGGCGAGATGGATACCGAGCTGTTCAAGGAGTGGTTCCAGGCCTTCGTGCAAAGCGCCGGCGTGACCCTCCATGTCGAGAATCTCTACGGCGAGAACAACCATCATATCGTCGAATCCTGCTTCAAGGGCCTCGCCCGCGTGCTGCGCCAGGCGGTGGCGCTCGATCCGCGCAACCGCGCTGCGGTTCCCTCGACCAAGGGCGTGCTCGGCGGCACTCTCTAGTCATGACGACGGTGCTGATCGATTACGGCTCGGGCAATCTCCGCTCGGCGGCGAAGGCATTCGAGCGCGCTGCGCGCGAAAGCGGAATCTCGTCCGAGATTCTCGTCACCGGCGATGCGCGGGCCCTCTCCAGGGCCTCGCGCATCGTGCTGCCCGGCGTCGGCGCCTTCGCCGATTGCCGGCGCGGGCTCGACGCGGTGGACGGCATGGTGGCTGCGCTCGACGAGGCGGTGCGGCAAAAAGGCAGGCCATTCTTCGGCATCTGCGTCGGCATGCAACTCTTGGCCGAGCGCGGCCGCGAATACGAGGTGACGCAAGGGCTCGGCTGGATTTCAGGCGAGGTGGATCGGATCACGCCGGACGACGCGAGTTTGAAAATCCCGCACATGGGCTGGAACACGCTCAACGTCGC
>PLKU01000489.1 GCA_003140705.1 Acidobacteriaceae bacterium
CAATCTCTATCGCATTTATATGCTGCTGTCGCGCGGAGAGAAGGAGTCGGCAAGGCACGGCGTTGCCAACCTGCTTGCCGGAGCGGCGAATGACTGGAATGTGCACATGGTGGCTGGCCTCGCGCTACGTGGCGACGGCATGTACGAAGAGGCGTTGCTCGAATTCAGCCGTTCGCTGAAACTGAATCCTGCGAATGCGCCGATTCTTTACAATCACCGCGCCCGCGTCTATCACTATCAGAATCAGATCGAGCTGGCCGGCGATGAGTTGGAAAAGGGCCTTGCGCTCGAGCCACGCCACCCGCTCTTGCGCACATCGGCGGGATACCAGCAGATGAGGCTCGGCAACCTGGCTGCTGCCATTGAGATTCTTGAGGGCGTCGTTCGCGATGACGACTCGTTGCGCATCGCCGTGCCAACCCTCGCGTTGTGCTACGTGCAGGCGGGCGAGCGTGAACGGGCCGCCGCGCTACTCAAGGACGACACGCTGGCTGCTGCTGAAGCCGACAGCGAAATGGCATATCGCCTTGCTACTTATTTTGCTGTTGAAGGCGATTCGACTGAGGCGTTGCACTGGTTGCGGCGTGCCATCTACCTGGGGAACGAGAATTATCCATGGTTCCAGAAGAATCCGGCATGGAATAACTTGCGCACGAATGCTGACTTCGAAAGAATTCTTGAGGATTTAAAGAAGGGATTCCGCAGGAACCAGAAGACGTGGAAGCGGCTGCTGGAGCAGGTGCCCCCGGATGCTCAGTAGGTCCCTGTTTTGCAAGGATTCTCTGGCGCAGGCGGTAACAGGAGGCGTGAATGAAGACATTCTTTTTCAGTGCAGCTTTTCTGGCGCTGCAAATCGCCGCAGCCCAGGTTCCAACCGGTGAGACCAATCCCCTGGCGACTTCGCGGGCGTTTCTTTACGAAGACATGGCTGTCAGGTCGACGCCGAATGGCGGCGAGGGGCGAAGAGCCTTTACCGGCACGCTGGCCACCGGCGAGGCGGTGGGTGCGCACGAGACCACGCAGCCAGTGGGCGCACCGCCGAGCGCCCTGCATAAAATTCAACATTCTGAACTCATCGTGGTCCAGCAGGGCACGGTGGAGTTTCATCATGACGGCAAGGTGGAGCGCGTCACTCCCGGCGGCATCATCTACGTCGCGCTCGGGACCGAACATTTCGTCAAGAATGTGGGCGACGTTCCGGCCAAGTATGTCGTGATTCAAATTGGCGGCGATACCAAGAAGTAGTGCGGCTACGTCCGCGCCGTGAGCCAAAGCAGGGCGTTTGCAATAAAGCGCTGCAGCAACACCGGATGCATGTCGACAATGCGATGCATCACGATCCGCGCGGCGCCGATCTTCGCGGTCAGGGTTCCCGCGCCGATGTTGCGGTCGTGGTCGCGGCTGTAGGCGGCAACAATCTCAACGTTGGGGCCGTCGACCATCCAGCCATTCGACCCGCCCCCCTTCACCTGGTAATGGATGCNNCGGGCAAGCCGTCGTAGAGCGGATGCTTGCGCACAAAGTACCACGAGCCCATCCATGAAGCGCGTGAGCTGCCCACCATGCCGTTGAACTGAAATGCGTTCATGGCGGCCAGCTGCTTTGCCACTCCAAAGGACTGCCCATCCGTTGGCGTCACGGCCAGCAGCGGGGTGCCTGCGTGCACCGCGGCCAATACATCCTGCGCAAGCGTGGATTCAACCAATGGGCCAGGTCCGGGCTTGTACGCTCCTTCGGCATCAACGGCAAGATTCTTCGACGCCTCGGGTGCGCCACCGGAGCCGACGATCACGTCGTAATGCTTTTGCGCATCAAAGCTCTCCACGGTCGCATTGGGAATTGCGTGCAGACAGGCTGCGATGGCGGGCGCAACATCGGCCATCCCAATGCGAAGCGGACGAAGCGCAGCGGGCGCAGCATNNCCACAGCCAGCAGCGTGCACTCGTGGGTTGCTGCAACTCGCCCACTGAGCGCGAGCCTGGTTCGCCACGCGCCCGCCTGGGTCAGCGGCGGAGTCTGAGCGTTTTCTTTCACCAGGTAGGAGAGCCGATCGCGTTCAAATGCCGGAGTGGCGAAGCTTTGAATTGTTCTTTCCGGCACGCCCGGACCCGTAAGCGAGAACGTGAGCGTCCCGTCGACAGGCGCGTTGCTGTGGTTCAGCAGATAGATGTCGAAAGCAGCCGCATCACCCGGCTTGAGCACGAGGTTGCGCTGCTTGGCCACAGGGCGCACCGTTCGCAGGCTGTCGGCAATGCTGCGTGGGTCGGCTTTGAAGTCGCGAAAATTGTCCACGAGCCCGGAGTGATTCTCCATCGCAGTCGATTCCCAGCCGCTGATTGCAGCCATATCGTTTTCGTCGCAGATGCGGACGTTCTCCATGAACTGTCCCCAGGACTCGTAGGCACGACGGCCGATGGAAAGAAAAAGCTTCTCCGCTGTTGGGAAGGCAGTTCGAAACCCCCAACGGTCGAGAAACTTCTCATAGGCAGCGAGAATCTCCTCATGGTCGAGCTTGTCGTAGCTGTGCCCGCCGTGCCTCGCAATTTGGGCCAGCAGGCTCACGTGGTTATCCAGGGACGCGGCCCCCTTCATCTCGCCCCATTCCACGATCTCGCCTTTGATCGGACTGCGATAGTAGAAGTCTGTCGGCGAGTTGTAATAGGTGTCCTGCCACACGTCTGAGAAGTGGCCGGTGTGATCGACCCACCAGCCGCCCGCACCACCATCGATCGTGGCTTTGGGTCCCGACTTGTGAATCTCAGCGTTGTACGGCTCCGCCCATGCCTGCGGCGAGCGCATCGTAAATCCGTCGTTTGCAACAATCGTCCTGCTGGGGTCTTCAGCCTGCATCAAGGCAAACAGGTGCGCGACGTCAGGGCTCTCTGGATTGAGGTTCGTCTCATTCTGAATGATGTAGTGAACCACCGATGGATGGCTGCGGTGGGCGCGAATCATGCCGCGGATCTTTGCCTCCATGTAGCGCTTGGCGCTGTCATGGCCATCCTTTACGGGCAGGAACGCCTGGCTGCCTCCGCCGGGCTCCATGCAGCGCAACAGACCGAGGCGGTCCTGTATATAAAGGACATCCTCTTTGGCGAGGTTGCGATGGAAGTTCAGGCAATTCAGGTTCAACTGCTTTGCTACGCGCACCTCTTTTTCCGCGAGTTCAGGCGTGGGGAACAGTCCGTTCAGTGCCCAGAAGCCCCAGGAAATTGCTGTGTAGATGCGGATGCGCCGGTCGTTGAGGCGAAGCAACGCATCCTTGCCCAGACCATCCACGGTAACCCACCGGAACCCGAAGCCCACTTCACGCGCTTCGGCGATAATCTTGTCGCGCCCAGCAAACTCGGCGCGCAATCGATAAACATGCGGCGTGTCCAGGTCCCAGATCGCAGCCGAATCCGCTTTGAGCGGGCTTTGAAACTCAGCTGTCGTGCCAGCCGAAATAGTGGCAGACACATCGACGGTTGCAAGCACATGGCCGCCAGCCGCGACGACAGAAAAGCGCACGGTCCCCGCGACGTCTTGCGTGGATATGTTTTCAACGGACGCATGCGCGGTAATCTGCTTCGGAACTGGAGTGTTCAGAGCCCATGCATCGGTGAATCGAATGTCGGAGTGCGCGCTCAGAACCAGGCTGCGGTCGAGGCCGCCAAAGCCATGACTCTTTTGAAACTCAACTCCGCCCCAGTTCATGCGATTGCCGTCGACCCAGTCGAGTCGGCCACCAGGATTGGTGATGCGAATCGCGAGTTGATTCGCCTCTCTCGGCTTGGCAGCCTTGGTCAGGTCGCATTCAAATGGGAGTTCCTCCATGATGGAGTAACCCACCAGCTGGCGATTCAGATAGACTTCCGCGCGCTGCCTCGTGCCACGGATGTGCAGGAAAATAAACTTTTCCGCAAACGGTGCAGGGATCTGAATATCTCGCCACCACCATGAAACGCCATAGTATGCGCCGTTCTTGACCTCCGGGTCGGTCGTCTCGAATTTGTACTCGTCCTTGTAAGGCCTGAAGCCGTCGATGCCCCAGAAGAATTGCTCCACCGTGGCGGGCAGGCTGACCGGGATTCCGAGCGGAGCAGAAAGAGCAATCCAACCGCCGGTGGGCGGATTCACCGGAAGTTTTTCCAGATGCACATCCTCGGGCAGGTAGACGGTGTCGTCTTTCCAAGCGGCTTTTTGGTCGGGCCACATCCGCCAGCCTGCGTCTGGAACAGAGATCTCGTGGTCGCTGAAGCGGACATGTCGTGCTTCGGCATTCAGAATGGGTTGGGTATGCGCCGGTAAAGCCGCAAAAAGCGATTTCTTCCCGAGCGCTGTCGCTGCTCCCAGCACACTGGCGTTGCTCAGGAACGATCGGCGGTCCATGCCATCCCCCGGATGATTATAGGTATCGTCCGGTGAGGCACGGCGATAGCGGTTACCTGCTGCTTCCCTCCGGCAACAGAACGCGTTGTTCGATGCCCCAACCCTGACGGCTCACTACTCGCTACGGGCTTGCAAGGCTGGGGCATCGGATGGGGGCTTACTGCGAGTTGAGAACGGGTCTCAAGGTGTTCAGGTCCACCGGCACTGACACGTGCTCATGGGCGATGAGCCACACACCGTTGACCTTCTGGTACCCGTCGGTCACGCGAACGGTGATATCAAACTTCTTCCCATCCCTCTCAGTCAAAATGCCATGCTGGATGCTGTGGCTGTAAGCAACATTGCCCCCGACGGTCACGCTGAGTTCGGTCAACGTGAAGTCAGTTGGACCGGGGAACGACGCAAAGAAGTCTTGCCAGTCCTTTTGATAAGCCGCCCAGCCGTTGTATTGCCGCGGCGGGGCTGCATCGAAAACGATCAGGTTATCGCCCGGCGTGTACAGGGCCATGATCGAGTTCACGTCCTTGGCATTGAACGCTGCCGCAAACTTAGCCTCCAATGCCTGAATGTCGGCTTGATCCTGCGCGGTTGTATCTGGCGCGGGTTTCGAGGCGCAGCCGACGCAACCCAGAATCAACGCGGCGATAAAAAGACCTCTCATTCTCATCATGAGAGCTTTCCTCCGGGGAATTTGAGTCGCGGCGGGGAACCGCTGACGCTTGATTTGAAGCGGGCAGTCACAGCATTGTCAAGAATTTCCGATCGATCGGCTCTAGTTCTCCTCGACAATCGCCAAGTTCCACGGCGGCAGGGTCAGGACGGCGGAGTTGGCTACCGACTTTCCGTCGAGAAGATTGGTTCCCGCGCCGTAGGTATAGGTGGCATTCGCCGCTGCGCCCGAGTAGTTGAAGTAGTAATGGAGGTGTTTGCCGAGCCGGCTCACGCCATGCTGCACATGGATTCCTGGGGGGAGTTGCTGGTCGGGCCCGGACAGGCCGAGCTTCTCAATGGTGTTCCGCAGAACTGCGGTTTGCATCTTGTCAGAGAGATAAGTCCCTTCATAAACCAGTGTGCCCGAGCCGTATTCATTTTCAGTAATTGCCGGCCACTTCCCGAAGAAGGGGTGATCGTACCAGGCGAGCGCCTTGGCGTGTTCGGGCATCAGGAACTCCGCCCAGAAGCTCACCTTATTTTCGCCGCCCACGTGATAAGGATCGTCTTTCAGAGCCAATGGATGTTCGAGATTTGAGAATTCCTGGTAACTGACTCCGGCGGCTTCGCGGAGCGGCCCGGGAGAGCGCTCCCAGCGCACGGCGGAGTTCTCGTTGGCGAATCCGCTTTTGAATGTCATGATCACGTGCCCGCCATTCTTTACGTAATCGGAGATGCGGTGCAGCAGCGCGTCGTCTGAGATGTAGAGCACGGGAACGATGAGCAGCTTGTACTTGGAAAAGTCCTGAGTCTCAGGGAAGACGAAGTCGGTGCCCAGGTTCAAGTCATAGAACGACTTGTGGATCTGCTGCACGACCGAGGCGTAGCCGTCGCGCTCGCCGGTCCAGCTGCGAGCCGGCACGCCACCTCCATATGGCATGAAACTGATGGCATTGGCAGAGTCGCGGCTCCAGAGAATGGCGATATCGTTGTGGACCATGAGGCCGACGAGATGAGAGCCTATTTTTTGGAGCTCGTGGGCCGTGCGGCTCACTTCGGCATAGGCGCGGTTCGGCTCCAGGTCGTGGGAGAGAATGCCCTTCCAGTACGTCTCCTGGTTGCCGGCAATGGAGGCCCAGTGCCAATACTCCACCATGTTGGCGCCATTGGCCAGGTAGGTATAGACGTCTTCGCGAAGCTGTCCATCGTAGGGCGGAAACTGGCTGGCGGAGGTCCATCCGATCGTCTGTGCGTTGGTCTCCGTCACCAGGAAGTTCGTGTGCTTCAGCGATCGGGCAAAGTCGCTCTGCAAGGCCTGGAACGAGCCGTCGTAATGATCCTGTGTGTCGTGATAAATGTTGATGGCCACAATGTCGAGCGACTGCGCGACCGCCTCTTCATTCACGTCACGCTTCATCATGCCGCCGTAGTCTGTGGTGACAAACTGGCTGGGTGAGGCGCATTCGCGAACAAGATCTGCCTGCCAGTGGAGAAAGTCGGTCACGCGCATCTGACTCCAGCGAGTCCACTCGAGCTTGTATCCGGTGGAGATGGTGCCGTCGCGCGTGGGCAGGTCTTCCCATGTATGCAGGTTCTCGCCCCAGTAGTTCAGGAACCAGGCTTTGCTTAGCGCTTCAGGGGTGCCGAACTTCTTTTCAAGGTAGTGCTGGAATCCAATAAACACATCGGGATTGGCCGCGTCGTAGCTGCCGGTTTCGTTGTCGAGCTGCCAGCCGATCACGGTGGGGTTGTCTTTGTAATGGGCAACGATGTGGCGAATCAGGCGCTCCGCGTAAAAGCGATAAGCGGGCGAATCGGTGTCCATATTCTGTCGGATGCCGTACGTGCTGGCGACAGGCTGGCCGCCGAACATGCCGGGCGGAATGCGTTTGGCAAAAACCTCAGGGTGCTGGTGGGCCATCCATGCGGGGATGGAATAGGTGGGTGTGCCGAGGATCACCTTGATGCCGGCCTTGCCCATGGCGTCGACGATGCGGTCCATCCACGCGTAATCAAATTGGCCATCTTCAGGCTCCCAGAGGCTCCAGGTGGACTCGCCCATGCGGACCACGTTCAAGCCCGCGGCTTTCATCAGGTCCACATCCTTGTCGAGGCGCGCCGCCTGGCCGCCCGGCATGTCTTGTGGCATGTACTCGTTGTAATAGGCGGCGCCGTAGAGCACGGTGGGAAAGTCCAGGTTGGGAGCGCTTGAGGCTGCTTGTGTGTTCTGTGTTTGCGCTGCAGCGCTGAAGAGTAGCGGTGCGATGGTCAGTTGGACTAGAAAACGTTTGCCGCACAGTCGCATGGGATTTCCTCTTACGGATCAAAATCCTAATTCAAAGCTGAAGGATTATGAAAGCATCTCTACTTGAATTGGAGCAAGACGACTTCTGAATTGGTTCCTACGCGCATGGGTGGGCCCCAGGTTCCAGCGCCGTAGGAAGTGTAGACCTGGAGCGCGCCGAAATTGTGCAAACCGTGGGTGAACTTGCCAAAGACACGGCGGGTCATCCATGTAAACGGAAAGATCTGGCCTCCGTGGGTGTGGCCGGAGAGTTGAAGGCTGACGCCCGCTTGCTCAACGATGGGCAGACGGTTGGGAACGTGGCTGAGCAGGATGCTGGCGGCGGCGGGATCCGGGCGCAGATCGTTCAGCGTGGCTTTCATGCGCAGGGGGTAGGTGGTGTCGTGATACGGAATGCCGAGAATCTGGAGTCCATCGACCACGACCTTTTCATTGGCCAGAACGCGAATACCGGCGCCGGTGAGAGCGGCGATGTATTGCGCTTTGCTGCCAAATTCGTCATGGTTGCCGGTGGTGAAGTAGATGCCGAAGGGTGGGGAGAGCTGCTTGAACGGAGCGGCCAGGCGGTCGGGATCGACAGGTGTGCCGTCGAAGACGTCTCCGGGGATAAGGATGATGTCTGGATTGAGGCGTGCCGCCATTGACGCGATGCGGCGGCTGAACGCGAGACGGTTGATGTGGCCCAGGTGAAGGTCGCTGAACAGAAGAGCTGTGCGACCACGCCACGCCGCAGGCAGGTTACGAAGATTGACAGAGACACGCCGGACCAGAGTCTTCCGGGCATTCAGCACGCCAAATGCGCAGACGAGAACGGCGAGAGCGAACAGGAGGCTAGCTGTTAAGGGGCGGTTCTGATGCAACCCCGCCAAGTAAAGAGAAAAATCCACCAGTCGACAAAGTAAGGATGCCAGGAGAAAGAAATCGAAGACCCCAAGCCAAACAGCGGCAACTAGGTAGAAAAATGACACAGCCCAGTTGGAAAAGCGAAAGCCCAGCAGGGCGGCAACGACGAAACTGAAGGCCAACAAGAAGAGAGAGCCCCGCAGCGCCTGGGTTGCGGCCGGGCTGAGACTGCCGGCCAGGAAGACGACCAGGGTGCGATAAATGAGCCAATGACCAAGGAACAAGCTAGCTTCGATAAGGGCAATTGCCAGGACGGGCCATGCTTTCAAACGGAGTCTCCTCACTTCAATTCTTGCACAACAAGGTTCGTTGAAAATGGATCCGGCGCTGGGATCGGAGCTTGCGTGAAACAATCATGAAATGGCTGTTGAGAACGCCGAGATGCTCGGCCTCTACATCTCGATTCCCTTTTGCCGTTCGAAGTGCACATATTGCAACTTCGCGTCCGGAGTCTATCCGGCCAGCGAACATGCGCGGTATGTTGAGCGATTGATTGAGGATTCAAGAGCGGCTGCAGATTGGGCGGAAGAGATGGGCGTGGAGCTTCCGCGCCGGGTGGACACGGTCTACATGGGCGGAGGGACGCCGAGCCTGCTGGCGCCGGAGCTGATAGAACGATTTTTCGCGGCGATGCGGACGCAGTTCCACTTTGAGGCTGACGCGGAGATTACAGCCGAGTGCGCGCCCGGTCAAATTGCGGATGAAACCTTGCGGGCGCTGGTTGCGGCTGGCGTCAATCGCGTAAGCCTGGGCGTTCAGTCGTTCGTCGACAGGGAAGCGCAGGTCAGCGGACGCCTTCACAGCCGGGCGATTGTATTGGACGATTTGCGCCGGTTTCGCGCAGCCGGCATTGCCAACCTCAACGTGGACCTGATTGCGGGGCTGGCAGGGCAGACTTTCGGTTCGTGGGATGAGTCGCTATCAACGCTGGTGGAGTGCGGCGTTCCCCATGCGAGTGTCTACATGCTTGAGGTGGACGAAGACTCGCGGCTCGGGCGGGAGATGCTCGGCGGCGGGGCGCGTTACTTCGCGGAGCAGGTTCCGTCCGATGACGCGATTGCGCAAATGTACGAGANNCATCGAGCGGCTTCAGGCGGCAACGCTGAGTCAGTATGAGATCTCCAATTTCTGTCGGCCGGGGTTTAATTCGCGGCACAATCTGCGCTACTGGCAGAGGCGGCCTTACCTGGGATTGGGGCTGGATGCCTCCTCCATGCTGCGGGAAGCGGGAGGTGCTGGATCCGGTTTTGTGTTGCGCTCCACGACAACGGATGACCTGGGTGCCTTTCTTGCTGGGCCCCGTCCTGCAGAAACTGCCTGGCACTCTCCTGCCCGCCAGCACGAGGAGGCATGGTTTCTGGGGCTGCGCCTGAATGAAGGTGTTGACGTGGCCGCGCTGGAGATTGAGTTTGGCGTGGAAGCGGTTTCGCGTGCAATGAATGTCGTGCAGCGGTTGGTGGAAGATGGGCTGCTGAGCCTCGACGGTAAGACGGTCCGTCTTACAGCGCAAGGACGGCTTCTCTCCAACAATGTCTTCCAGGAATTTCTAGGGTTTGAAAAAGAAGAGGGCAATCTCACAATCGCAACCTCCGCATAGCGGCACACTGGTCGGACGGAGTCTCGGGCGAATGACAGATAGGCGAATGACGGATGGGCTGCTGAGTCTGATTGCCGAACTGGAAAGCGATCGTTCGCTCCTGCTCCAGGATCGAGTCCGCCGGCGGATTGAGGCGCTTGACCGCCTCGATGCTTATCTCCTGATCGACGAATTACCCGCTCCTGGTCCCCGCTCCAACGACGGGGCAGTCTATCAAAGGGCAAGAGCGCTTTGCGCCAAGCTGGAGGCTGCTAACGGCGAACTCTACCAAGCCATCCGCGACCAGATTCAGCGGGGTGACGGCCACGATCTCTTGCTGAAGGCAATCGACCAGGCAGGTCCGGACGGCGCCGCGGTTAGTTGCGTCGAAGGAGACTCCTACGACTATCTCGATGAGCTGATAAGCGGTGTGTTGCACGTGGAGAAGCCCGCGGCCGAGGTTGGCCAGTTGGATTCGGAGATGGTGTTCTATCAGCCCACCCCTGCGCGCCACATCTTCGATCTGATTCGTCAAGTCGCCCTCACGGAAAAGGACGTGCTGGTCGATTTGGGCTCTGGCCTGGGCCACGTTCCCATCCTGGCCGGTATCTGTTCGAATGCCCACTGCATCGGAGTTGAACTTGAGGCTGCGTACGTCCATTGCGCCCGGCAGTGCGCCCAGGCGCTGAATCTGAGCAACGTGACTTTTGTCCAGCAGGACGCGCGAACGGCGAACCTGTCTGCCGGAACAGTGTTCCACCTGTACACGCCGTTCACTGGATCCATTCTGCGCTCTGTGCTCGACTCATTGCGCAAGCAGGCCGCGCACCGTGAGATTTGGATCTGCACGTTCGGCCCGTGCTCGGCCACCGTGGCCCGCGAGCCGTGGCTCAAAAGCGCCAGCACACCGGGAGCGGACCGCATCACCGTTTTTTCGTCGTGCAGTTGGGGGCAGAGAACCCGCTAGTCGACGAAGTCCACTTTGGGTGCAATCGGGATGATGCCGCGCTCATAGCCGAGATCGAGGAGCTTCCGGATCGCCTGGCGCCCATCTTCGCCATAGTCGAGCGTGCGGTCATTCACGTACATACTGACGAAGCGATTTGCCAGCCGCGCATCGAGGTCGCGCGCGAACTGCATGGCGTATTCGAGAGCCTGTTCGCGGTGGTCAAGCGCATGCTGGATGCTGTCGTGGACAGCTTTGGTGACAATGCGCGCGGACGCAGTGCCAAGTGAGCGCCGGATCGCATTGCCGCCAAGCGGCAGCACAAGTCCGGTGGTTTCGCGCCACCAAACGCCAAGATCCAGCACCTTATACAGGCCGTTGGACGAAAACGTGAGCTGTCCCTCGTGAATGATGAGCCCGGCATCGAAGTTGCCGGCAAGAATCTCCGGAATGATGCGGTCGAAGGGCACGGTGACCGTTTCGATCTCTGGATTGAAGATCTTCAGAGCCAGGTATGCGGTGGTCAGCGTACCCGGAACAGCGATTTTGATTCGTCCAATTCCCTCAGGCGCAAGCGGGCGCGCCGATACGACCATCGGGCCGTAGCCCTCGCCCACGCTGCCACCGCAGCCCATGAGAGTGTAGTTGTCCTGGATATAGGGGTAAGCATGGAAGCTGACTGCGGTGACATCATAGAATGCTTCGTCGCGGGCGCGCAGGTTCAAGGTCTCGATGTCGCAGAGAGTGTGTGAAAATCGGTAGCCGGGGACGCGGACCTTGTTCGTCGCGAGCCCATAGAACATGAACGCGTCATCGGAGTCGGGACTATGAGCGATGGAGATCTCGAGCGGAGCGTCGGGTTGGGCAACTCCGGATTTCTGAGTACTCACGATTGGTAAGGATCCTTTCAGGGAAAACTACATAGGCAAAAGTTGAAAGACAAAGTAGCGTAACGGCTATCCGATGCGGCGGCGCAGGCGAACAAATCCGGCGGCCAGCGCAGCCGCGGAAATCACTTTAAGCGCGTCGCCGGGTAGGAAGGGAAGCACGGCGATGGTCAGAATGGATTGGGCTGAGGCGTGCGTCAAAACGGCCAGCCAGACAGCCCCAAGGGCCATGATCGGGAGACTGCCAATTGCGGCGCTGATTGCCGCGCCAGTAAACCCGCGCCCCGCGTTCCAGGTCATTCGGCGCCAAAGGAACGAAGTCAGGGCTGCAGCCATCGGGTAGGCGAGCAGGTAACCCCCGGTGGGTCCAATCAGGTGGGCAAAACCGGCGGAACCCAGCGGCCCCGGCGCAAACACCGGTAGCCCCAGCGCGCCTTCAGCAAGATAAACGCCAAGTGTGCCAGCGGCCATTCGCGGAGAGAGCAGCAGCCCCAAAAGCAGGACGGCCAGGGTCTGCAGTGTGAGCGGCACCGGAGTGAAGTACAGCGGCAGTGCAATATGTGCGCANNAGCGCGCTTCCCTCCAGAACGATGCCCGCCTTACGAAGCAAAGTCAATGTTGCGGCCACTGGCGAAGAGGTTGCGGCATCAGGACCAAACGGGATGGGGAATACTTTGCTCACAAGAGTTCCTTCGGGGCTAGAGGTCTGATTCGTCGGTCGTGTCGCTGTTTGGAGTCTGGCTGGCGTTCGTTTTCGAACCAACGGGCGGGCTTTTGGTTTCTCCGGCGCCCGCGACCGGCTTTCGATTGAGCTTCGAACGTTGTATCAAGATGTGACGCGCCCCGCCAGCGGCTGCAACCAGCAGCGCAAACAGCGAGACGAGAAGACCGATCATTAACCAGCGCATCGTAAAATGAGCGGTCTTCCAAAAACGAAGGGGTCCTGCAGATGTCTTGCCTGGTCTTGAGCGCAGGTAGAACCGCTGTTAGTCAGAATACCAGAGGGGGGTACCGGTTCCGCCGCAGCCTTCAGACCCTGCGCAGCGACGATTCGATCCAGTCGAGGTAGGGCTGGCTGCCCGCTTCAACCTGCAGAACGAGAAACTCGGGGGTTTGGTAGCTGTGCAACTCCATCAAACGAGCTTGCAGTGCAGGCAACCTGTCAAGAACGGTCTTGAGCAGCACCATGGTCTCGGTCGAGGTCTCCACCTGACCTTCCCAGTGGTAGATGGAATGAGCGGATGGGATGAGCGTGGCGCAGGCCACCAGCTTTTCTTCCACAAGGGTGCGGCACAGGCGCTCGGCATCCTCGAGTGTCGATTCGGTGGTCAGGACGACGCGGACGTTTGGGCCCGTAGTCGCGTAGGTTTCCGGCATGGGGAGCCTCCGAACGAGTCTCACGCTGTAAACAATCTATTCCCAATTATCGAGAGTGGGCGACTCATTCTTGAGTGCTGTGGCTCATCGTGCAGGAAAACTTGCCGAGCGCGGCTGAGTAGGGCAGTATGGACTTTGCGCCTGGTGAAGCTGGCGCAGGTGGAGAAGAGCAATGAGCACAGCGATCAAGTTTGGAACGTCCGGCTGGCGGGCGATTGTAGCCGAGGAATTTACGTTCGCCAATATCCGGCTGGCGGTGGATGGAATTGCCGCCTACGTGAAGACACAGCCGGAGCCGCACCGGGTCCTCGTGGGACGCGATCCGCGGTTCCTTGGCGAAGCATTTGTGGCAGAGGCTGCCAAGGTGCTCACTGAGGCGGGCATTACGCCAATCGTCATTCCGGACGCAGCACCAACGCCAGCGATTGCTTATGCGGTGCGCGAGCTCAAGACCTCCGGGGCCATCAACTTTACCGCCTCGCACAATCCGCCGGAGTATAACGGCATCAAGTTTTCAACGCACGATGGCGCTCCTGCGCTGCCCGAGGTAACCAGGCAGATTGAGGCGGCCATTGCTGCGCCGAAAGGCGGCGGAGGTAACGGTGTGCCCAGCCCCTTTTCGCCAGCATCAGAAACGGCGGACGTCAAGCCCGCGTTCCTGAAGCGGCTGGCTGAGTTGGTCGATCTGAAAGCAATCGCCAAATCAGGAATCAAGGTGGTCTATGATCCGTTCTGGGGCGCGGGCCGCGGCTATCCATGCCACCTGTTGCGCGAGGCCGGCGTCACGGTAGAGACGGTGCACGACTATCGTGACGTGCTGTTCGGCGGCCATGCTCCGGAGCCAGACGACCATTTGCTCGGCGACTGCAAGGCGAAGATGAAGGAGATCGGCGCGGCCCTGGGGATTGCCACCGATGGGGACGCGGATCGCTTCGGTATTGTGGATGCTGACGGAACCTTCATCCAGCCCAATTACATCATTGCTCTCTTGTTCGACTACCTCGTCGAGACGCGCGGCTGGAAGAATGGCGTGGCCAAGAGCGTAGCGACGACGAACTTGATTAACGCGCTCGCCGAGCACCACAAGGTCCCGCTCTACGAAACGCCGGTAGGTTTCAAGTACATCGGCGAGCTGATCATCGCGGACAAGATCGCCATCGGCGGCGAAGAGTCGGCCGGGCTCACGATCCGAGGCCACGTGCCGGAGAAAGACGGTGTCGTGGCCGGTTTGCTGGTGGCAGAGATGGTGGCCGCGCGCGGAAAAACTCTCGGAGTTCAGCTGAGAGAGCTGTTTGACAAGGTTGGTTCCTTCTATCCCATTCGCGAGAACTTCCACTTGACCCCGGAGGTGAAGGCCGCGTTCACTGAGAAGTTGAAGACCGATCCGACGGAGCTGAACGGGCGCAAGGTCACAGGCGTGGTGCGCATCGACGGGCTGAAACTCGTTCTCGACGACGGTTCGTGGGTCTGCTACCGGCTTTCAGGGACGGAACCTGTGGTTCGGGCCTATACCGAAGCGCGCAGAGAGCAGGACAGTGAAGCGCTGCGGACGGCAGCAAAGAAGTTTGTGCTGGAATAAACAGGCAGCGAGGGTAAATGCTGGGCAACAAAACTCAGTCAGGGAACAGCGGTGTGAGTGGCGAGACTGGCGATGCGGCTGGTTCTGGCCCAATCCCCAACCGGGCGCTCGACTGGACGCTGCGGGCGTGGCGTCCTGCGGGTACCGCCGTGGCAGTGGGGCTGGCGTTGCTGCTCACCTGGCACGTGGTCAACGGCAAGCATGGTCTCTCCGGTTGGCAACAGCAACGCACGCAAGACAAGCAACTCCAGCAGGAGATCAAGGACCTGCAGGATGAGAATGTTCGTCTGCACACGCGCATTGAACGGCTCAAGTCAGATCCTGACGCCATGGGGATTCTGGCCCGGGAAAAGCTTCACTACGCAAAGCCCAACGAGGTGATCGTCACCCTTCAGCCAGACCCGAAGACGCAGCCGCAAACGGGCGCATCGGGCAAGTAGAGGAACGGCACTCGTCTCTTAATGACAGCACTTTGAAGATCTGGCGGATCTTCGAACCAAGCCAGCGATTTCTGCTTCCAGCCGCTCAAAAATCTATATGAGCCCGCACCGAACCCACCCAGACTGGACCGCGATCGCGGTTGTAGCCGGGGTTATCGATGTGTTGCACCTCTATGGCATAAAACAGGCCGCGCCAGGCATGCCAGTTGTAATAGCTCTCCACAATATTCTCGCGACCGTAGTTAAGATTTCCGTCGCCGAGCAGGAAGCCGAGGCCGCCTAGCTTCAGATACTCCTGGTGATCCGCTTTGATGGCGTTGGAAACGACGGCCACGCCGACCTTGTCCACGGGACGATGCCAGCGGGTTCCCGCGTAGTCCGCACCGGCGAGTACGGTCTGGTCGACTTCCGTGTAGGCAAAGGATTCGTGCTGACCCTCATTCCAGCCGAAGCGGGCGAAGACGCGAAGATTCTCCGTGACTTCCTGCTCGGTGTTGTATCCGACGCCGTATTTTAGCGCGCTGAAGTGCTCGTGGAGTGTGATGGTGGGGAATGTGACGCCATATTTGGCGAAGTCGGAGCCGTTGAGGAAGCCGATGACTGCTTCGCGATAGGTGCCCATGTGCGCGCGGTTGGCGTAGAAGAGCAGGCGCTCGGTCCCCTTGCGCTTTGCAACGAAACTGTGGCGCATTTCGAATTCGCCGTTCTGGCCGTGCGCGCGGCTGAAGGCCCAGTCCATATCGATGCCGTTGGCGACAGTGGGCATGGCGAAGATGGCGTAGCGGATGCTCCAGATCCTGTCGTCGTATTCGGCCATGCCGCCCACGCTGTAACCGCGGGTGTCGGCCGCGTAGTCCCATGCGCCGTTGTTGTCGACGGTCCAGTTCATGAACTGGAGATGACTGTCGGAGCCGGGGCCATTGACATCGAAGAAGTCCGGAAGCGACATTTTTCCTACACGAAACTCGACGCGGCGCAAAGGCACGCTGGGCGCCAATGCCCAGGGCCCCGGCTCCTGGGTGGTTGTCTTTTGAGTGAAGCCGATGACCTGGTGGATTTCGTAGTGAGAAAGATAAGGCACAGAGCTCAGGTTAGGGTCGCGTACCACGTCCAGATTTGTTGCTCCGGCCAGACCAAGGGCTTCGCTGAGACCGCGCCCGCCAGTGCTCTCGATGTCGAGGATCAGATCGTTGTTGTAGCGAATCGAGTGCGTGGGACGGAATGCGGTATAAAACGTGCCCAACAGGGATGTTTTGTACGCGCCCCTGCTAAGGAAGCTGTTGGTGCCCTGGTAGGGGGAATGGAAAGGCAAGTTGCCCTGGAGGATAATGTTGGCCTGTCCAGAGAGCCAGTAGCGGCTATCGTCGGGGTGGGGGGCCATGGCCACCACGGGCGCGTCCTGTGGGTCGTGGCCCACTGGGCTCATGTCGGTGGCGTTGCGTGCGTACCCATCCTGCGCGGGAACAAGCAGTGGAAGGCCCGGGCTATTCTGCACAAGCCATTGCACTGTCGGAGTTTGCGGCTCGGGTGCGGAAGGCAGCGAATCGGGCGATTGGGCAGCTGCCAAACGAGCGGTTAGCGTCAAAGCCACGATCAGTGCCACATACACGACGGCGCTTGCCAGGACGAGGCGGAGCGGCGAGTGTAGGCGATCAGAAATGTGGTGCATTGAAGGGCCTTTGTCGTGAAGAGATGCGCGGCGTGGGTCGGAAGACATAGAATGGGAATAGAAACCATACCCCCACTAGGTAGATACTGTACCGGGGGTTGGTATTTAAAGTCAAGGAGGACAGACATGACTCACCATGATCGCGAGAGAGTCAAGCTGTTGCAACGAGTGAAGAAGCTGCGCGGACAACTGGACGCAGTGGAACGGTCCCTGACGGCCGATGACGAATGCGGCGGCCAACTCATGTTGTTGGCAGCGGTTCGCGGCGGAGTCAACGGGCTTATGGGTGAGGTCCTCGAAACGCACATCCGGTTTCACCTCGTCAACGGGGGCCAGGAGCAGATCGCCCCAGACTTGGCTGAGGATCTGATCGATCTTGTACGTGCCTATCTGAAGTGATTCCATTGAATAGGGAAACAGGCCGGTGGTCTCAGATGAGTGAGCTCTGCACAGCTGTCCCATTTATCGTAAAGGGCGCATGCATCCGGTATTGTTAAGGTTTGGTTGATTCAGGACAGCGTAGCCGTATCAACTCATTTGATGCTCGTTTCGAGGATGCCGACCTGGACCGCGTATCAGCGACTGGTTTCACCCACGAGTTGCTGATGCGCTGGCTTTGAAACCGGTCGCCGAGCGCATTCACTCGTGATATCCTTCCACCTTTCAGACGCTGGTGGAATATATGTTCGCGCTTTGTCTGAGTACGGCTTGACGCGCAGGGGAGAAATTTAAGAGCAAATGCGGCAACACGCTAGAGGCATACGGCATATCGATCTGACCGACGTTCAGCTCGCTTCAAGCGAGACCGCGCGCCGCATCAACCGCGATATTGTGCTTGAGTTGATTCGCGCCAACCAGCCGCTCTCGCGGGCCGATCTGTCGCGCCGGTCAGGACTGCAAAGANNCCCCTCATCGTTGAGCAGCTGATTGAAGAGAATTGGGTATGCGAAGGCGCCATGGCTACGGCACCGCGAGGACGCCCATCCACGCTCCTGGAGTTGAATGTGGACCTGGTTGTCATTGCGGTTGACATTCACCCCAAACAAGCCACGGTTGCCACGGTGGACCTCAATGGTCGCCTGCTCTCTCGCTCTGTTGTACCTGTCACTTCCGATCCGGCGTCATCAACGCGGCTGATTACCGAGTGCATGCTGAGAATGCAACGCGGGCTGCCCGGCAAAACGATTGAAGGAATCGGCGTTGCTCTCCCAGGCAGAATCGATCCCGGCACACACCTTTTGGTTTTTGCCCCTAATTTGCAGTGGCCGGATTTCGATTTGAAGGGCGCCATCGAAAAGAAGATGCACCTCCCGGTTACCATGGAAAACGCGGCCACAGCATGCCTGATTGCAGAGGTTACTGGTGGCAGAATCGACGGAATTCGCGACGCTGTCATGGTGACTGTCTCTGAGGGCGTTGGAACCTCGGTCTTCGCCAACGGACAATTGATCAACGGCCTCCACGGAATGGCGGGAGAGTTCGGTCATATTCCTCTCGATCCTTCTGGCCTCCCTTGTTCTTGCGGCCGCAGAGGTTGCTGGGAGACATTTGCTTCCTGCAGAGCGGCGTTGCGGTACTACCAGGAGCTCCAATCCAAAGCCGAAACGATCACGTTCCACGAATTGCTGAATCGGGCCGAAGAAGGCGACCAGCATGCGGCGCAGGCCCTGGCTCAACAGGCACTTTACATTGGACGCGGGCTGGCGCCGATCATTGCCGGCCTTTCCCCGAGCGTGATTCTGGTCGCTGGTGATATTACGTCGGCATGGCACCGCTTTGGCCCCATCATTGAGAAGGAGGCGGCAGCCCTTACCCTGGTCGGCACACCGCCGCAGATTCTGCCCACGCACGATGGAGATATCGAGCGACTCAGGGGAGCGGCGGCGCTCGTGTTTCAACGGCGTCCGACACGCGAGCAGTTGCACCAATCTGATCCAGCCGCCGTCATGGCCTGAGCCCTCCAATCGATCTCAAAGGCCAAGTCGAAAGCCCGATTCCTGTAGGTCTGGGCGATCGATCTTCAATGGACTAGTAAGTTTTAACGTAGACAAAACAAATCGACATTCAGCACTTGCGCCACTCCTAGCTCAACAAGAAAACGCACAAATTCTAGAATGTGGGTGAAATTCGGTTCTTTGCTTGACAACGATCATCAACTGCAAGTAAAGTTCGTGGCGCCAACTAAAGGTGGGTGGGAGACTGCCCTTCTGCATGCTTACTGGTTGGTCTGGAGCGCACGGAAAACCTCGGGAGGCGGGCCTTGGGTTTCCGGCATTGTGGATCAGCAAATACTCACATCAGCTGATCGCGATATACACAATCAACCCCGACCAGCGACTACCGCTGCCTAAGCGGTGGAGGAGGATTTGGCTAAGATGCAACAAAATGGATCGAGAAGGCAATGGATTTCATCGCGAGCGCGGCGCATGCGGGCTACTGTGGCCGCTCACAGCGGCAGCTTGGGCGCTATGCTTGGGCGTCGCATGCCCGTGTTTCTCAACCTGCTCTCTGCCTGCGCGCTGCTGATAGTGGCCAGCGTTTCGGCTCATGCGCAGGTGCTTTACGGCACGTTGCTCGGCAGGGTCAGCGACACAACGGGAGCTGCCGTTGCCGGGGCAACCCTGGTTGCTACCGATATCGCGACCAACAGCTCAAAAACCACAACTGCGGACGGCTCAGGTGACTACCGCTTTTCAGATCTTGAGCCGGGGACGTATTCGCTTACCCTGTCTGCCAAGACGTTCGGCAAGGTGCAGTCGCCAGGGATCGAGATCCGGGCGAATACGGAGGAGCGTTTCGACGCACAGCTCAAGCCGGCAACCGTCGGTCAGGTGGTCACCGTGAACGCCGCGCCTCCCGATTTGCAGACGGATACCGCGAACGTAACCTCTGAGTTGGAAACTACGGAAGTCCAGACGTTGGTCACAACTGCTGGACTCAATATGCGCAACTTCCAAAGCCTGTTCGTCGTCCTTCCCGGCTTTTCGCCGCCAGGCGAACAACATTCGGAATCGGGCAATCCCGCCGATACAATGATGTTCAACGCAAACGGCGTGTCTGGAAGCAACAATAGCACACGTATTGACGGCGTCAGCGATATATATCCCTGGCTGCCGGAGATCACCGCATATACCCCGTCGACCGAAGCGGTTGCCGCCGTCAACGTGGTGACCAACAGCATGAACGCCGAGCAGGGATTTGCCTCCGGCGCCTCAGTCAACGTGACAACCAAGTCCGGATCCAACAAATTCCACGGCTCAGCCTGGGAATACAACATGATCAGCGCCCTGATGGCGAAAAGCTTCTTCTTCACGCCGACGACGGCTAACAGAGGCTTGGTTCCCAAGTACATCCTGAACCAGTTCGGTGCCAATTACGGCGGCCCGATCATGAGGAATAAGGCCTTCTTCTTCGGCAACTGGGAACGCACACGGCGCTCGGCGGCGTTAAGCGGCTTCCAGACAGTTCCATCTGCCGCCATGCTCGCAGGCAACTTCACGGGCGTCACCACCAACGGCACCACCCCAGTCATCATCTATGATCCCGCGACGGGTAATCCCGATGGCACGGGACGCACACCATTCCTGAACAATGTCATCCCCCTAGGCCGCATATCTTACGCTGCGACCCAGATGGTCAAACTGCTATCTGCCGATGCGCCGAATGTAGCCGGCGCCAATTTGCTTTCCGCCAACGGCATTAACAATGACTTCTTTGGCGCAGCCGATGGTGAGTACACACGCGACAACGTGGATACCCGCATCGACTACAACGCCAGCAGCAAGAGCACAGTTTTCGGCCGCTATGGATTTCAGAAGACCCTCCTGTTTGATCCCCAGACCTTGGGACAGGCCGGCGGCACTACCTTCGACGGTGGGCAGCCAGGCACTGCGCCGAGCTTTATCCAATCCATCGGAATCGGCGGCACCTATACCTTCAGGTCCAACCTGCTCCTGGATGCCAACGTCGGCTATCTGCGCCAGGGGATGGCCGCCAAGAACACCGATCTTGGGGTAGATTGGGGAATTTCTTACTTCGACATTCCCGGCACCAATGGACCCTGCGCCCTTTGCGGAGGACAGCCCAGATTCGTATTCAGCGGGCTCTCGAATCTGGGGAATCAAAATATTTCCAATCCCTTCCAATTCCGGGACAATACCTATGTCTCCGCGGCCAACCTGAGCTGGAACAAAGGAAAGCACTCTACTCGTTACGGCATGGAGTTCGACCGCTTTGCGATTAACCACTTCCAGCCGCAGAACACCTCCGGCCCTCGCGGCGGCTTCAACTTCACGGGCGGCTTGACCACGCTCACGGGTGGAGCGGCTGCGGATCTCTTCAACTCCTGGGCGGACTTTCTTCTCGGC
Organism: Acidobacteriaceae bacterium; assembly: GCA_003140705.1. GTDB lineage: Bacteria > Acidobacteriota > Terriglobia > Terriglobales > Acidobacteriaceae > Telmatobacter. The sequence continues at coordinate 21,072 of PLKU01000489.1, forward strand.
CTCCCACAGTTGGTTCAGAAGGACACACAATATCTGAATCCAGCCACGTCTCGCGAGAGCGTCTGGGCATTTTATGCTGAGGACCAGTGGCGGGCAACGGAGAAACTCACGGTTAACTACGGCGTCCGGTATGAGATCTATCCCATCTCTACCCGCGACCATTCCGGCCTTGACATCTTCAATCCCGCCGACGGAAATCTCTATGTGGAGGGGTCCGCAGGCGTTCCCGCAAGCGTGAAAATCCAGACAGGAAAAGGCATGGTTGTCCCGCGCCTTGGCCTGGCCTACCGCGTAGACACCAAGACGGTGGTCCGCGCCGGCTTCGGGTTGTCCTCCAATCCTGACAGTTATCGCAATGTGCTCACGACCTATCCCTCGGTGGTTTCGCAGACAATTCAGGGAAACACAGGGAACGTGTCGCCCCTTATCGGCGGAGTGCCCGTCACCTTAGTCACCGGCATTCCACTCTTGACGGCTCCGACTCTGAGCCCAAGCTCACCCTCGATTGCTCTTGGCTCGCTCGGCACTCCCGCGGGCTCCCTGGGAGCGACCACGTTGCCGCTGAATTACAGGCGCGGCTACTACGAGTCCTATAACGCAGCGTTCGAGCACCAGCTTCCGAGCGCAATCACCTTCAATGCAACCTACGTCGGCGAACACATCGTTCGGGAAGTTCCGGGCATCAACATCAACGCTAACCAGGCGCCTGGCCAAACCGCCGCCCAGGAGCCCATGAAAGCGCTGTATGGCATCACGGCCGGCATCACTTCCGAAATTCCAGATGGAAGCGGACACTACAATGCGCTGCAAGCCCAGGCAAAGAAAAGATTCTCCGGCGACAGCAGCGTGGCAGTGAACTACACGTACTCCCGTTCGATCAACGATTATGGAGATCAGTCTGACGGCGAGTCGGGTTTGTTTACTGCGATGGCAGCCCCATACTGGCGCCTCAACCGGGGAGTGGCCGGTTTTGACCGGACACATAACATTCAGATCTTTGGGAACTATATGCTTCCCTTTGGAAAGGGGCAGGCCTTTTTGCAGAACGGCCCCGCGGGATACATCCTGGGAGGCTGGTCGATGAGCGGCTCGTTGAGCCGTGAGAGCGGTACGACCTTTACTGTCACGGGCAGTGGAGGGTCTCTTGGTCCCAGTGCTTCCGGCAGCTCGCAATTTGCAGACGTTGTCTCCAAGTCGAACATGATTCTTGGCGGCCACGATAGCACCCATCCTTACTTCAACCCTGCGAATTTCCAAGACCCGTCTGTAACCCAAAAGGCAGTGACGGGGTCGAGTTGCGGCACCTCCAATCTCGCAGCATGCCGCTTCGGAACGGCGGGCCTGCACTCGCTTCGCGGGCCAGGACTCACCAACCCGAGCCTCAGCGTGGCTCGTACCTTCGCGTTCTCGGAACGGTTTGGCATGGTCTTCCGCGCCGAGGCATTCAACCTTACCAACACCCCTCAATTTAGCAACCCCCTCTCGAGCGTGACAGGGGGTGGGTTCGGAGTCATCTCGGGCGTGACAGGCAACTCCAACCGCGAGTTGCGCTTCTCGGGTCGATTGAACTTCTAAGCGGCCGCTCACATCAACTGCAAACCGTGTTCCTTCCACATGAACTGCGGACGGAACACGGTAAGCGGCCAATCATTCAGGTATATCACCTGTTTTTGTCCTCCCTACTCACCAACACAGGGCTCGCGTTAGCTGCAGTTCAGCGGCCGCTTCAACTTCTAATTCTTTGCAGGGCAATTTGTNNACTTTTTTGTTTGTGTTGGAATATTTCACACGAGACGAATATGCGGGAGCTTCTTGCCGAGCGCTGAACCTGCTGCACCGCTGCGGTCCACTTACCTCGATTCAGCAGCGAAGGTGTCGGCTTCGTGGTTCATCTCGTTGGGTGTGGTGGCGTGGGAGAAAAGGATAACCCGATAGCGGAACGTGACTGACTTATCCTTCTCCAGCTTGTAACTGAAAGGCGGCTGCTTGGGGTCAAAGATGCTGCGGCCAAGGGGGTTGGCAGCAAACAGGCCGTAGCCGCGGGCGTGCCAGTAGGTCGGATAGCCAGGATTGCCCGGGTGATCCAAAATCGCGATAGAAGCGGCGTGGCTTCCATCCGTGCCGGTGAGGGTGCACCAGCGGCCTCGGGTTGCCCACACTGCAGGGCCTTTGATGCCTTCGCTAGTCAGATACACGCCAGTTGCCGGGTTCGCAGTTCCGGATGGCGGAGCGTCAACCTTGGTGGGGTTGCCGTTGGCGTCTGTGAAGATGCCGCCTTTTTCTTCAGGCGA
>PLKU01000030.1 GCA_003140705.1 Acidobacteriaceae bacterium
CCTCGATCCACTGGAAATCTTATTCGTGAGAGAAGTGATGCGCACGAAGATTGTTGCCCTACCTGGCGATGGAACACTCGAGGAAGCGCAGGAACTCATTCACAACGACCGCCGTCCACGAGGCCAATATCTCTTCCCGGTAGTCGACTCCAAGAATGGGTTGCTCGGGGTTGTCACTCGAAAACACCTAATGAAATTACTTGACCGAATGCCTGGTCAAGCACCGGGAACAAGGATCTCGGAAATTGCATCTGTGGAGCCAGTGGTGGCTTTCGCCGACGAGCCTCTCCGTGTCGTCGTGCGGCGAATGGCCGAGTCGGGCTTTACCCGTTTTCCGGTCCTGGATCCTCAATCGGAGAGACGGCTTGTCGGCATGATCTCTCTCAACGATCTACTCGGCGCAAGAATTCAAAACCTTGAAGAGGAGCGCGCTCGCGAGAGAGTGCTGCGGATTCGCATGCCATCGGTACGCCAAGCAAAGCCCCCAGCAGTCACATAGACAGAGATCACCGACTGGTGGCCCTTAATGAGATTCGAGTCAATGCGTTAGGGCTTCATAGTGAAGTGATGGGCCGGTTAGCCACTGAAGGAGCGCAAGCGATGACCAAAACAACTCGTGTGTACGACACGGCCGACGGTGAAGACGGAATCCGATTTCTCGTTGACCGATTGTGGCCAAAAGGGATTGGGAAGGATAAATCGAAAGTGGATACTTGGCTTAAGGATGTTGCTCCGATCACAGAATTGCGAAGGTGGTTCGGCCACGATCCAACCAAGTGGAGCGAATTCCGTCGCCGGTATTTCTCTGAACTCAGGGCAAATCCGAATGGGTGGCGGCCCATTGTCGAGGCCGTGAGGGAAGGAGCGGTAACGTTGCTCTACGGCGTGAACGGCCAAACGCATGACAATGCGGTTGCACTTCGTGAATTCTTGAGAGCTCATTTGGCCAGAGCGAAATGAACGAAACCTGGTTTCGTGACCTCGGCCGCGCTATGAGATCAGGTTCGGCGGTAGTCGTGCACCCGAATCTTGCGCGACGAGCACTATCGTGTCACGATACATATATGGCCAATAGACCCGCGGCGCCTGGTCCGGACTTACTTCTCAGGACATTAGCTGAGTTTCGCTATGAACTGCGACGCTTTTTGCTCTTCAGCGAATGCGCAGCTCTGGAAGCAGGATTGCAGCCCCAGCAGCATCAACTTCTTCTCCAGGTGGCAGGCGCCCCCGAGAATACGGCTATAACGATTGCGTATGCGGCCGAGCGGCTCGGGCTAAAACACAACAGTGCTGTGGAACTTGTTGACCGCTCAGAACGCGAAGGACTGCTGGAACGTACGGCTGATGTGGATGACAAAAGACGATCGATTTTGCTTGTTACTCGCAAAGGCAGACTGGTTCTTGGCCGGCTCGCTGGCAACCATGCGAAGGAGTTAAATGAGCTGGCGCCTCGGCTGACAAGGGCGTTGAAGCACATCTCATTCAATGCACAAAGATCAAACGACGCGGAGGCTCGATGAGGTCGCGCCCATCTGCATTACGCGGCTTCACGGTAGATCGTCGAGTGTGGCTGCTGTCCGCTGTAGCGCTGCTTATTGGCACAGGCGGTGCGGCCTTGGCCGTGCTCTTGTTGCGAGCCATTGCGCCGGCGACGAACGCCTTCTATTACCATAGGTTAAGCGTGGCCATGGTGGGACCAGCGAGGCCGCGGCTTTCACCATGGTTCATGCCGCTAATACCGATCATTGGCGGGCTGATGGTGGGGCTCATTGCGCATTATGGATTGGACAGAATACGTGGCCACAGAATTTCAGAGGCCATTGAGGCGATCCTGCTTCGTGGCGCCCGCGTTGACCTGAAGGTAGCGCTACTCAAGCCGCTCTCGGCTGCAATTGCGATCGGTTCCGGCGGGCCTTTCGGCGCCGAAGGTCCGATCATCATGACGGGCGGAGCCTTCGGCTCGCTGGTAGCACAATGGCTTAAGTTGACCGATGCAGAACGAACGACGCTGCTGGTGGCGGGTGCCTCTGCCTGCATGTTGGCAACTTTTGCGGCGCCCATGGCTGCGATCTTGCTGGCGGTTGAGCTGCTTCTTTTCCAGTGGCGGCCGCGCTCGCTGGTGCCGGTAGCAGTGGCGAGCGTGATGGCTGTCGCGTTGCGCATCAGCTGGCTCGGAGCAGGTCCACTCTTCCCCGTTGAGCTCCATTCGACCATTCCTTCGGGACGCACGTTGCTTTTGGCCGCTCCAGTTGGAATGCTCGTGTGTCTTGCTTCGGCTGGTCTGAGTCGTTTGATGTATAGCTTTGAACATGGGTTTGAGCATGTTTGTGGCCGGCTGGGAGTGCACTAGATGTGGTGGCCGGCAATTGGCAGCATCGGCATCGGCGGCTTTTTTCCCCATGTGGTTTGGGCGTCGGATACGACAAGATCGCGGAGCTTCTCCGTGGGAACGCTCCGACTACGTTATTGGTTGGCCTGCTTGTCGCCAAGCCGCCGATTTGGACATTTTCTTTGAGTCCGGGAACNNTTGATGATTGGTGCGGCGTTAGGTGAATCAGTGGCGCAGCTGGCGCACATACCGGGAGAGACACAAGCGCTCTGGGCTTTGATGGGGATGGGAGCGATGCTTTCGGGCGCTCTAGGCGTTCCACTCACTGCAATTCTTCTTTCGCTTGAGTTGACCCATGCCCTACCCGCACCGCTGCCATTGACGCTTGCATGCGCGGCATCCTACTTGGTGACCTCGCTGACCATGCCTCGATCGATTCTGACAGAGAAACTGAGTCGCCGCGGGTACCATTTGTCGCGTGAGTACGGCGTCGACCCGCTTGAAATGATCAGCGTGGCTGAGGTGATGANNGAACTCTCTGTGTCAGCCGACGAGGCTGGGGAGACTAGCGACCCAGCTGAAGCATTGCCAGAGATCCTGGCGTATACCGACGAGACCTGCCGAGCGGTCGCCGAAGAGATGGCAACTTCCGGAGTGGCGAGCATGCCTTTGGTGGATCGGGAGACCGGGCGGGTTCGTGGGAGTATCAGCGCCCAGGAATTGTTGGTTGGGCGTAGGCGAGCTTTCATGCGTGAATCGAAGCGAAACAGGTAAGTTACGGCGAAGGTCTCGTCCTCGTCGATCCCAGGAGAATGACAGTCGTCCAGGAGATTTTCAATGATTAAGTTCGATGCGGCACACGCCGCCGTTCACTATCCCCCTGATCGCCGTTTTCGCGTCTGGATCCGGCCCTCGATCATGATGACAGCCGCAGTGCTGGTGCTGCTGCCTGTGGTTGCCGCATGGATTGAAGTTCTGTTTGTTGGACTCCCTCATATTCCGCCTGTCCCGCAGATCTATCCCAACAACTTCGCAGGCCCACACGGCTTTCCGCTATGGGTGCGCTACTGCCACTTCTTCAACTTCCTATTTGTTACGATGCTGATTCGGAGCGGTCTTTCGATCCTGGTCGATCATCCTCGCCTCTACTTCAACGATGACTGTACACCAGGCAGCGAGTGGATTCGATTGACTCCGATCCAGGTTCCTACAGACCGGCTTTGGACAGCAAAGGATGACGCTCGCTACATCTCGCCTATCGTTGCTACACCGGGTTACCGGCATACCA
>PLKU01000209.1:0-2660 GCA_003140705.1 Acidobacteriaceae bacterium
GGATCACGCTGTGGGCTTCCGCTTCTTCGAGCGTGCTCTGCAGTCGCTTGCTGGTGAACGACGTTCCATCAATCTGAATGGAGTTGCCTGCGATCTCAAAGCTCTCTGCCTGTCGCGCGTAAAACCACGGCCGGCCGTTCTTGGCGTACCATTTCCTTGCCCAGTCCGCCAACTCCCGAGCTCGCCCCTCCAGCACCCGCCCGCGCGGATACCCGAGCAACCGCACATACTCCTCTTGCAAGACATCCAGATCGGGTACCGTGCTGGCAAGTTCGATGGCTTCGGCTACCTCGCGCATGGAATCGGCTCCACGGGCTTGAATTGGCAGCCCTCAACAAAGAACTCAAAGAAGTTTGGATGGGTTTCCAGGCGACAGTGCTGCACTTTCTTTACCATCTCTTCCAATTTCTGCCGCTTCGACTTGCTCAGCAAGGCGATCGTCGCGCCCTCGATTGCGGTATTGCCTGCCTGCACCACCTTTGTCGAATCCAGGCTCGGAACCAGCCCGATGCGCTGCGATGCTTCAACCTTCAGATGTCTTCCGAATCCCCCCGCCAGATAGAAAACATCGATGTCGGCAAAGTCGATGCCGTAGCTGCTGAACACCGTGTGCAAGCCCGCAACGTTGGCGCCCTTGGCCTGCGCCAACTCATTTACATCGCTCTCCAATAGGAAAATGTCCTCGCTGGGCGCCTCGCCATGGTGGAGAGTCACCCGCCGAACGTCATCTTCAAACCGGCCCATCTCATTCATCCTGCCAGTGCGCAGCAGTTCGCTCAGCACGTCCACCAGGCCTGACCCGCAGATGCCCGCCGGCTTTACGTCGCCAATCACGCGCAGGCTGTAGGATCCGTCGTCGCCAATTGCCACTTCTTCGATTGCCCCGTCCAGGGCAGGCATGCCGCAGGCAATTGCGCCACCCTCAAATGCCGGGCCGGCCGGGCAAGATGCCGCCAAGATGCGGTCCTTGTTGCCCACAATCAATTCGGTATTTGTTCCAATATCCATTACCGCAACGAGGCGCTCTTCATGCGCCAGGTCCACCGCCAGCATGCACGCTGCCGCATCTGCACCCACGTGGCCGCTGATGATCGGCGCTCCGTACACACGAGCCTTGGGATGAATCGGCAAAAGGCTGCGCAGTCCAGTCTGTTGCAGGCTTGTCGTGGTGCGTTTGCCTTCAGCCATTTCGACTTCCGTAATGGAGAGGTAGGGGCTTTGCCCGATCGAATACACGCTCTGCCTGAAGAAAAGATCCCGCATGGTCGAGTTGCCCACTACAACCATCTCGTAGATGGTTTTCGGGTCGACGGGAAACGCTTCGATCGCATGAGTCAGATAGCCGGCCAGCGTGCGCATCAGCAGTTTTCCCGGATGCTCGGTGTCATAGGAAATACGCGACATCACTTCAGACCCGCCGAAGCGTTGCGGATTCTCAAACGAGGTGTCCGCAATCAGTTCGCCGTTCTCCAGGTCCACCAGTCGCAACACAACCGTTGTAGTCCCCAGGTCCATGGCGATGCCGAGAATCGGTCCGGTCGAGCGCTCCACTTCCACGCCATCGATAAGGATGCGATCTCCGTCGCGAGTCACCGCGGGATCCAGCCTGAAGGCGCGATTGCTGATCGGCAGTCCGAACGCGTGCCGCTCGATGCGCATGTGTCCGCGCCGCATCGTATGGCAGCGAACATTGCCTTCCGTCGCGGCAACGCAGGCTTGGCACGACAGGCGGAAATTCCCTTTGAGATGACGCTCCGGCTCAGCAAGCGGCGAAAGGGCGTCCATCCCCTCAACAACTTCAACCATGCACTCTTTGCATTTGCCTTGCTTGCGGCAGGAAGTAGGCACATCGATGCCCAGGTCCTCGGCGTAATCAAAGAGCGATCGTCCGGCCGCCGCCTCGATGGATTGTCCGTTGATGGTGAGGGTAACGGCCATTCGGAGAGAATTCCTACCAGCCCTTCGCTTCCAGTTCGGCTTTCAATGCTTCCGCAACTTCGCGCGCAGAACCCTCTCGCTCCTCTTCATCGCTCCACTTCCACTGGGCCAGGTAGTCGTCAGAGGCTTGCAGTCCCCGCTTGGCCGCGAGAATATCCACTTGTTGCATGAATTTGTCATTCAGCATCACAGTGGCGTCCTCCACCTCATCCTCGGCATTGATCTGGATGGGGATCTCCTGCCAATGCAGAATTTTGTATGTGGCCACTGGTGCTAACCCTCTGTCGCTAAGCGTAAAAACAGATCCACCGCGGCGGATGCGTTCGCACCGTATCCGTCCGCGCCAATCTCGTCGGCAAACATTTGGCTGATTGGAGCGCCCCCAATCGCCATCTTGATGTGACTCAAGCCCGCGGCATCAAACCCGTCGATCACGGTCTTCATATACATCATGGTCGTCGTCAGCAGCGCGCTCATGCCAATGATGGTTGGCTTGCATTTCTCCGCCGCGGCCATGAACTTCTCCACGCTCTGATCCACGCCGATGTCGTGCAACTCAAAACCCGCGCCTTCGGCCATCATGCCCACAAGATTTTTGCCGATATCGTGCAGGTCGCCGCGAACCGTGCCCATCAGCAATACGCCTTTGGGTTTGGTGTTGCTGTCTTTCGAAGTCAGCAGCGGCCTCAGCACAGCCAGCCCCGCCTTCATCGCCCGCGCCG
>PLKU01000209.1:2688-2980 GCA_003140705.1 Acidobacteriaceae bacterium
CGTTCCCCTCGTACAGATACTGGTTCATCGAGGCGTAATCAGGCATCTATCCTCCGCTTAGCTAGCGCTCGCAACCGCGCTTGCGGCACGCCTTCCATTGAATTCGCGCAGTGCCTCAATCATGGCCAGGACATTCTCGCGAGGCATTCCCGGGCTCACGCCGCCTCCGACTGAGAGGATGATGCCCTCGCCGCCAGAGCCCTCCAGCACCTCGAGAGTCCCGTCCTTGACTTCCTCCGGGGTTCCGCGGACCGCAATCTCCAGGGGATTCACGTTTCCCATCAGGCACATT
>PLKU01000209.1:3002-23347 GCA_003140705.1 Acidobacteriaceae bacterium
ATGCGCTTCAGGTAAGGATGCGCAAACTCAAGGTAATGCTCTTCATTGATGAACCCCACGATGTCGTCGAGGATGAAAATGCTCTCCACCGTGTCGCCCATGACCTTCTGCTGCGCCTTGAGCCAGTCGATGACCACACGCGTACATAGGTCGATCAACCTGTGCGCACCCTTGGGGTCCTCCACCAGGTCGATCATGAATTCCGTGGTGCCGCGCACAAAGCCTGCCGTGCATAGCGGTCCCCGCGAGGTGACCATGGGAAGAATGTAGCCGGCATCCAGAATCCGCTGCCGGGCCATGCCAATCCGGTGCAGGGTCAGCCCGGCAAAGCCGTCGGCCTCCACTTCGTATTCGGGAAAGCTGTCGATATCCTCAAGCCGGTAAAGCGTGTGATATTCGCTCGGCGTATTGTCCTGCCAGAATTTGATCTTCGCNNGGGAACTCGCGCATGATCTTCAAATTCGATTGAAACCAGAGTTCTGGATCCAGGAAGTAGTCCAGATGCTTGATTCCGAGGTATCCGGGGATCCATGGGCTATCGATGATCAGCGCCATCGGAATCTTATCCATCTTTTCGCGGCGCACCGCTCGCTTAAACGTTTCCCATTGTTCTGGCAGCATACATTACCTCGTGGACACTTTTGGGGATACACACAACCATTGCAAGGTCAGGCCTGGCCGTCACGCAAATAGCTTGTCTCTCTTCAATCTCTTGCCATTCTAGACCAGCCCGCAGCAATGATTCTGGGTATTGTTCAGGTATCAAAGTAAATCTGGACAAAACAACCATTTGGCCCCGATTGCGGCAATAGTACTGTACCGGCAACAACACAGACAACTGAATTTGCGAACGGCCCGCTTGAGCACCCTCCGGCCACATCATCGCCAGATTCTCGAGAATCGAGCTCGCCCGGCGATCAGAATCGCTGGACAACCAGCGAAAAGCTTGCCAGTGTCGGTCTGACCACTTCCTTCAGAGCTTTATGATTCTTCTAGCACTCTGTCTAGTTACTGAAAGTGTCATTTCTGACTTAAAGCCAATTACGTTACGATCTTAGAGTTTTAAGATTAATTCGATTGCTGGTCGAGATGAGTTTTGCCAAGGCACACTCTCATGACCGGCATCTTCTCATTGCTGGCCCGGCTTCCTCGTATTCAATCGCCCGGCTTAAGAAAGTGGTGAAGTGTGCGGATTTTCCACTTGGTCCCCAACATGAACTTCGGCGGTCTGCAGGAAATCGTTCGTGTGCTTTGCCTCGCACAGCGCAAAGCCGGACACTCGGTGACCATTGGCTGCTGGACCAATGCGAGCGCCAATGTGGTGGCCGAAGCACAGCTTCAGGATGCGGGCGTGCAAATTGTATACCTCCGCCGCGGTGCTCAGGGGCAGCTCATAGGCGGAAAGAAATACCTGACTCTCAAACTTATGCAGCACCTTGGCCGGGGCAAAGCCGACATTCTGCATGTGCACAACCCGTTCTATCACTACCTGTATGGGGGCATTGCTGCCCGGGCCGCCGGGTCAACCAAGGTAGTGGAAACCATGCACGCCACCGTGTGGCTGGAGGGCAAGCGAAAATGGAGGCTCGTCTTCTGGATTGGCGCCATGTGCACTGACACCATTGTGTCTGTCTGTGCCGAAGTGGAGTCCGTCATTCGCAGTAGATTCTTCCTGCCCGGTAGAAAGTTCAGCGTAATTGAAAACGGGATCGATTTGGCGCGCTTCCTTGCCGTGCCGCCGCGTACTTCAGGCAATGAAATCGTCATTGGTACGGTCGGTCGCATGTTTCGTGAGAAAAACCATAACTTGCTGCTTGCGGCATTCGCTCAACTACGCGTCAGGCACAACAACATTCGTCTTCGCATCCTGGGCGAGGGGTTCCTTAAAGCGGAATTGACAGAACAACGGGCCAAGCTAGGGCTGGACGGTGTAGTTGAATTCTGCGGCGTCTCAAACGATGTGCCCGCCTACTTGAGCACCTTGGATCTCTTCGTCCTGCCATCGGCCAGTGAGGCCATGCCCCTGTCACTGCTCGAAGCCATCGCATCGGGACTCCCCGTTGTGGCAACCGCAGTAGGCAACGTCCCTCGCATGGTAGAAATCACTGCATCAGGTTGGACCTGTCCCCCAGGGGATGTCGATGCCCTGGCCGGCGCGCTGGAAGCCGCAATCACATGCGATGAACTTCGCGAAAAGGGTGAACGTGCCCGTGAGAAAGTGTCGGAGTACTATTCGGTCGAGCGAATGAGTCACGACTATGAGCAACTCTATCTCAAGCTCATCCACAAGTAGATCCGTCCCCGGCCCCAAATCATTGCTGGTAGCTGACCTTCCAGCCAGGGAGGGATAACGCGCTCATCTCTCTGTATTCTGCAACGATGGCTCGCCAACTTGCTCGACGCTCCACCGGTGCGGCGCCACAAAGACACCACTGAATGTCCCTTTTCCAGTGCCATAGTAATTGCCCTCGAGCACACTCAGAACAAAAGCTTCCGGTACTGCATCCGTCTGCTCCCCACCGAAGTCCATGTAAAGTGAGATCAGATACTCTCCGGGAACAAGTGTCAGGCTGGGAACCTCGCAAACTAGAATGATGTCGTCCGACAGTGAACCGTGCATCAGCTCGGGATCGCACAGCGTATTCAGCGTAAGCACCCTCTGCCCGAACATGGTGTTGATGCAGAACGCAAAAGTGAGTCGCGGGGTTTCGTAGGGCAGGGCAATGTGAATCTTGACCTTCAGCCGCTCCCCAACCTGCACAGCGTGGGGCGCTGGCTGATCATCGGCTGTGTAAAGCTCAATCTTCTTCATCAATGGCGCAAATTGCCGCTTGCGGCTTGGAGCCTCGGACAGGTCAATTTCGTGGGTGTGGCCTTGGCCGGGGCGGCTTGTGCCGGCCAAGTATTCACCGACCGCGCCCTTCGTTTCTCCGTCGAAGACAACGCGGCCCTGGCGCAGCACAATCCCGCGCTGACATAGATTCTCCACAGCCGCCATGTTGTGTGAAACGAACAGGATTGTGCGGCCCGTCTTGCTCACTTCGCTCATCTTGCCCAGGCACTTCTTCTGGAAGGCCATGTCCCCCACCGCGAGTACTTCATCCACGACCAGGATCTCGGGCTGAAGGTGCGCAGCCACCGCAAAACCAAGGCGCACCGACATTCCGCTTGAATAGCGCTTCACTGGCGTATCCAGAAACTTTTCAATTTCAGCGAATGCGACAATTTCCTCGAACCTGGCCTTGATCTCGGCGTGGCGCATGCCCAGCACCGCGCCATTCAGAAAGATGTTCTCGCGCCCGGTCAGTTCGGGATGGAATCCGGTGCCTACTTCAAGCAGGCTGGCCATGCGCCCGTGCAGCGTTACTTTACCTTCGGTCGGATCTGTGATTCGCGAGAGTATCTTCAGCAATGTGCTCTTGCCCGCGCCATTGGCTCCAATGATGCCGACGATCTCCCCTGCCTTGACATCGAAATTGATGTCCTTCAGCGCCCAGAATGAGGTCGTTGGCTTTGACCAATCCTTCGCCCGCCTCTTGAACGGACCAGCGAACGCGCGCACCACCAGCTCGCGCACATTCGAGGTCCGATCAATGGATTGTCCAATGCGGTACTCCTTTGAGAGTCCTCGCACCTCGATCATCGATTCCATCAAAGCACCCCGGGGGCCGCGCCGGCTGCCGGGGTAGTGCCCTCAACCAGTGGAAGAGACACTCGCCTCTCGTCGATCGATGGCCCCTGGAACATGCCAAGGCGCGCCGAATAGAGGTCTTTCGGCAGGCCCTTCATGTTCAAGGCAACTTCGCGAATGACGTGATCCTCTTCTTTGAACTGCAACGTAATGCCCGGTGGCAATCCGGAGATGCTGAAGGTGTCATCGGACACTCGTTCCAACCGGAATGAGGGCTCGTTGTTGACCATCACCGTCAGTTCACCGTCCATCAGGCGCACTGAACCAACAGCGCCCTTCACCAACGTAGATAGCGGCTTTCCAATCACAAACATCGGCATGTACTCGCCGGGAATCTTGAAGTCGCAAATGAACCGGCGCAGGTCCGCCTCTGAGGCAGGCATGGTCTCTCGCGTCACGGATACGCCTTCGGCCCGTCGACGAGCCACAAAGTCCTCGGGGAACAAGCTTAGAAGATAGTCGTTGATCAAAACGTCGATGACGATGTGAACCCTGACGATCTGGCTGTCGTTCTTCACGGAATGTACGCGAGAGAAATCGCCATACCACAGCTCGCCGGCCTTCCAGTTCATGCGCTGGCCGTCGATGATAAACGCAACGCCAGGATCTGTGAGAATTGGAATGTGCAGGCGCACAATGCCAAATTGGAAATTCGTATGGAAGTCGAAGTGATCCTTGATGTGGCCACCCGGCGGCAAAAACAGAATGCGCACCACTTCCTTGGGGCACTTCAGATCTTCAAGGATCTTCTTGAAGTAGGGCGTCTGGCGCAGGTTTTCCGTCTCCTGGTACCGGTCCATCCCGGGAGAGCTTGGGAAGACCGAATCCTTTCCCCCCAGTGAGTGCAGTGCAATCCCCGTCCATTCACCCTTGTGGTACGGGCCGGGCTGCGGCGCGGTCGGCACATCCCGCAGCGTTTGCAGATCGCGTAAAAGCAAGTCTACGTCGTAGGTCTGCGGCAGCTTGACGGCCGCATCTGCACTAATTGCGTTCATATCTGACTCCTGTTCACCAAAGTTCAATTCCCGTTTCGATGCGTTTCTTCGATTACATTCACGGTCTGGTCCAAAGCGCCCGTTAAGTTCAACGCAAACTGGTCCCTGTGCCCGCTCAGCATCACGGCGTTTTGACAAGTGCTCCCGCCGGTCTGCGCTTGATGCCTTTTAGCTTCTGCGCGCTCGTCTCCTGGAGCGCACTGTACTCTTCCGTTTGCTGCAGCTGCTCATTCGTTTCCAGTATTTGCTGAATCTCGCTCAACCGCAAGTCGGGATTCCGGGTCACCTGTTCCAGAACAGTCTCAAACTGCGCCGCCGTGCGAAGGATCGTCCGTCGGTCAAATAAGTCGGCGTTATAGTTCCAGGTTCCGGTCAAACCTTGGTCGTTCTCGCTGCAGAACACCGCCAGGTCGAACTTCGAAGGCAGTTCGAATTGGAATCCGTTCAGTTCGATGCCAGGCAGCGTCCGGCGGCTGCGTGGAGTATTCACGTGTACGAACAAGACCTGAACCAGCGGATTGTGACTCATGCTTCGCTCTGGCTGCAGCTCTTTTACCAGCGTGTCGAAGGGCAGGTCCTGGTGCGCATATGCACCGAGCGTCACCTCGCGCACACGGCCCAGTAATTCGCTGAACGTCGGATCACGCGACAAATCGGTGCGCAGCACGATCAGGTTCACAAAAAAGCCGATCAGCGCCTCTGTTTCCACGCAGGTGCGGCCGGCGAGGTCGGTACCCAGAACCACGTCGGGCTGCTTCGTGTAATACAGGATCAAACTCTGGAAAGCCGCCAGCATCGTCATGAACGACGAAACTCCCTGCTGACGGCTCAACAGGCCAATCTGTTCCGCCAGGCTCTTCTCGATCGGCACACGCTCCGTTGCCCCGCGCAGGCTCGCCTCGTCAGTCCGAGGACGGTCGCTGGGCAACGCAAGCACAGGCGGAGCCCCGGCGAGCCGTTGTTTCCAGTACGTCAATTGACGTTCCAGCACGTCGCCTTGCAACCAGTTTCGCTGCCACACGGCGAAATCAGCATACTGAATCGGCAAATCACCAAGCGTTGAAGGCGGCCCTTCTTCCAAGGTCTCTCCCGCCAAGACCGCCTCATAGAGCGCGGCCAGGTCGGAAGCCATGACTCCCAGGCTCCAGCCGTCGCAAGCAATATGGTGTGTATTCACAAACAGCACATGCTCTCGCTCGTCCAACTTCAGCAGCATTGGCCGGAAAAGGACATCTGTTGTCAGGTCGAAGGGCTTCGCGCTCTCCTCTTGCACAATACGTCGCGCTTCCTTTTCGCGATCCGGCGTTGCCAGCGAGGTCAAATCTCGAATCTCCATCGTGACAGCCGCGTTGGGCCGCACTTTCTGGACGGGTAGGTCGTGCTCCATCGCGTAGGTTGTCCGCAGTATGTCGTGCCGTTGCACAATGCCCTTCAGCGCTGTCTCCAACGCACTTGGATTCAGCAACCCAGTCATGCGCGTGGCCCAGGGAATGTTGTAAAGCGGGCTGTCAGGGTCCAACTGGTATTGGAACCAGAGCCGTTGCTGCGCAAAAGAGAGCGGCAGTGGATTGCTCCGGTCGGCCCGCACCATCGGTGGCGTCTCCAATTGATACTTGCCGCGCTCCAACCGCTCAATTGCCTGGGCCAGTTCGGCAACGGTAGGCGCTTCAAACAGCACACGCACCGATAATTCCACCCCGAACATTCCCCGTGCCCGAGCCACCACTTGCGTGGCCGAGAGCGAATGTCCGCCCATCTCAAAGAAGTTGTCGTGCAAACCGACGCGTTCAAGTCGCAGCACCTCCGCCACGATTGAGGCCAGCATCTCCTGCGTCGGAGTTTGAGGCGCAACGTAGCTTCCTGTGCTCCCCAACCCCGATTGATCCGGCGCCGGCAGCGCCTTCCTCTCCACCTTCCCGTTCGTCGAAAGCGGGAATTCATCCAGCACTACGAATGCCTGCGGAACCATATACTCGGGCAGCTTCGTGCTTAACCACAAACGCAGTTGCGGAACCAGTTGTCCCGCCACCCGCTGGCGAAGCGGATTATTCGCGTAGCTGCGCAGGGGTTTGAATCCAAGCAATTCTCCAGGATGGCGCACCTCCGCGAACAAGGTTTCTCCATTCTCCGCAACCCTGCGAAGGATGACATCGAAGCAGCCGTCTACTTCTGTTCTCGAAGCGGAAATCTCTACACGGTAAGGCGCCTCCGCTTCGAGCATCCAAAAGTCCTCAGGCTCCATCCCATGTTCCGCACGAACCAAGAGAATGACCAACTCGCGTGCCTCTTCGACTGTTTGCGGGCCGCTTTCGCTCATCAAAACGTCCCTCTCCACACAGTCGTGCCGCAGGCGCGCGTTTGGCACTCCGGTCACCCGGAGCATCTCCGGTTGCGTCGTCCGTAACGTCTCGCGGAGCAGGTTGAGACTGAATTGCTGCTCCTGCCAGTCCACTTGGACGCAATCCACTCTCTCCGCCATTGTCGCCCCCAGGTGCAATGTCACGTCATAGCGGAACTGGGTCAGCTCGTTGTGTTCGCGCCCGCGCTTCAGTTGGATCTCAACCCGCTTGATCCCCGGGATCCGCTGTCTCACCGCGTGGAAGAACTCTGAGTCGATCAGTAACTCGCCCTCCTGCGCAATGTTCTGCTTCACCAGCTGTCGGAGCTCGGCTACGGTCGTTGAATCTGCTGCGCGGAACATTTGCACCGACGTTTGGAACGTTTCCAGCAGAGGAAGGCTCCGCAAATCGCCAATAAAAACGTATCCGTTCGGACCTGCCGCTTCAATTGCCCCCGTCAGCACTTCAATGAAGTAGTCAAGATCAGGGAAGTACTGCGCCACCGAGTTCACAACCACGGCGTCAAAGTTGCCCCGCGTGCCCTCGAACTCGTGCGCCGGCCTGCGCGCCAGACCAACCTGCGGCAGCTCCAGCTCCGGTCTCTTTAATTGCTGCTCAAGATAACTTAGCGCAGTGTTGGAAACGTCGGTGCCAAAGTATCGCTTGCTATGCGGAGCCACGTTAAACAGCAATAACCCCGTGCCACAGCCAATCTCCCAAACCCGGTCAGGTTTCAACGCCAGGATCCGATTCACCGTGCTCTGCACCCAGACCTTCATTTCCGCGGCCGGAATCGGCTCGTCGGTGTAGCTGCTATCCCACCCTGTAATATTGAACGCACTGTCCGCGATGTCGCCGCCCTGTCGATATGCCTCATCAAATGTGGCCACCCACTGCGCCACACGTTCTGCGCTAAGAGAATCGGCGTTCTCCTGTTGATCGGCTCCCTGGTAATCGGAGTCGGGAACGATATAGGCAACCAGGCGCTTGTCCCCGGGCTCGTCTTCGCGGGCAACCACAACACTCTCGCGCACTCCGGGATGACTGGCGAGCGTGCCCTCGATCTCGCCCAGTTCGATGCGGAAGCCACGGATCTTTACTTGGTGGTCGATCCTTCCCAGATATTCGATGGTTCCGTCCGGCAGCATGCGTGCCAGGTCACCGGACTTGTAAAGCCGCGCCCCGGCTTCGTGGTTGAAGCCGTCAGGAATGAACTTCTCCGCGGTCAACTCGGGGCGCTTCAGATAGCCGCGCGCGAGTCCCACGCCGCCAATGTGCAACTCGCCGGGTATCCCGAATGGGACAAGCTGCAGGAACCGGTCGAGGATGCGAATCTGCGTATTCCAGATCGGCCTTCCAATCGGAACAGTCGTACGTCCCGAGTCCGGAGTGCACTGCCAGTAGGTCACGTCGACTGAAGCCTCAGTCGGCCCATACAAGTTATGCAACTCCGCGCCAAGCCGCTCGAAGAACCGTTGCTGCAGATCCAGCGGAAGCGCTTCGCCGCTGCAGATCACTCGCCGCAGGCTGCTGCACCGCTCCACTCCCTCTGCTTCCACAAAGATTCGCAGCATCGATGGGACGAAGTGAAGCGTCGTGATCATCTCTTTGGTGATCAGGCCCACCAGGTAATCTGGATCCTTATGTCCGCCCGGCTGCGCGACCACGAGGCATGCTCCCGTCATCAGCGGCCAGAAGAACTCCCACACTGAAACATCAAAGCTGTACGGCGTCTTCTGCAACACCCGGTCCGCCGAAGTCAGACCATAGGCGTTCTGCATCCACAACAGCCGGTTCACAATGCCTTCGTGAACGTTCGGCACGCCCTTGGGATTGCCCGTCGAGCCCGAAGTGTAAATTACATATGCCAGGTTCTTCCCGTTGGTGATCAATTCCGGATTTGCTGTGGGTTCGCCGGCCAGCGTGTCCCAATCGCGGTCCAGGCAGATTGTGGGAACGTCGTGTTCCGGCAGCACGTTCAAAAGATGCTCCGTGGTTAGAACCACCGGGGCCTCGGCGTCTGCCAGCATCAACCCAAGACGCTCACGCGGATACTCCGGATCGAGCGGCACATAAGCGCCTCCCGCCTTCATGATTCCTAGCAGCCCGACGACCATTTCCACTGACCGCTCAATGCACACTCCCACCAGCACGTCCGGTCCTACTCCCATCGCTCGCAGCCGATGGGCCAGCCGGTTCGCACGCTCGTTCAACTCCCTGTAAGACAACGTCACCGATTGGAAGACCAACGCCGCCGCGTCTGGCGTACGCTCTACCTGCTCCTCGATAAACTCGTGCAGCGAGCGCTCGCGCGCGTATTCCACCACCTCGCCGCTCGATGCCGCCTCCACCAGTTGCCGTTCTTCCGGCGCCAGTAAAGGCAGTTCGCCAATGTGCTGATCCGGATTCTTCACGATCGCTTCCAGTAAAGTCCCGAAGTGCCCCAGCATGCGCCGGATCGTTGAAGCATCGAAAAGGTCCGTCGAGTATTCCGCCATACACGACAGCCCTTCAGGTGTTTCCAGGAGGAAAATGCCGATGTCGAACTTTGTCGTCTCGTTGTGGATTGGCATGCCCGCAAACTCCACACCGGCGATCCGGAGCACGGAGCGGCGCGCGTTCTGCATGACAAACAAAACCTGGACCAAGGGATTGGAGCTAAGGTCGCGGTCTGGTGCGATTGCCTCCACAAGTTTCTCGAAAGGCAGGTCCTGGTTGGCAAATGCGCCCAGCGCCACCGCGCGCACACGCTGCAGCAGTTCGCGGAAGGTTGGGTTGCCCGACAGGTCCGAGTGCATCNNAGCGTGTTGACGAAAAACCCGATGAGGTCCTCGATTTCGGCGCGCGTCCGGTTTGCAATCGGTGAACCAACCACAATCTTCTCTTGCCCCGTATATCGATAGAGCAGGGACTGGTAAGCAGCCAGCAATGTCATATAGAGGGTCACGCCCTCACTCTGTCCAAGGCTGTGCAATCCCTTCAATAGTTCGGTCGAGAACCAAACCGTTTCCGTCGCGCCACGATAGCGCTGCACGGCCGGACGCGGACGATCGGTGGGCAGGTCGATACGATCCGGCGCGCCCGCAAGCTGTTTTTTCCAATAGGCAAGCTGCCCGGCAATCAGGTCGCTCTCGATCCATTCCCGTTGCCACACCGCAAAGTCAGCATATTGGATCGGAAGCTCCGGAAGCGGTGAAGGCAGGTTCGTACGGCATGCCTCATACAGCGCGCCCAGTTCCTGGATGAAGGGCCAGATCGACCAGCCGTCCGTCGCAATGTGATGAATGTCGAGCAGCAATATGTGGTCGGTAACATCGAGCCGCAGCAGTGNNCGCACCACCGGCCCGGCGCTCAGGTTGAACGGCCTGCGCGCTTCCTCAATCGCCAGCCGCATCGCCTCCTTCTCGCGACTGTCTGCAGGCACATCTGAAATATCAATCACCGGTACATCGATCGTGAGCTCGGCCGTAATCCCTTGAACAGGCCGGTCCTCATCCAGGTGGAACGTAGTACGAAGCACCTCGTGACGCTTGATGATCTCGTTGATAGCGCTCCCCATCGCCGCAGCATCCAAAGGACCTTTCAACCGCATTGGCAAGGGGGCGTTGTATTGCGGGTTGCCCGGCTCCAACTGATCCAGGAACCATAGCCGCTCCTGTGCGAACGAGAGCGGCAGCGGCCGGTTGCGCGGCACACGCTGAATGGAAGCCAGTTGCAGCGATTTCGCTGTTCCCGCAATGCGCCGCGCCAAGCCCTCAATCNNTTCATATCTCGCCTGATTCGCGAAATCACCTGCGTCGCAAGCAGCGAGTGGCCACCCAAGGCGAAGAAGTTGTCGGATACGCCCACTCGTTCAATGCGCAGTACCTCTGACCAGATGTCGGCCAGCTGTTGCTCCGTTTCTGTGCGCGGTGCAATGTAGCTTGCTGCGTTGTCGATCCCCGATTGGTCCGGCGCCGGCAGAGCCTTCCTGTCTACTTTCCCGTTCGGAGTAAGTGGGAACTGCGCCATCTGGTGGAAGGCGGCGGGAACCATGTAGTCCGGCAAGGTGGACTTCAATGCGGAGCGAAGACTTGCAGGCTGCAGAGTCGCGCTGTCCCGCGGAACGAGGTAGGCGATCAATCGCTTGTCGCCAGGCACGTCCTCGCGCGCCACCACGACGCAGTCCAGGACGTCAGGGTGATTCCGTAGCGCAATCTCGATTTCGGATGGTTCGATCCGGAAACCGCGAATCTTGACCTGTTGGTCCAGCCTCCCGAGATACTCAATGTTGCCGTCGGCAAGCCAGCGACATAGATCGCCGGTCTTGTACATGCGAGTCCCTGACACGAACGGATTGGCAAGGAATCGCTCCGCGGTCAGGTCTGGTCGATTCAGGTACCCGCGCGCCAGGCCGGCGCCGGCAAGGAACAGCTCCCCTGGAACGCCGATCGGTCGGAGCTGCAATTCGCGATCGAGGATCAATGCCTGGGTGTTTGCAATAGGGCGACCGATTAGAACGGCGCTGCCACGCGGAACCAAGGTATAGGTCGAGTAGGTCGTGTCTTCAGTCGGACCGTAAAGATTGAACACCTTCTCGACTGAAGTTCCGCCGTAAATCTTCTCAACCAGGTCGGGAGAGAGTGCCTCACCTGCCAAGTTGACCGTCCTTACACTGTCGGGAACGCTTTGCGACCGCACGAGTTCGGCGATTGCCGAAGGTACGGTGTTGATCAAGGTGACTTCAGACCGAGCCTCAAGTGACGGAAGCTCGAGAGCGTTCTCGGCAAGTACGATCTTGGTGCCGCAAGCCAATGGCGCGAACATCTCGAAAATCGACAGGTCGAAGCAGATTGACGTGCCAAAGAGGACGCCTGACAACTGTTCAGGTGTGAAAGCGGTTAATGCCCACTGAATGAATGTCGCTGCACTTTTGTGCTCAATCGCGACGCCNNCCTGCCGGTCGATCCGGATGTGAACAGCACATAGGCCAGATGGTGCGACTCCACAGAGACTTCTGGGGCTGCTTCGGATTGATGATCCGCCTCAGCGAGCATCATCCATCGCGTTTCACTCGGCAAGTCGCCCGCAACCGCTCCGTGCGACAGGATGATCTTGGGGTGAGAATCCTCGATGATTGCACTGAGGCGTGCCGTCGGGTAGTTCGGGTCAAGCGGAACGTAGGCGCCGCCCGCCTTAAGCACGCCAAGAAGTGCCACAAGCATTTCGGCAGACCGCTCGAAATAGATGCCGACCAACGTGTCGGGCACTACGCCGCGTTCGATCAGTTCATTCGCTAGACGATTTGAGCGGCGATCCAGTTCGGCAAAGCTCAGTCTCTCGTTGCCTTCAATGATCGCAGTTGCATTCGGCGTCCGCTGTGCCTGTTCACAAAAGAGCTGATGAAGGCAAACGTCGCGGAACTCCATTCCAGTGTCGTTAAAGACTTCAAGCACGCAGCGCCGCTCTTGTTCGTCGAGCAGTTCCAGCTCCGAAAGCCGCCGCTCAGGATTCGACACGATGGCCTCAAGCAGATTACTGAAGTGTCCTAGGGCGCGCTTGATCGTTGCTGCGTCGAAGATGTCGGTGTTGTACTCGATGCGGATCTGCATGCCGTCCGCTAAGTGCGTTGCGAACCACGACATGTCGAACGCCGATGTGCCCTGGTGCAACGGCAGCCGCTCCAGTGTCAGCCCGGCAAGTTCAAGCGCGCGTTGCGGTGCGTTTTGCAGCGCAAACAATACCTGGAAGATCGGGTGATAGTTCAGGCTGCGTTCTGGCTGCAACTCCTCCACCAATCGCTCGAAGGGAATGTCCTGGTGAGCGTAAGCTTCGAGCGTCGACTCCTTCACCCGCCCCAACAGCTCACGAAACGTAGGGTTCCCTGAAAGCTCTGTGCGCAATGCAAGAGTATTGACAAAAAATCCGATCAGCGGCTCGACCTCTGTGTTGTTCCGGCCCGCGATCGGCGATCCCACCACAATGTCGCTCTGTCCGGAGTATGCGCCAAGCAGCGTCTGCAGCCCCGCCAGCATGGTCATGAACAGCGTCACGCCTTCGCTCTGGCTCAGCGACGTCAGCTTCGCCAAGAGTTCCCGCGACAAATAAGTAGTTTCGGTAGAGCCCTTATAACTGGGTAGCGCTGGTCTCGGTCGATCCGTTGGAAGCTCCAACATTGCCGGAGCGCCGCCAAGTTGGTCCCGCCAGTACGCAGCTTGCTTTTCCAGTTCCTGCCCCTGCAGCCAGCCCCGCTGCCACTCTGAAAAGTCCGCGTACTGCACTGGTAATTCGCGCAGCGGAGAAGCTTGGTCATTCGCGAAGGCCGCATACAGTGCCTCCATCTCCACGGCAAGAATCCCGGCCGACCAGCGGTCTCCGGCGATATGGTGCAGCACGATCAGCAGAATGTGATCGTCGGGTGCTCTGCGCAGTAGTTGCACACGCATCACCGGCCCATGCGCCAGGTCGAAGGGCTGCCTTGCCACCTGCAGCGCAGCACGTGCAATCTCACGCTCGCGATCCTCTTCAGGCAGATGCGAAAGGTCGGTCAGTGGCAGCGGCACCTCTGCAGGGGCCGCAATTACCTGAACAGGCTGTCCATCGGCTTCGGCAAAGGTGGTTCGGAGCGCTTCATGTCGGCGCGTGATCTCGGTCAGGCTTCTCTGCAGCGCGTCAAGGTTCAGTGGCCCGCGAAGGTGCATCATTTGCGGAATGTTGTATATCGGATTGTCTGGCTCAAGTTGATCCAAGAACCACAGGCGCTGCTGCGCGAACGATGCGGGCACGGGCCCCACGCGCGGCGTTTTCACCAGCGGCGGTATGATCGCGCTAGTCTGCGCGCGCCGCGCCGTGTCAATGCGCTGCGCCAATCCTCCCAACGTAGGCTCCTCGAACATCGCCCGTAGCGGCAGTTCCACGCCCAGCGACTGCCGAACGCGCGACAGTACCTGCACCGCGAGCAGTGAGTTTCCGCCGAGCCGGAAGAAATCGTCGTGAACGCCTGGTGCACTGATTTGCAGCAGCCCCGCCCAGATGCCCGCAAGTATTTCTTCTGTTGCGTTGCGTGGCTGCACTCCGCTGGTTCCTGCAAACGCTTTTAACGGGCGCGACCGCATCGCGCGCGTTATGGCCTGCACTCCCCCAAGCTCTTTAGCGACTCTCTCCAGATCAGCTTGTGGAGCCACCGAGGTACTCGCCGCGTTGCCGGCCGATTCTTTCAAATGCTCAGGCGCAGCCGTCTCCAACTCATCAGCCGCGCCGGCAAACAGGGCAGGGAATGCGTAAACCGATCCGCCGTTTGCCGCGCTTTTGAACTGCGCCCCCAAGCTTTCAAGAAAATCAAGTGCGGGACGGTTCTTCGCGGAGGGACTGAACCTTACCTCCACATGCTCCAGCCTCCGCTCAACCGCGATGGAGCCAAGCCTTGAAAGAATCTGGTGCTCCACGTTCCGTCCCAGCGCACGGCAACTCATTAGCAGCGTGTCCACTATCAGCGCCCCACGCTCCGCCGCGAAGATCGCCACGCCCACAAGCCCGTAATCGCCAAAACGATCGCGCACCTCCACGACCAGGCATTCCAGGCCGCCCGCGACTGCGCTTGCAATCTCAGTTTCTGAGCGGCGGATGGTGGTGCAGTTGAACTGATTGGTGCGCTGTGTCAGTTGAGATACGCGCACCACATCCTCCGTTGCCATCGGCCTTATGTCGATCTTCAGGTCGAGGCCGCGGATGAATTCGGCGAGATCCCCGGTCCCGCTCCGTGCCTGTTCACGCTTTTGCTCCTGCAGGTAGAGCTCGCTTCGCTGCAGATCTTCCTGTGTCACGGTCCAGTGGTCGAACGCCCACATTTGCCGCAGCATTTCAGGGATTGCAGAGGCCTCGGCGGGCAGCTCAAGCACCAGCGCGCCCGGGCAATTGGCCCGTGTCTCAGCGCACTCCAGCGGGTTGTCGTCTACCAGGACAAAACTGTCCACGCCCAGCTTGAGTTCACGCGCCAGGTCCTTCAGGTTTTCTGATTTCGATTGCCAGTTGATGCGGGATGAAACAATGTACTCCGGGCGCAGCAGCATGCCAGGATTGTGTTCAAACACCGCGGCTACATCCGCTTCCACATTCTTGCTGCACAAGCAAAGCAGCATGCCCGCCTCGCGTTGTGCCAGCATGAACTCCTGTAACGCCCTGCGCGGCGCGTCCACCTGCACGCCCAGCGCCCCCTCTTCACCGCACACGCCCTTCCACAAAGTGTTATCGCAATCCAGCGCAATCACCTTGTAAGGGGTGCTTCGCAGCCCATAAATCCTTCGCGCTGCCATCGACGCCAACGCAACAAAGAACTCCGGCGTGTAGGGAATGGCGCCCACCGATTCTGCATACGCATCGCGGTAGTTGGCCACCGGATACAGGTCCAGAATCTGTTGCGGAACTACAACGTGTACGCCGCTCTGTCCTGCGAGTTCGGCCTTCAGTACCTGTTCTTCGTCAGTGACGGCTGGCGGGCATACACATACCAGAATCGGTGCTCCGCCGCGTGCTGCTTTCGTCTTTAAAGCTCCCGCGAGCTCTCGCGCCTGTTCTCCCGGCGCATGCCCCTCGCGCCATTGAATCAAAATGATGTTCATTCCATCTTTGTTGCTCGCCAGCAGGCTTCCCGGGTCCAGCAACTGCTGAAACACCTGGTCGAAGGGAGCGAATTCAATTCTTGACGGAATGCGCAGTTGCTCCATCCAGAAAGCCAGCGGCTCTTCGATGGGCTCGGCCGTAAAACTGGCAGCAATTGCAATCGTCTGCCGGTGCTGCGAGCGGCGATGTGCTTCGCTCTGCCGGGCCAGCGCGTCTGGCAGCGCAATCTGTGCCACCGCCGTCTCCGGGGCCTGCACAATCTGCGTCAACACCTGCTCAAAACCTGCAAACAGATTGTCGATCGTGTCGTCGTTAAACAGACTCGTGTTGTATTCGCAGTTGACCTGCAGACCGGCCGAAGTTTCGGTGGCAATGAACCGTAAATCAAGCAGCGCAATCTGCGCGTCGAAGTCGATGTCCTGCGCTTTGAAGTGGCGGCCGTTCACCGCGATTTGCGGGAAGCTTTGCAGCAACAGGGCCACGTTGAAAAATGGATTGTCGCTCCCAGTGCGTTCCGGGTTGACCGCCTCAACAATCCTGGCAAATGGGCAGTCCTGGTGCGCGAAGGCGTCCATCACCGCGCTCTTTTCGCGACTCAGCAAGTCGACGACACGCTCGCTCACCACCACCGGATTGCGTAATGGCAGCGGGTTTACAAAGCAACCGATCATCCGCTCCGTCATGCTTCGGCTGCGGTTGCTGGCAATGGTGCCGATCATAAAGTCGGCCTGTCCCGACCAGCGGTAGAGCAGGATGCGGAATCCTGCCGAAAGCACAGCAAACAGCGTTGTCTGGTTTGATTGAGCCAGCGACTGAAGGCGCTGAAGCAACTCTGCTGGGAAAGTCACTGTCTTCAGCTTCCCTCGCCGGTCCAGTTCCGAGGCGGGCTTCCCATCTGTCGGAAGATCGATCGAGGACGGCGCTCCTGCAAGCACCCCGCGCCAATATCCCAGCTCGTGGTCAAGGCGCGAGCCTGCCATCCACTCGCGTTCCCATGCTGCGTAGTCGGTGAAGTGCAATTCCAGCTCTGGCAGCGGATCCTTCTGGCCATCGGCAAACGCGTCGTAAATTGCAGACAGCTCGTCCAGAAGGATGCTGCCCGTAAAGCCGTCGCTGACTACGTGATGGATTGCAACGCATAACAGCGAATCTTCGTCCGTCAGGCGAACCAGCCGTGCCCGCAGCACCGGGCCCGCTTCCAGGTCAAAAGGCTCGCGAACAGTTGCAAGCGCCAATTCATCCGCCGCCCGGTCTCTCGATTCGGCGGCCAACGAGCGCAAGTCAGAGACTTCCAGGTGCAGCGCGGCTCCTGCGTCCACAACCTGCCGCGGGCCGTCTGCTCCCAGCACAAACCGAACCTGCAGAATCTCGTGCCGTCGGCGCAACTCGTTCAGGCTGCGTTCCAGGATGTCGGAGTCAAGGTTGCCTTGCACACGGAATATCCGGGCGGTAATGTACAGCCCAGTGCCGCGGTTCTGCTGCGCCAGCAGCCAGAACACCTGCTGCGAGTGCGAAAGCGGAAACTCCCGCCGTCCCAGAACCCGCGTGATCAGCGGCGCTGCGGCCGTATCGCCGCCTCTTAGTTCGTCCGCAACGGCGGCCAGGTGTGCCACCGTCGGGTCTTCGAAGAAGGCCATGAGCGGCATCTCAACGCCCAACGCCTCGCCCAAGCGCACGATGACATCCATCGCCTTCAGCGAGTCGCCACCAATATCGAAGAAGTTCGCATCAACCTCCACGTGAGGCAGACGCAGCACTTCAGCCCAGATCCCGGCAATGACCTGTCTCGATGAGCTTCGGCTGCGTTTGAGCTCGTCTGCCACGGCGGCCAGGTGCGCAACGGTGGGGTCCTCGAAGAAAGCCATCAGCGGGATGTCGACGCCAAATACCTCGCCCATGCGCATGATCACTTCCATCGCCTTCATGGAGTCGCCGCCAATATCGAAGAAGTTCACGTCAACTTCCACGTCGGGCAGACGCAGTGCTTCTGCCCAGATCCGGGCAAGTGCCTCTTCCGTGGCACTCCTCCCGCCTGAAACTGCTCGGCTCCCTGGCTCCATTCCGTCCTCTAAGTCTTGCATGTTTTCAGTTCCATATCGCTGCGGTTTCCTGCCCCTGTCCAGATTCCATCAGGCGCTTGTAATCGAGCTTTCCGTTGGCTGTCTGGGGCATCTCAGCCACTGCGACCACTTTCACGGCCGTCCGCGGCAGGTCAAAGATCTGGCAAATCGTCTCGCTGGCCTGCACCGTGTCCGCGCAGTTCTCAACCGCTGCAACAAGCATATCGTCGCGGCCGTAGCAGGCCACCGCGGTTCCAAAGCTGCCTGAAAGGATCTTCTCCACGTGATCGAGATTGAAGCGTTTGCCGAACATCTTCTGGAACCGCTTCAGCCGCCCCGTGATGTAGTAGTAGCCGTCACCATCATGCCGCGCCTGGTCGCCGGTCCGCAGCACGCCGTGGAGTTCATCGCCTTTCGCCAGGTCGTCGCGACACTCCGCGTAGCCCATCATCACGTTCGGGCCTTGGTAAATCAGCTCTTCGGTGGCCTCGTCAATTGAGAGCGAGCCCCCCGGCACCGACACTCCCACCGAACCGATCTTGCCGTTAAGCTGCTCCCATGGCACATACGAAATACGCGCAGTCGCCTCGGTCTGGCCGTACATCACAAAGAACCGCCAACCGCGTACGCCGGCCAGTTCCACAATCTGGCTTATGGATTGTGGTTCCAGCCTTCCTCCCGCCTGCGTCAACGTCTTCAATGAGGCGCCTTTCTTGGCCAGCAATCCGGCCCGCAGCAAAAGCTGATAGGTGTAAGGCACACCCGCAAACGATGTGCATCCATACTTGTCCACCGCATCCCAGAACTCGCGCCGCAGCACCCCATCCTCGGTCAGAACGATGGCCCCCCCCGCATGCAGGTGACTGTTGATCACGGAAAGGCCATATGAATACGGCATCGGCAGGGAAGTGATCGGTCGCTCGGCTCGGGTCAGCCCAAGATACTCCGCAATGGAGACGGCATTTGCCTCAAGATTTCGCAACGTCAGGCGCACCAGCTTTGGACTTCCCGTTGACCCAGAAGTGCTCAGCAGCAGCGCCAGTTCCGGGTGAATTTCGATCTCCTGCGGCTGTTCATTCTCCAGCAACCCGGGCACTCCGGATGCGCTCTGACGGTAGCCGGCAAACTCCAGTTCCGTCTGCATCGTGAAAATCCAGTCCGGACGGTATTCCTCAAGAAACGCCTTCAGCAACGCAGGATGAAGACTTGCATCCAGCAGAATCACCGCGCTCGAACCAGTGCGCAACGGCGCAAGATAGGCGGCAAGACATTCATAACGGTTCTGCGCTAGCAGCACTCCCAGGCTTTTGCGATGCAGACGCGGCAGCGCTTCCTCGATTCGCGCGGCGTCCCTGCTCAGTTGAGCATGGCTCCACTCTCTGCCGGTGCGAGCATCAATGGCCGCAAGCGCATCGTCCGATTCCCTGAAACTCCAGAACGCCATGTGCCTAATACCCCATCCGGGAACCCGTTTGTATCAAAAAACCACGTCCCGAAACTAGTTCTCTCCGGATGACTCCGCCAGAACTTCACGCTTCGATTGGCACTTCCGCGCTGCGCAGAAGAAAGACCGGTTTACTCCCTGCCATTCAGTCAGTTAGGTCTTGGGGGCCGACTCCAATTAAGCAGGGTGTGGACAGAAAGTAGCAGTTTCCGGCAAGAATGACAATACGCACTCTTGTCCCATTCATCATCCCCAGAAGGTGGGAGTTCGTCCCCCAAACCTATGAGCCAGAAGGGCTTGCCAATCAGGGCCGAGAATGGTGTGTTCAATCCAATGCAGGCTCCGAAGTCCGCCCTTCGTCGGTACCTTTCTCACATCTATCATCTCACTCTTTGTATATCGCCTAAACGTGCTCCAACCATTCAATTCTCCATGGCAAATCAACAGCACATTTCCGCATCGAGAATCCCGGCAAGCCCCTTCGTGGTCGAGGTGCTATAAGCTTCGCTCAGGGAGAAAACGACTGATGGAACTCGTCCCGGACAGTTCTTTTGAGGCGATGAAGGCGACCAACACCCCGCACGGCTCTCAGCTCACCAAAACTCACCGCTTCTACGGTCAGCGCTTCTTTTCCAGCCGATTCTCCCTGTTGCCGGGCGCATTCCTCTCCAGCATTCTCCTGGTCGTTCCGTCTCCCATTGCCCAGCCGCAGGAGCAACCCGCACAGCCAGGGCCGAGTGCTCCTTCGTACGAACAGNNTCATGAATCAGCTTGCGCAGCCCTTCCTGGACCAAAGGCATTTCACGATGGGCGGGATTCGCACCAGGCAGCAGGCGGAGGCACGCCAGGCTCATGTACTCGCAACATTCCTCAAGTTGCTCGGCGGCCTGCCCAACAACCACGATCCGCTGAACGCCCAGGTCGTGGGCACGGTTTCCGGCGACGGATTCCGTGTTGAGCGCCTGATTTATGACAGCCTGCCCGGCTACCATGTCACCGCCAACCTCTACCTGCCTGCCACCGGCAACGGTCCCTTTCCGGCCGTCATCTACCACGCGGGCCACGCGCCGTTTGGAAAGACTGAAGCATACGGCCTGGGCGCAAATCTTGCCCGCGACGGCATTGCTGTAATGGCATACGATCCACTGGGCGCCGGCGAACGGCTGCAGGCCATGAACCCCACCACCGGCAAATCATGGGCTGGCCCTGATGAGCATT
>PLKU01000449.1 GCA_003140705.1 Acidobacteriaceae bacterium
AGGTCATGAGCCATGAGGCCCTCGACAAACAAGCCAAGAGTAAAGCCAACCTGCCCAATGTCTGGTTTGTTGGCCTCACCCCTCGCCGCAACCCTGAACTGGTGGTGGCCGTCCTTTGGCAAAATGGACAATTCAGCTACTATCCCGCTCGCATTGGCGCTGCGGTCGTGTCGGCCTATGTTGAGAAGCAGCGCCGCCTTGCGCACAACCTCGTACCCGTCAAGCCACCGGCGGCTCCGGTTGAAATGGGCGCAGTCTGGACCGAACCCAGACCAACCACAGGTCCGGCCACTGCCAAGGCGGAGGGCACTCTACCTCGGATGAAGGCCGGCCACTTCCTCGTCCATAATGGCCAGATCGTTGCCAGCAAAGACGCCACACCCGACGATGTCTTCAAGTCGAAAACTGCCAAAGTCGGCAAACCAGCGATTGCTTCACCGCACATCGCCGCCGGCCCGCAGCAAAAGCCTCCATCCCTGCCCGCAAGCCCGGGGAAGGGACAGTAGCCCCCGGTGCGCCGCGTCCTCAGCTTTCGCGATTTCGACTGGACTCTCCTCGGCCTGGTCCTGCTTCTCTGCACCATTTCGGTGCTTGAGATTTATTCCGCCACGCTGCACACAAAGTACGCCGGATTCCATACCAAGCAGACTTACTACATCGCCGTTGGATTGTTGGCCATGTTCGTCTTCGCCAAAATCGACTACCACAAGCTCATCGATTACGTTCCCTGGGCCTATGGCGCCTGTCTCGTGTCCCTTGTGGCTGTACGCATCTTCGGACACAAAGTTCTCGGCGCAAAGCGCTGGATCAGCGTGGGACACATGCAGTTTCAGCCTTCAGAGTGGGTTAAGCTGGTCCTAATTCTGGCTGTCGCCCGGTACTTTGCCAACCTCGGAGGGCGCAGCCTTACATGGAAGGACATCTTCAAGGCTTTTGCCCTTGTCGGCCTTCCCATGGTCCTGGTGCTCATTCAGCCCGACATGGGAACCGCGCTCACTTACACGCCCATCCTTGTGGCCGGCCTGTTTTTGGGCGGTATCAACGTTCGCCAGGCATTGATTCTAATGACCTGCGGCACGGCGCTGATTGCCTGCGTCTGGACCAGTGGCAAGATCCTCAAGCCCTACCAGAAGGCAAGGCTCACCAGCTTCATCAACCCTGACAGCGACCCCAAGGGCACGGGCTACCAGCTCCTGCAATCCAAAATCGCCGTCGGTTCCGGCGGGGTCTGGGGCAAAGGCGCTGCCAAGGGAACCCAGACCCAGGGCGACTTTCTCCCCATCCCCCATGCCGACTTCATCTTTGCCGCTTTGAGCGAAGAACACGGGTTCGTGGGCGCGCTTTTTGTCCTGCTGCTATACTTCTTCGTATTGATGCGTTTGATTCAAAACGCTCAAACAGCCGCNNATGCCAGTCACCGGAATTCCTTTACCGTTAATGAGTTACGGCGGATCTTCGGTGTTGTTTACGTTCCTGGCGCTGGGTGCGGTTATGAATGTCCGCATGCGCCGGTTCGTGAACTGAGGGTTGGGGCACGCCGGGGGTCTCCTGCGACGGGCTTCGTCGCAGGGGTAACCAGCCACCTCTCACAAGGTTTCACAAGTTCGCCTCGAGCGTTTGTCCGGAATTGTCCGGCGCGCAAGAGACCAAAGTTTATGTTTTAGCCGGCCAGGTCCGGATGGATCTAGAGCCCGGCAGGATTGGGTTCATG
The DNA here is from genome assembly GCA_003140705.1 of Acidobacteriaceae bacterium. GTDB lineage: Bacteria > Acidobacteriota > Terriglobia > Terriglobales > Acidobacteriaceae > Telmatobacter. The sequence goes on from PLKU01000449.1 coordinate 1,712, forward strand.
AATACGCAGAGACGGGAAAACCGTTGGCAGCGTTCAGGTTGCACGGAAAGCGCGATAGCATCGGGACCAGGATTCCCCACCCCGATCGTGCTGCACCGTCGTGCACTCGCCACGGTTGGAACGGCCCCGCCAAATATTTTGGCAAGGTTGGCCACAAACTCTCTGCAATCGGATCAAAGTTACCTAAATCTCGTTAAGTCCGCTTGGTTTGTCCCGCAAGACATTCGCCGCAGCCTGCTGCCTCCCGAGGCTGGCACTCGCGCGGCAACCGGCAAAATAACGACTCACAGGTCATTCCTTCCGTTCATCCCCTCTCCTTCCGCTCTCAGGGTTTCCATCCCGCCTTGCCGCAGTTCCCAGTAGGCGAAAGCCACTGGACGGAAAGGTACGATGGCAAAAGAGATTTGTATTTCCAGCACGCCGCATGAGACGCGGCTTGCAATNNNGGCCTGGAGCGCGACGCCTTCCTCTATGTAACTGACTTCCTCGAGCTTGAAGACCAGGAAGAGTCTGACGAAATTGAAAAAGCTGCCGTAAGCGGCGGCAACCAGGCTCCGCGCGAGGTCAGGCATAGCAACGTACCGGACAGCAATGGTGCTGCTCGCCCCCAGCGCTCCGGCCAACGCTCCGATCAGGGATCTGACCAAAGGCAGGACCGGCGCCCGGATCGCCCTGTCAGAACTCCCCAAATCTCGATCGAAGCCATTCCCGGAACCGGCGAAGCTCCTCAAGAAGCCGCCGCGACTCCATTCACCACGCACGAGTCGAACAGCCCCAAGGATGAATCCGGCGATGCGGGTGCCAAGCGCTGGCGCGGGCGCAGACGTCGCCGTGGAGGCCGCGGTGGTGATCGCGATCAAGGCACTGCCAGCTCTTCCGCAAACCGGCAGGAATCGGAATCGGACACACGCGATTACCCAGAACCTTCCAACGAATCGCCGGACGAGCCGGTCATCCTCGCTACAGGGAATGCTTCACGAACTCCCAGCGCGGCATCTTCCCAGGCCCCCGTGCCCTTCGTCATGCCGGGTGAATCGCTCTCAAAATACGGCGGCACTCTCACGGACGAATCTCCAAAGCCCGCATCGACCTATTCCGCAGCGCCCCGGCCCGGCAGCACGTTCAAGCCCTCAACCATGATTGAGTCGCCTCTTATGTGGGACGGCAGCGGATTGCTGCCGGGTGAATCGCTCTCTAAGCATCGCAACCGCAGCCCTGAACCCGTTGCCGAGTCCGATCACCACACCATCCATGCCGAGGCACTTCAGGAAGCCGGCGCTCCCGACGAAATCGAGGAAGAAGAACTCGTGTCGGAGCGCATCGAGACCGCTCCCGCAACCGGCGCTGAAGATGATTTTGCCCAGGATGAAATCTTCGAAGAAGAGTTAACCGAATCTCAGTCGTTTGAATCAGAGCCGTTCGGAGACGACCAGTTCGAGGAATCGATCGAGGCCGCACCCCAGCCTGTCGCAGAAAAGACCGATGACTACACCGTCATGCCGGTGTTTGACCAACCGTCGGCCGATGAGGCAGTCGCGGACCCGGTCATCCGGCAGGACGAGTCCGTTCCCAACCTTGGCTTAAATGAACCACTTCCTCCTCGAGACGAGCCTGCCGAGCTCGAGGCCGATGCATCCGCCTCGCACCGCGTCGATCCGCTGCCCCCCACCGGTTTCCGGCTCTTTGGGCTGGGCGGAAAAAAGAAGACGGAGCCTGCGCCAGCCCCGGCTCCTGTGGCCCCAAAGGCGTCTTCTGTTGCCGTAGCCTCCTCCTACGCGCCGGGTAGCGGGCTCATTGAAGAAGAAGTCATCGAAGAAGAAGAATTCGATGCTCCCCATCATCATCACAAAGCCGATGAACACGACCTTGAAGATTATGAAGAGGAAACGCTGCCCAATCAGATTCGCTCCGGCGACCTGGGCGAAATGCTGCAGGAAGCCCACCTCGACCACAAGATCCAACTGAGCTTCGACGAAAAGAATGGCGAAGAAGAAGACGGATTTGACGAAGATGAAGACGAGGACGATGCTGTTGCTTCCGGGCAACCCACTGCCGGCGAGGGTCAGAGCTCGGCCCAGCCGAGTCGTGACCGAAACGGGCGAGGCGGACGCCGTGGCCGTGGAGGCCCAGGTCAGAGCCAGGGCAACCGTGGTGGCAGGGGCGGACCCTCTCGCCGCAACATGCAGACCTCCGACCTGCCCATCATCAGCGACTTGTTGAAGCCCGGTCAGGAGATTCTGGTTCAAATCGCCAAGGAGCCCATCGCCAAAAAGGGCGCCCGCATCACCAGCCACATCGCATTACCCGGCCGCTTCCTGGTATTCATGCCCACAGTTGGTCATGTCGGCGTCAGCCGCAAGATTGCATCCGACGAAGAGCGCCAGCGGCTGAAGCGGATTCTCACTCATGAGCGCGGAGAAGCCTCAGGCGGATTCATTGTGCGCACCGCAGCCGAAGGCGCTTCTGAAGAAGAGCTCCGCTCCGACCTGCGCTTCCTCATTCATCTTTGGGACGAAATCAAGACCCGCTCTGACAACTCCAAGTCGCCGGCGCTCATCTATCACGATCTCTCCCTGATCGAGCGCATCTTGCGGGACCAGGTCAGCTCCAACTTCTCGTCCATCTGGGTTGACTCACAGGAAGACTACGAACGCATCGTTCGCTTCCTCAACCGGTTTTCGCCGAACCTGGTGCGCCGCGTCAAGCTCTACACCAAGGAGACGCCGCTCTTTGAGCACTTCGGCATCCAGGACGAAATCTCCAAGGCCCTCCGCTCCAAAGTCTGGCTCAAGAGCGGGGGCTCCATCGTCATCAATCAGACTGAAGCCCTCGTCGCCATCGACATCAACACCGGCAAATATGTCGGCAAGTCGGCGCGCCTTGAAGACACCATCGTCAAGACCAACCTCGACGCTATCCCCGAAATCGTCCGCCAGATTCGCCTGCGCGACCTNNTCGACTTCATCGACATGGACGACCGCAAGAACCGATTCAGAGTGATGGCCGCTCTTGAAGAAGCTCTCAAGGCCGCTCGTGCCCCCACAAAGGTTCTCCAGTTCAACGACTTTGGGCTCGTCGCCATCACCCGCAAGCGTGTCAAGCAGTCTCTGGAACGGACTCTCAGTGTCCCTTGCCCCACCTGCCAGGCCACCGGCATGGTCAAGAGCCCCACAACCGTCTGCAACGAGATCTACACCGAGTTGCGCAAGATGAAGAAGCACTTCGAGGGCTCCGATGTCCTGCTTCGCGTGAACCCTGAAACCGTCAAGGTGCTCAAATCCAACAACGCCAGTTGGCTCACCGAATTCGAGGAGCTAGTCGGCAAAAACATCCTCGTCAAGAGCGACGCCACCCTGCACCCCGAGCAGTTCGACATCCAGGGCTAAGCCCACGACTCGCTATAAATTCACGAAGGCCGGAGCACCGCTCCGGCCTTCGCTTTTTCTCCTCATCATCCGGTGCAACTTCGGTGCCATTCTCCTCATCGCAAAACGGCCCGCCAAAGAGCAACCTCTCCCGAAAAACGGTGTCTAACTCAGTACGGGAAGCGCTGCACGACTTTCCGGATGCAAGCTAATTCAATTCTTGAGGTAATGGCATGTCATCCCCACGATGGATGTCGCTGATGCGGCATGTCTCTGTTTTTTGCAATTTAGCCGGTCTTGCAGTAAGCTTGGCAAGCTCCCAGTCTTCCCCATCACTCAACCCATCAAAGTTCAGCCAGGTCGCCTCCAACGAATCGAGTTCCGCGTCCTCTCCGTTGGCAGTCGATGACAGCGCAGAAACCTTGAGAACCGCAGCCGCGACCCTCGGTTCTGAAGGGGCTGGCGCGGGCCAGTGGAATAGCGAGAAACATGGCACTTTCAGTCTCAGCCATTTTGCGGCTGAGGCTGGCGCGGGCTTTAACGCTCCTCTCGGCAACGATACCCCGTACATCACATGGGGCAGCAACTTTACCGCCGGCGCTGGCCTGCACTTCTCGCAGCGTTTCACTCTGTTGGGCGAATTCCAGTTTATGGACAACAAGCTGCCCGGCGCGTTCATTGCGGCAGGCGGCGGGCAGAATGGCAATGCTCACATCATCTCGCTCACCGCCGATCCCGTGGTCGACCTCTTCCCAACCCGTGTAAACAGCCTCTACGTCACCGGTGGCGGTGGCTACTACTACAAGAGCACCAACTTCAACGTTCCGGTCTGTTGCGACTTCTACGGGTATCCGGTGAACGTGACGGAAAACAGCTTCTCGTCCAACCAGTTTGGCGCCAACCTTGGCTTGGGAGTCTCGCACCGGCTGGGCGGAGTCTATGGCGAGGGCAAGATGAAGGTCTTCGGCGAGGCTCGGTATGTCTACATCCACACCCCGCCCATTACCGAAACCAATGGGCTGGGAACCACCGAACTCATCCCGGTAACCCTCGGCTTGCGTTGGTAAGGGCCGGCTCAACAGGAAGTGGGCGGCTCCCTGCAATCTTCGGGGAACTGCCCGTCGCTTGATCGTGAACTCAATACTCGAATTGCGCTAGCGGCTGCTCGGCGGCGACATTTCGGCGCCGATCGCCTGGAATGCTGCCCAATTCTGTTCAATCAGCGCTGCGTTGCCCGGCGTGATTTAATTAGGCGGGTANNATCTTCATCCCCACGAGTCCCAGGTCATTGATGATTGCGCCGGTCGCAACAAGAAACTCCCGCGTGGACAATCCGTTGGCATGGATGATCGCTGCAATCTGGGGGTAATTCGCATCGATGTCCTTCGCCTGCAAGGTGATCGGCTTCCTTCCCGTTGTGGAGGAGCCCGCATCCATCGCTGCATTCAGGCTTGGATCCGATTGAACCAACCTGTTGATCACAAACATGGCCTTCGCCGTCTTCTGCGCCTTGTCCAACGTCAGAACCTACTGGCGTATCTCGACCACATCGGGATTTTCACCCGCCGGGAAACCTGCTCGGGGTGCGCCACCGGGAGCCGTCGCCAGTGCCACAATTGCAACACCGATGAGCAAGGCCATTGCTTCACACAACTTCATACGCTTTTACCTTCTTTGATTGAGATTTTCTCGGGAGGGGAACCAGCAAGCGGAGTCTACAGCGGACCTTTGCCCGCTGACAAGCGATTTTCAAATTCAATTGCGGCCAATAAACTAGCTTGCTCGCTAATTTACAAAATCCCCAGCACCCTCAGCCGCACGATGCCGCCTGCCACAACCCCAAGCGGCATAATCGCTACCAGCGCCAACGCATACCAGACGGGCTGCTTGCCGCGCGATTGCAACGCACTCATCGCGGCCATTGCCAGCACCACGATCCCCAGCACCAGGCAATTCACCAACGGGTTTCCGATCGCCAGCCATGTGGTGACGTAGCCGCCCGCCGCGGCAGCAACAAACGAGTATCCAATATTCACAAAGGCATAGCTCGGCCGCGGCTTGCCTTCCGTTCCGACCCATTCCGGAGTCAGGCGAGTCAGAAGCGCCGTAATTGCGATTACAAGTACGGCCACTGTTGCGTATCCGGCCAGCAACGCAAGGAATGCGCGCAGGATCACCACGGCCTTCCCTCCGCAACCGGCTTGGTACCAACCAGGCCCTTCTCGATCCGCTCAATAAACGCTCTCGCCAACCTTCGTTCGCCTGGATCCCCTTCGCCATGAATTGAGCACAGGTCCAGAAACTCGTCGCTAAGAGCATTTTGCTTTTCCTGCTGTGCAAAGACTCCCTGCAGCGCAATAGCCAGTTCGCGAAGCCGCGCAGCCTCGGGCCAAGCCGCATCGTCCGCCTCGCCGCTCAGGTGCTCGTGACCTGAGAACAGCCCCCGCCGGCCGCGTGCGCACTCTTCCAGGCACGCCAAAAGCTGCTCGCGAAACGCACCGGCAAGCAACTCCAACTGATTAGGCTCCACTTCGTTTCTCGGGTCCATGGCGTCCTTACTTGTCTTCCATGGCAGCTTCCACGTCTTCAGCGGTATGCGGCAGCGCAGCCACCAGGTCGATCAGTTTTCCATCGGCGCCCACCAGGAAGACGCACTCGATGCGCACGCCAAGTTTCTCCTCGGGAATGTAAACGCCCGGCTCGATGGTGAAGACCATCCCTGGCTTCAGCAAGGCAGGATAATCCGCGGGATCGTGAACGTTGATGCCCACCATGTGCCCTAGTCCGTGCAGCCAATACTGGCCCAGCGGCTGACCGTGCAGGTCCTTGCCATGCGTGTTGATGTAGTTGTAGGCCGCGTTATCCAGCGAGTCCGGGTCGCGCCGGTCTCGATCGTTGATCTTCGACTTGCCCGCGACAAACGCGTCGATGGCTGCCTGCTGCGCGCCAAGCACAACGTTGTAGATCTCCCGCTGCCTCGGTGTGAAGTGCCCGTTCACCGGCAGTGTCCGCGTAATGTCAGAGGCGTACATCGAGTACTCGCAGGCCGCATCGACCAGCAGGATGTCGCCATCTTCAAGCGTTCGCGTGTTCTCTGAGTAGTGCAGCGTGGTCGAGTTGATCCCCGACCCCACGATGGGCGCATAGGAAGCCCGTTCACAACCGTCCTCCATCCACGCGGCCGTCATCTTGCCGGCCAATGCGCGCTCAGTCACACCCGGCTTCGTCGCCCGCATCATCACCCGTTGCGCGCCGATGGATGCATTCGCCGCCTTCTTCAGCAGCGCGATCTCACCCTCGTCTTTCACCACTCGCAACTGCTGCGTCATTACAGTCGCGTCGCGAGCTGTGATGGCATTCGCGTCCTGGCCCAGTGTCACTGCGATCAAGACCACAAGGGCCTTCGCCTGGGCAGACTCCGGTTGCGCCCACACATTGCGCAGCAGCCGCCTGTCGCCGTCGATCAGCCGATTCAACACTCCCGGAAGCTCCGTCAGCTGCTGTGCTGCGTTTACGCCCGTTGCCTCCACTACGTTCGGTGAAGCCGCATCCAGCTTGGCCCCGGTATATTTCTCCATGCGTAGGTCGCGCGTCGGCAGGAACAAAATCTCCCGATAGCTCCGCGGTGCTGGAGCCCCGGCAGTCTGAGCTTGTCCCGTCTCAGCCACAATCAGCAGCGCCGCCCCCGGCTCGTTCCAGCCAGTCAGGTAGTAGAAGTCCTCATCCTGGCGATAAGGCATGAAGTCCAACAACGGCTCCTCTGCCGCAAACAGCACAGCCACGCCACCATGGAGCTTGGCAGCCAGCGCAACACGACGCGCGTGGTAAACCGAAGAAGGCTGCTTTTCAAGGGAATGAGCAAAAGGCGCTATCAGACCGACGACTGTGAAAACAAGAGCAGTGATTGAGGCAAATCGGGAAGTTCGACGCATGGAACAAGCCTGATAGCCGAGTGCTCCGGCTGTCAAGTTGTACGGACAGTGTCAATGCGCACTGGATACGCGCCAGCGATGCGAACAGCACCCGGCGCCACAGTGCGCAGCCCCGCCGCATCCACCGGGAGCAGCTGCTTGCTCCAGTCTTCTTCAAGCAGCCCAAGAAACTCCGCGGCTGTCAGCGGGTGTCCATAGAGCCAGCCCTGACCGTGGATCGGCTGTCGTGCGGTGGAGAAATAATCTGCCTGCTGGCCGGTCTCGACACCTTCCACAACCACGCCGAGCTTCAGCGATTCCGCCATTGCCAATATCTGTGGAAGAATGGCCACGCTCACTGACTCTGTGCCGATCGCCCGTGTGAAGGCCTTGTCGATCTTGATGGTGTCCACCGACAGATACAGCAAGTACGAAAGGCTCGAATAGCCGGTGCCGAAGTCGTCGATATGGATGCTATGGCCCCTGCGCCGCAGGGCGCGGATCGTCTCCATGGCCACTACGCGATTGGCGGTCGAGGATTCGGTGATTTCAATGACCAGGCTCTTTGGCTGGACCCTCGCGCGCTTGATAGCGGAGTCGAGCATGGGAAGGAAAGTTGGATCGGCAAGATCCGCCGCGGCCACATTCACGCTGAGACGGAAACCCGGGTGCGTACGAAGCGTTTCTCCGAAAGCCTGCAACGAGCGGCCGATCACCAGCCTCGTAATGGATCCAACAAATCCGTGTTCCTCAGCCGCTTTGACAAAGACATCGGGGCTGACCTCTTCCCCCTCCTCATTGGTCCATCGCGCCAGGGTTTCCGCCCCGACGATTCGCCCGGTCGATAAATTGACAATGGGCTGATAGGCCAACTCGAGCTTGTCGTTTGCAATGGCTCGGCGAAGCTGCTGCTCCATGTTCCGGCTGCGACGATAGATCACTGAGAAAGCCAGCCCAAACAGACCGCCGATTGCGCCACCCAGCATCATGGCACCGCTGACCCAGGGGGCTTCGCCTTGCAATGCCGCAGGAACAGTCGTGAATGCCGTAACGCAGTTGAAATACTGCGTAGAGCACCGTGTCACATAAACCGTGTCTCCCAGCCGCACCTGCCCATCGGAATTCATGTTCAACGGGTCGCTCGGCGCGGTCCCGTGCCCCGGATGACCGGATCGCAGGTTTGCCGCTTCCTTCTCTGTTTCCCTGTAGTCCATGGGAATCGGTCCGAGGCGTCCAGGAATCTGTGAACTGAAGACGACGAAAGCGTCGCCGAGTTGCAAACCGGCCCGCTTCAGCCTCGCGTCCCCGATCGGGACAAGGTTTCGGTAGGCGATCGTGCCGTCCTGCTCAGGAGCTTCCGGTCTGAACTGCCCCATGGACCGCAGCGGGCGACCTGCGCTGGCTGAACAGTCGATCTTCCCGCCGTCCATGCGTCCGGCGTCTTTCAGGAACTCCGAGCGGAATGCCAACTCCCGAAAAGAGGCGATTTCTGCGTCTGAGCAAAATGGATATGGCGAATCCTGCAGGACAGCCAGGACACTACGTGCTTCTTTTGAGGAATCGTCGCTCTGCGCTACGATGCGCGCCGCATATTGTGCCAGCCAGCCTTGAGCAAGGCTAAGCGCGAGAGCGCAGCCAATAAAGCGGCCAACGGCCACCCCGCAGGCCGCCACCACCACGATGGCCAAACGACCAATCCAAACCCGTTGTTTGTTTGTATGCTTCATAGGAACGACTGTGTTCGAGCTTCAGCCGATACACCTCAGGCGCAGTTTGCATACACGAAGGGAATCCTCTTCAAGGGTTAATCCTCCATGACCACGATAGGCAATGACGCCTTCGGGGGACTGTTTTACGCCTTTTGTGGAGTCGTTCAGACTTGGGAGAAACTGCGCAGGGTATTCAAAAACCATATGTTGAAGTGGTATCGCCAGACGGTCTGAGCTTATGCTCCCGCACTACGACTAAGCCCACGTCATGGGAACCAGTTGCTTTTCTTCGTCTTCGGTCGCAATTCGATGGAATTCGTCCGGCGGGACAGGGTGCCCGAACAACCAACCCTGGGCCAGGATCCGCCCATCGGCATTGGCAAAGTAGTTCGCCTGTTCTTCGGTCTCAATTCCTTCCACGATCACATCCATCTCCACGGAATCGGCAATGGCAAGTATCTGCGGCAGAATGGAGCCAATCACTGACCCGGTGCCAATCGACTGCGTAAACGACCTGTCGATCTTGATGGCGTCAACTGAAAGATCGTTCAGGTACGACAGGCTTGAATAACCGGTGCCGAAGTCGTCGATGTGAACACTATGCCCTTGCTCGCGCAGGCGGTGGATCGTTTCGATGGCCATTTGCGATTTGACGGCGCTGCTCTCAGTGATCTCAATCGCGAGGCACTGCGCCGGAACATCCGCTTGGTGCACTTCGCGCTGCAGCATGGGCAGGAACGCGGGATCGGCCAGGTCAGCGCCAGCCGCGTTGACACTCAGCCGAAAATCCGGATGGGCGCGGAGAGTCTTCGAAAAGTCGTGCAAAGCGTGTCGCACCACCAGCTTGGTAAGAGCCCCAACAAAGCCCCGCTCCTCCGCAAGCTTGACGAAAATATTCGGCCCCACAGCAAAGCCTTCTTCATCCGTCCATCGCACCAGAGCCTCTGCCCCAACGATCCTCCGGCTGGCCAGATTCACAATGGGTTGATAAACCATGCGCAACTTGTCTCGGGCAATCGCGCGGCGAAGCTGCTGCACTACGCTGCGGTTGCGCCTGTAAAGCTGGGACACTGCCAAGCCGAACAGTGCGCCGGCAATCCCGCCTAGAGATGTGTAACTGATCAGTTGAATGCGCTTGGCTTGCATTACCTGCGGAATCGGAACGTAGGTCGTCATGCAAATCGGATAGTGCGGCGCACAGCGCGTCGCCATCAGATAGCTTCCCACCCGTCCACCCCAGTTCCTGTCGTAAACAACACCATCCAACGCAGGGGGCACGCGTCCTGGATGGCGGAATTGATGATTGACCGAGTCGATCACGGTGGCGGACCGGTTCACGCTGATCGAATCCAGCCGCTTGAACTCATAAGGATCAAGGACTCCGTAAGATTCGCCGATTCGCTGGCCGAGAGCTCCCATCTCGTGGGGCTGATACGGTGAGATGTCTCCGTAAAGGCTCGAACCATCCGGCATTGTCGCGGATGGGGTGTATTCCTTCTGCGGCAGGTTTTCTCTGCCCAGGGCCGCAGAACACTCAATCTTTCCGTTACGAATGCGCCCCGCATCCCGCAAGAATTGCGAGGTGAAAAGAAGTTTGCTGAATGAGGCGATTTCCGCGTCGGAGCAGAAGCCGGCCTGCGAAGCATTCATGGTTCGCAGCACACTGTGCGACTCGTTCAGAATGGCGCTAACTTCTCTAAGCAGTTGTACGCTATCTTGTCCCAGCCTGCCTTCGGCCGACTCAAATACAAGGACACTCTCAAGCACAAATGTCATGAGCATCCCGCACACCGCTGCCACAAGCGTGGCGGCCAGCGTCAAGAACACGCGCTGTATAGGTGTGCGCATCGTTCCTCTTATCGGCAGGAAACATCATCCGGAACATCTCGGCCGAGAGTCTCCCACTCAAAGGCATATTCCCCTTCGGTGTCAACAAGCAATAGCGCTTTGGGGACAGAGGACAGAAATCACCCTGCAAACGGCAGAAACCGGTGGCCCAATGCCCTCCGGATTGGCGAGTCGGCGGGTGCGTCGACCAGCTTCCTCCGGCGCTACTCCTCAGCGGCATTCAACATCGCTGCCAGGCTCCGCTCCACATCTTCCTTCGTTGTGGCCCAGGACGAGACACTGATTCGCATTGCGGTGTGTCCCTGCCATTTGGTCGACCCGCACCAGCAGGTCCCTTCCGCCTGGAGGCGTTCAATGGTCCGCAACGTCCGCTCCGCTGAACCAAAGGAAACCAGCACTTGGTTGATGACCACGTCGTTTAGCACCTCGTAGCCCGCTGCCCTCAACCCAGCGGCAAAGCGCCGCGCGTGGCTGGACGTCCGCTCGATGATCTCGGCCATCCCCGACCGCCCCAGAGACCGCAACCCCGCCCAAAGCTCCACGCCACGCGCTCGCCGCGAGAGCTCAGGATTGTAGTCCGAGGGTTCACGCTGCTCTCCCATGGCCAGGTAGGAAGCACGAATCGACATGGCCGCCCGCAGCAAACTCGGGTCCCGCGCCAGCGCAATGCCACAGTCGTAGCCAATGTTTGGCCATTTGTGCCCATCCGTCGCCCAGGAGTCGGCAAGCTCAAATCCCTTTGTCAGCTTGCGATATTCCGGCGAAGCCGCCGCCCACAACCCAAAGGCCCCATCCACATGAATCCAGGTTCCCGCCGCTCGCGCCGCAGGACAAATCGCCGCCGCCGGATCGAAGGCGCCTGTATTCACATTCCCCGCCTGCAAGCAGAGGATCGTCTGCGCATCCAGGTGGGGCAGTGCATCCGCTTTCATCTGGCCCTGGCCGTCTACCGGCACGCGCACCACCCTCTTCCTCCCCAAGCCCAACAATCCAAGTGCTTTAAAAAGAGAAGGGTGTGCCTCCTCGCCAACCACAACCCTGATCTCCGGAGCCCCAAACAGCCCGTCGGCCTCCACGTCCCACCCGGCGCGCGCCAGCAGCGCATGCCGAGCCGCCGCCAGTGCGGACAAGTTGGCCATGGTTGCCCCAGTTACCACCGCTCCCCCGGTTCCCTCCGGAAGCGCCAGCAGATCACGCACCCATTCAAGGGCAATCTCTTCCAGCACGATTGCCGCGGGCGACGCCACAAACGTAGCCGCATTCTGATCCCAGGCGCTTACCAACCAACCCGCCGCCAGGGACGCCGGCAGGCTGCCGCCAATCACGTAGCCGAAAAAGCGCCCGCCCGCCTGCGCCATCGTCGCCGGCGACCCGTAGGTATCAAGCAGATGCAGCACCGTCTCAGCGCTGGTCGGCCCCGGCGGCAGTGGTCCCCGCAAAGCGTTCAGCGCAGCAATCGCCTCTGGCGTGGCCGCAACCGGCCGCTTGTCCAGACCCTCCAGGTAGTCCATCGCATCCCGCGCGGCCCGCTTCAACAGAGCGGTCCGCGTCTCTGCAGCCTTTGCCCCCGGCAAAGACGAATGCGGCGAATGAGTAGGTCGAGAGGCTGCCATAGATAGTGCTGAGTCTAGCACCGGGCTTAATCGCAGCCTGAGTTACTCTCGCGATCGTATATACAACTATCGCCAAGCGAACATAAATTGCATATTCACATCCGGATCATGCGCTGCCCGGATATCCGCCGAACCGTACGGCCGCGAAAGCGGCGCCCGCCCCTCCGCGGGCGGTTGATTTTCCCTGGATTTCACCGTATGATAACGATGCAGACGAATTTGTCCGCCATGGTTGTCGTGGGTAGGCCGGCTGGCGGAGAGATGAGTGGGCTTATAGCCCACTTTTTATTTGGGCCAATTTTCAGGTCAAAAAACCGCCAGATTGGCGGGGACCCTGGCGAGCGATTCTGCATCGCACAGGTGTTGGGAACGAATGGCAGTTAAGCTGGACGAAATTCGATCGGCAGCACAAAGGGTGGCCGCCTCACATGGGCTCGACGTGGTGGACATCGAGTTCATCGGCCCGGCAAAGGAGCGTACCCTCCGCATCTATCTTGAGAAGAATGCCGAGGGCCGCGCTCAACTCAAGGCGGCAATTGAAGCCGGGCTCNNGAAGGCACTCTGAGGGTGGGGCAGCTTTCCGGCATCACCCACGAAGATTGCGCCAGTTTTAGCCGCGACTTTGGTGTTTTGCTGGATGTAGAAGAACTGATTCCTGAAGCAGAGTACACGTTGGAAGCCAGTTCTCCGGGCCTGGATCGCAAGCTGAGCAAGCCCGAAGAGTTTCATCGGTTCGCAGGATGCCTGGTGAAAGTCCAGACCTTTGAGCCGATTCGCAACAACCGGCACTGGCAAGGCCGACTGGTAGCCGGTTCGGAAGCAGGAAAAACCATTTCGNNGACCATTACGCTCGACCTCAACGCGGTCAAGCAGAACAGCAAGACAAAGAAGACAGGCGTAAGCACGGTCGAGATTGCGCTGGACAACATCGAAAAGGCGCAACTCGTACCGGAAATTTAACCCAACAGAACCGGTGCGGGCCGCAAGCTGAGATCGTGCCGACCCACAACTGAGAGAGCAAGCAAAGTATGGCGAGCAGCGTTTTGTATCAAAGCATCGAGCTCTTGAGCCAGGAAAAGGGCATTGACCCCGGCGTCGTTGTTGGCGCCGTTGAGGAGGCCATCGCCCTGGCCA
>PLKU01000570.1 GCA_003140705.1 Acidobacteriaceae bacterium
TGGACTACGACAACGATGGCTGGCTCGACATCTATGTCGTCAATGGTTCAACCGTGAACGCGCTCGATGGCAAGGAGACTCCGCCTCACGCCGCACTGTTCCACAACAACCACGACGGGACATTCACCGACGTGGCCGCGAAGGCCGGCGTAACCAACGACCGCTGGGGATTCGGCGTGGCCATCGCCGACTACAACAATGATGGTTGGCCAGACATCTATGTTTCCAACTACGGAAAGAACAGGCTCTATCGAAACAATCACGATGGGACGTTTACGGATGTAGCCGAGCAGGCCGGAGTGCAGCTTGGGAACTGGTCGACGGGTGTGACATGGGGAGACTACGACGGCGACGGGAGGCTGGACCTGTTTGTCGCGGGCTATATTCATTGGGATCGCAACAATCTTCCCAACAGTAAAGAGAACGGAGGCAACAATGCGTTCTGCACGTTCCGCGGCGAACCGGTGGCGTGTGGACCCCGCGGCCTGCAAGGCGAGCCGGATCACCTGTTCCACAACAACGGCGACGGCACGTTTACAGACGTGAGCGAGAAGACGGGCGTGGCAGACAAGCCCGGTTACTACGGCCTGGGCGCGGTGTTTGTGGACATCAACAACGACGGGAAGATCGACCTGCTGGTGGGCAACGATTCGACGCCGAACTATATGTATCTGAACAAGGGCGACGGGACTTTTGAGGACGTCAGTTATGCATCGGGTTTTGCGCTGAATGAGGCGGGGCGCGAAACCGCATCCATGGGCATTGCCGTGGGCGACTATCAGAACAACGGGCAGCTCTCCGTCTTCGACACGACTTTCTCTGATGATTACAAGCCTTTCTACCGCAACGAAGGCGACGGCAACATGACCGATATCAGCTACCAGTTAGGCATCGCGGAGATCTCAGTTCCCTTCCTGAGCTGGGGCGACGCATTCCTGGACTACGACAATGACGGCTGGAAAGATCTGCTGATGTCCGATGGCCACGTTTATCCCGAGGCGGACAAATACTCTTGGGGAACGACGTGGGCGCAGCGGCCCATGCTCTTCCACAACGTGGAAGGCAAGAGGTTTGAGGTGGTTCCGGCGGTGGAGGGTTCCGGCCTCGCGGTGGTTGTTCCGGGGCGGGGCATGGCTGTGGGTGACCTGTTCAACGATGGCAAGCTGGACGCGGTGATCAACGTCATGGACGGCCATCCGGTGTTACTCCGCAATGTGAATCCGGACAAGAATCACTGGCTTGAGTTGAAGCTGGTGGGCGGACCGAAGAGTCCGCGCGATGCAGTGGGCGCTACGGTCTATGTGACTGCGAATGGCATGAAACAGCGCGGGGATGTGTTGAGCGGCGGAAGTTATTTGTCGAGCAACGATCCGCGGCCGCACTTTGGCCTGGGACAAGCTACGACGGTGGATGCGATCGAAGTGCATTGGCCCAGCGGCAACGTGGAGAAGTTCACTGTGCCTGGCGTGGACAGGATTGTGACGATCACTGAGGGAACTGGAAAGTAGCCAGCCGGTGGATTGGGCTCATTTGCATTTCAGTGCCGGGAGTGTTTCAATCAGGTTATTGAAACAGGGGTGCTCCACAGAGTGGGGCTGAGAAGATACCCTAGAACCCGATCCGGATAATGCCGGCGTGGGAAGCTTTCGAAGCCGAATGGCCTTCTTCCTCGATTCCCAGTGTGAGTTCTCTTGTTTCATTCAGTTGGAAACAAGGGGAGCCTATGCACGGAGTCACAGTTAAAAAACAAAAAACACTTCAGTCAATTCCCCGCCGCGCCTTGTCACGCGTTGTGCTCTGTGCAGGCGTGCTTATGCTGGCCTGGTGCCTGGCCGCTTCGGTTTGCGCATTTTCGCAGAGTGCGCCGTCTGCTGGAACGACTCCGGCTGCCATTGCGGCAAAGCCGGCGGTGCAGCCGGTGACCACGACCGTCATCGTACATGGCGAAGTGAAGGATAACTATCTTCCTGAAGCGGTCACGGTGGGCACATTGGACGGCGAAACGCTGAAAGAGACGCCGCTCTCGGCGACGGTTGTTACCCGCGACTTGCTCACCGACCAGGCGGCGCGCGTGCTCTCAGACGTGGTGAAGAACGACGCGTCAATTGGCGAGGACTACGCGCCAGTGGGTTACTACGGCGACTTTGAAATTCGTGGATTCCCGATCGACCTAGCCACGGGTTTGCAGATCAATGGCATGACCGTTGCCGGCGAGCAGGATGTTCCGCTGGAAAACAAGGAGCGCGTCGAATTTCTGAAAGGAATCGCCGGAGTGGAGAGTGGCGTGGCCTCGGGCGGTGGGCTCATCGACTACGTGACGAAGCGGCCGGCAGTGATCAAGGCGATCGATCTTGCCACCGATCATCGTGGGAGCGCTTATGGTGCGGCGGATATTGGAGGTATTTTCGGGAATCAGAAGCGGGTAGGCGTNNGCGCGCAGTTGGCGCGGGCGCGGCGGATTGGAAGATGAGTCCGAAGGCGATTTTGAAGGGCGACTACGAGTACCAGCACAAGGTGGAGCGTTCGGTCTGCGGTTATCAACTCCTGGGCGGAACTGAGTTGCCGGACCTGAGTGAGATTCATCCATCGACCATGCTTGGCGAACAGCCGTGGGCCAAGCCCAACACCTTCGACACGATGAATGCCAATGCGCGGTTCGATTACGATGTGACGCCTGCGTGGCGAGCTTTCGCCGCAGTGAGTTATAGCCACTCGCTGATCGATGACAACGTGGTGTACGCGTATGGGTGCTCGTATGAGGCGCTGTGCACGGGGAGCGGCGGGAGTGCGCCGTCTTACTTCTTCGCGCCAGATGGCGGCTATGACATTTACGACTATCGCGACCCCGGCGAGCTGCGCATCGACGCACAGGCCGAGGCGCTTTTGACCGGGCACATCAAGACTGGAGCCATTAGCCAGGACATAGTGGGCGGAGGCGAGCTGTTCCTGCGGAGCGTGCAGCAGCCGGGAGCACCGCCGGCAAATGCGGCTACCAATGTGCAGGATGGGGCCGTGTACACGTACGTGGGCTCGGAGAATATCTATCAGCCTGATGTGACGGTTCCACTGGGAACATCTGCTTCGCTTGAGGACCCGCTTCAATCGGCCGGGCCACGCACGCTGTGGGAGGACAATCATCAATCGGCGGCGATTGTGCAGGACAGGATTCATCTTCCCGGTCACATTCAGTTGCTTGCGGGAGGGCGTTTCGACTCGCTGCGCGATAATAACTACTCGCTGACTGCAACCAGCCCCGCAACGCCGCCGACAAGCACCGACAAGCACATCTGGCTACCGCAGTACGCGATTACCTTTACCCCGTTGAGCAACCTGAGACTCTATGGAAATTATGGAGTGCTGCTTTCGCTGGGACCGCAGGGTCCGTGGTGGGTGTACAACGCGAATCAGTTCCTGGCGCCCTTCATGACGCGGCAGGCTGAGGTGGGCGCGAAGTATCAGCCGGGCCAGCGCATCCTGCTGACCGGCGCCCTTTTCCACATGCGGGCACCATTCTTTTATCCAAAAGCTATTCAAATGCCGGACAACTTCTGCACGGCAGATGAGTTTAATGGAACAGGGGATCTGTGCTTTGAGTCGGAGGGCCACGAGACGCATGACGGGATCGAAGTGAATGCGGAGGGTAAGGCTGCGAGCTGGCTGCGGTTGACGGCTTCGGCGGCGGCCATTCGCGCGCTTTCAGACGGAACGGNNACAAGCAAGTGCTGAATGTGCCGCACCTGCGCACAGCAACTTTTGCTGACATTGGGATTCCTCACGCCCATGGGTTGCACCTGATGCCGGGTTGGGGCTACACGGGGCGCAAGGAAGCTACGCGCGATGATCTAGTGGCTGTGCCTGGCTACAACCTGTTCAACCTGGGCGTGCGCTACACACCCGGAAGCGAGGAAGGCCGAATGACGCTGAGGCTCTACGCGGACAACATCACCGACAAGCGCTACTGGAAAGACACGGGAGCGAATTACGGCGACACATTTATTCACCTGGGTGCGCCGACGACGGTACGGTTGTCAGCCCACTACACTTTTTAGGTTCAGAGAGGATCTAGCGGCTATGGGCACAATGCCAAAGGCGCACGGGATGGACGGCACGCTGGTGGAACCGGATTGGGTTCCACTGGATGTTGCGGAGGTGCGGACGCTGTTGAGCCGGTATCCAGGTCTGAATGGGCCAGTTGAGATATTGTCTGTGAGTCCGCGACCGTTTTCGGCGGCAAGCGTGGTGAGGACACGGGGACGGCGTGTCTTTATCAAGCGCCATCATCGGAGCGTGCGCGATGCAGAAGGCTTGCACGAGGAGCATCGCTTTCTTGCGCATCTGCGTGCCCATGGCGCGGCGGTGCCGCTTGTGTATTGCGCTGCATTCGGCGAGACAGCGGTTGAGAAGGGCCAGTGGACGTACGAGGTGCATGAAGCGCCCGATGGCGTCGATCTGTATGAGGACGCGCTGTCGTGGACGCCCTTCCGGACCTCGGCGCATGCGCACTCTGCGGGGCAGGCGCTGGCGCGGTTGCATCTAGCGGCGGAGGGATTTGCAGCGCCGCGCCGTGGCCCGCGACCACTGGTGGCCAGCTTTACCATTTTTGCGGCGTTGGATCCGCGGGCGGAGATGGAGCGCTATCTGGAGGCGCGGCCTGTGCTCCTGGATTATGTTGGGCTGCGGAATTGCTGCGAGGAGGCACTGGAGTTGCTGGAGCCGTTTCATACGGAACTGCTGCCGCTGTTGCCTGCGCTTGCTCCGCTGTGGACGCACAATGACCTGCACGCTTCAAACCTGCTGTGGAGCGATGACGGCAGCGAGGCAAAGGCTGCGGCAATCATTGATTTTGGGCTGGCCGACCGCACCAATGCGGTGCACGATCTGGCCCACGCGATCGAGCGCAACATCGTCGAGTGGCTTGCGCTCGTCGAAGACCCGGCACACCCTGAGGATGTGCCGGTGCACCTGGATCATCTACACGCGCTGCTGGAGGGTTATGAGTCGGTCCGGCTCCTTTCGGACGAGGAAGCTGCGGCGCTGGCGCCGATGACCGCATCGTGCCACGCGGAGTTTGCGTTGTCGGAAACCGACTATTTTCTGAGCGTGCTGCAACGTGAAGACCAGGCGCTGATGGCCTGCGACGGATGGCTGGTGGGACATTCGCGCTGGTTCCATAGTGCGGGCGGCGAGAAGCTGCTCAATGCGCTGCGCATGTGGGAAGCTGAGCGGGCGCAGAAAGCGCAAGGAGTTCCGCGCCGATGAGTTGGAGTTCGATCGCCAACTATCTTGCGGCGAACTGGCTTGAGGTTGCGGGCTTTCTGACGACGCTGGTTGGGATCTGGCTGACGACGCGCCGCTTGCTGATCTGCTGGCCGGTGGTGCTGGCGGCGGATTTTCTCTACCTCCTGGTCTTCTATCGAGCTCGGCTTTTCTCCGATTCGCTGCTGCAGGTCTTCTTTGTAGCCTTCACGCTTTACGGATGGTGGCACTGGTGGCGCGGCGTGCGCGAAGAGGGCGAAGTGCGCGTGGTTCCGTTGGGACTGCAAGGCTGGGTTGCGGGGCTGGCCGCGGGCGCAGTTGGAGCGGTGCTGCTGGGATGGTTGATGGTGCGTGTGGGAGCGGCGCTGCCCCACCTTGATGCAGCATTAGCCAGCTACAGCCTGGTGGCTAGTTGGTGGCAGGCGCGCAAACATACGGCGAATTGGTGGCTGTGGATTGCGGTGGATGCGATCTATATCGGAGAGTATCTCTACAAAAATCTCTGGCCGACGGCATTGCTATATCTGCTGCTGGTGATTTTGGCGGTAATCGGGTTGGTGGATTGGCGGCGTGCTGCGGCTTCGGTTGAGTTAAGACAACCATGATCCGTTGCTTCATGGCTCGGGTGTAACCAACAAGAAATCAGTCAGCCGCTCGAGGGTGACTGCCCCGAATCTGAGGCAGAACGTGGCGCTTTTCCGCCGCTTCTTCGCCACATTCTATATTTAACATATTTTGTTTCAAGGTGTTACGCGGCAAATGGGAGGGGGTAGGGGGTCCTGCTCCTGCCCTTCTGTGGTTTTCCTGTCGACTCTTTCATTATGCGATGGCAAAGGGTAATGATCTGCAAATCGAGTCAAGAAATTCACTTAGCTAAATTGCAGCCTGGACAACGTTGTGCAGCGGCTCGCCTTTCATGTAGCGGCGCAACTCCTCGGCGG
>PLKU01000392.1 GCA_003140705.1 Acidobacteriaceae bacterium
TGATGAAGGAAAAGAACATGTATGGGAAGAAAGTGTGGGGCATTGCGCGGACGACATTCCTGATTGGGCCGGACCAGACGCTGCTGCACATCTTCCCCAATGTTGTGCCGGAAGGTCATGCCGAGGAAGTGCTTGCCCTAATCAAGGAATGGAAGAAAACGCACAAATAGCGTGGCGAGCGGGTGAGGATGCCCCCATCCCACTCTTCGAGCAACGAGCGCTCGAAGGATGGGGCACCCTGCTTGCAGGATGGGGCTTCGAGTTGGGTCATCCGCTTCCGCGGGGCTTCTTTGAGGCGTCGCCGGAGAGGGTGGGTCCGAGGCTCCTAGGGAAGGTACTGGCCTGTTATACGCCGGGAGGGGTTTTGGCCGGGAGGATTGTGGAGGTTGAGGCCTACCTGGGACCGCACAACGATCCGCCTGATCCTGCGGCACATGCCCATCGCGGTCCTACACCCCGGAACCGCGTTTTGTTTGGACCCGCGGGACACGCTTATGTCTATGCAATTTACGGCCGGTATTCCTGCATGAACGTCTCCTGCGAGGTGGAGGGGCATGCGGGGTGCGTGCTGCTGCGGGCTCTGGAGCCGGTGATGGGATTGGCGCAAATGGCCGTGAATCGGGGACTTGAGGCGGGAGCGGCGGCTCGACTGCTGACCTCTGGACCAAGCAGGCTGTGCCAGGCACTGGGGCTCACGAGGCCGGGCCACAATGGCGTGGACCTGACCGATTCTGGCTCGGCGCTGCAGATTCGCGACGATGGCTTTGCGGTGGGCGAGGTACTGGTGACGGCTCGGATCGGCATCCACGAAGCTGTCGACTGGCCCCTGCGCTTTGCCTTGATGGGGCACACTTGTGTCTCCGGGCCAAAGAGTTTAATCGGCAAACGCGTCCTTCTCGGGTAGAATTCCGTCCATCAGAAATATCACTTTGCGAGGTCACGTTTCCCTTGAAGCCTACCTTTTTGTCTCTCCCCATTGCTGCAACGGCTCTGCTTGTTGTGGCTGTTTCCGCTCTGACGGCGGTCGCCCAAGCCCCTCAAACTGCACCGCCTGCCGGCAGTCCGCCGATGCAAATGCGCAGCTTTCCTGCACCAACTAATCTGCAGGCGCTGCCCAAGGACCTGACAGGGCAGCAGGTGCACGAGATCATGGAGAAGATTTCAGGATCGCTGGGCTCACACTGCGACACCTGCCACACAGCGGATCCCAACAATCTGGGCCCGAATGGGCGGCCGCAGATCAACTTTGCCGACGACTCCAAACCGGAAAAAAAGACAGCTCGCCTGATGATTCTGATGGCAGAAGAAATCAACAAGAATTACATTAGCAAGGTCGACAATTCAGGCATGATGGTCACTTGCGGCACTTGCCATCGCGGCCACCTGAGCCCCGAGCCGTTCGTAATTCCCGACGAGCATGGCGGCCCGCGTCCGCCGGCAGGGGCACCGCCAGCAGGCGCAACGCCGCCGTCGGCAAACTAAGAGTGCACGACGGATTACGGCTTCCAGACATACGTGGCCACTGCACCAGCAGGAAGGGTGGTGGCCACGGTTTTGCCGTGGAATTCTATACGCAGATCCTGACCCTTGGTGCCGGCATTCAACGTGTACAGCACGACAGTGCCGTTGGGATTGCGGAAGGCCACGTCTTTGAGTTCCGTTCCTGCGGGTTCATTTGATGCAATGCGGACCGCGCCGGGGAGCAGGAACTTGCTGGCGTGGCCGAGCACGTAATAATCGAGCTCGGGCTTGACGGTGGCTCTTTCCGGCGCGGAGACGTCGATGGTGACCAGACCACGGCAAGTGCCGCAGCCGCCGACAAACGGTCCGTGGTTCTGATCAGTGGCGAGCGCCCAGAGTACGTAGCTCTTTGCCCAGTTGCGGGTTACGGCGATCAACTCCGCTGCTTCCTCCACCAGGACATTGCCCTTCTGCCAAACCCCGCCGCTCGATTCGGTCACCCACTGATCCTTTTGCGGAAACTCCTCATGATTTTTGGTCATGATGGAGGGACTGCCGCCGTAGTGGTGCCAGGCGGTTCCCGCGGATAGCGCGTAGGCCTTGGGATTTTTGAAGACCGTTTCAGGGTAGTCTGGTCGATCCCAGTTGTGGTCGTATGCCATGACCTTGGCATTGAGGTGCGCGGCAGAAAGCGCTGGGCCCAACGCGTCGGCAAAGAAGGTGGCTTGCTCGGTGGCCAGCATTTGCATCCCGCTGTAGGTGGGCGGGGCGTAGAGGGGCTCGTTCTGCACGCTGAGAGCGTAGACCGGCACGCCGGCTGCCTGATAGCCCTGGACAGTTTTTACGAGGTAATTGGCAAACGCGGGATACGCATCAGGACGCAGGCTGGAGGGTTCCTTGGTTTCCGCATTGGAACCGAGCATGGTGCCGGAGGACTTCATCCAGCCGGGCGGGCTCCACGGCGTGAGCATCACGTGGATGGAGGGGTTGATGGCGAGGGCTTTCTTGAGCTGAGGCAGGATGTACTCCTGATCGTGCTGAAGGGAGTAGTGATCGAGGTTGTGATCTGTGACACCCGCAGGGGTGGTGCAGGCCTTAGCTGCCTGCTCGCAGAGATCGTCGAGGGAGTAGAAGGTTACGGCAAGGTCTGAGGAGCCGACTGGCTGGCGGAGAAAGCTGAGGGCGATGCCATCCTTGCGGCTGAAGAGCATTTTGAAGGCGGCGTCAGTTTGGGCCGGGGTGAGTTTTTTGGCGAAGAGCCAGGCAGCCGCGTCAGTGAGCGAGGCGCCGAAACCGTCGATCTCCTGGAAGCGCTGAGCGTCGTCGACGGTGATGAGCGGGATGGGTAGCTTGGCGGTGGAATTTGTGGAGAAATGCAAAGTGGCGCGCTGCGNNCGGGGTGGTCTGGTACACGGAGACGGATTGGGCGTTGGCAGCGAGTGGGACGATGGCAGTGAAGGCGAGGATGGAGATGAGGATGGCGGAGCGCGGCATGAAGCCTCCTTCAGGCGGAAGGAGAATCGTAGTACGTTTGGCGGGGTTGGGGAAGGCCATTTGGTTGAAGTCCTGGTGAAGTTCTTTAGTATCCGATAGCGCGCCTTGGGCTCGCCCGGTCAAAACCAATAGTCATGCATGCGTTGAAGAAATTCGACGGTGATCGGATATCCCGAAGCGGAGCCAATGACTGAATCAATTCCGCACTTCGCGCACAATGCTGTATCTTCGCCGCCCACCCATTCTGTGACGTCAGTTGGCGGAAAGATCGCGAGACAATAGAAGCAGCCATACTGAGAACTGCTCCGGAGTTCTGCGCGATTCTGGGCGCAATGACTGTGTGCGCGCAGGCGGCCCTGGTTCAGTCCGAGCAGTGCATGGCCGAGCTTGATCATGCGCATGACTTTACACGATTGACGCCGCCCAATCAGATCAGGCGCGGCGGGGTCTGGTGAAATCTCCGCTTTTGCCACCGGATTTTTTGTCTAGCTGAATGTTGCGAATAACGATGGATTTGTCGAGGGCCTTGGTCATGTCGTAGACGGTGAGCGCGGCTACGGAGGCGGCGGTGAGAGCTTCCATCTCTACGCCGGTGGGACCGGTGGTCGCTGCGGTTGCTGTGATGCGCACGCCTCCCGTCACAATTTCCGCCTGAACGTCTACGTGAGTGAGCGGGAGGGGATGGCACATGGGGATGAGATCTGCGGTGCGCTTGGCGGCCTGAATTCCGGCGAAACGAGCCACCTCAAGCGGGTTGCCTTTGGGATTGTCGGGGAGAGCGGAGAGGACGGCTGCGGACAGCTCGACAAATGCGGAGGCAGCGGCGGTGCGGCGGGTGGGCTGCTTGGCGCTGACATCGACCATGGCGGCGTGGCCGGATGCGGTGAAGTGGGAGAGATGCGGTTTCGAGGGTTTGGGCATGTGGTCCTCAGGTCAGCAGAATGCGAACGATTGCGCCCGCCTGAAGGCTGGAAGTGTCTTCAGGTACGACCAGGAAGCAGTTGGAACGAGCCAGGGCGGCGATGTCTCCTGAACCATGCCAGCAGACGAGTTTGACTTCAGGCCGGGCGCCGGCGATTTGACCGAAGGTGCAGAACGCGGGCAGGAAGCGGGTGAGTCCGGGCTTACCGTGCTTGTCGGTTTCCGCAGAGAGGCGCGCGAGGGCGAAGCGTGGGCCGGTTACACAACTGCCCGCAAGCGCGGCCAGTACCGGCGCAGCGAAGAGCAGAAAGGTGACTGCGGAAGAGACGGGATTGCCGGGAAGCCCGAAGAAGCACGTCGTACTGCGCTCGCTTTGGATGGCGCGCGCGCCCCTGACTGGCAGGTCGCCGAAAACAAGGGGTTTGCCGGGTTGAATGCGGACGCCGGTAAAGTGGAAGCGCGCGCCTGCTCGAGCGAGGGCGGGCTCGACCAGGTCGAACTTTCCGGCAGAGACACCGCCGGAGAGAATGAGCAGATCAGCCTCTGCCGCACGGGCGAGGGCGCGATCGAGAGCTTGAGCGTTGTCAGCGGCGGTGGACAAGACCCAAGGGTCACCGCCTGCGGCAGCCACCATTGAAGCCAACATAGGCGCGTTGGAGTTGCGGATCTGTCCGGGTGCGGGCGTGGATTTGATGGGCACGAGTTCGTCACCGGTGGTGAGAATGGCCACGCGCGGACGAGCGAAGACTTCAAGCGTGGAGTAGCCGCAAGCGGCGGCAAGCGCAATTTGCGCAGAGTGGATGGCGGTTCCCGCGGGCAGAAGCTCGTCGCCGCTGCGAGCTTGCGCGCCTCGCTCTACTACGTTATCACCAGGTTTCAATTTGCGCGGAGGAAGTAGGCTGACCTGCGCACCTCCCACGGTTGCGTGATCGATCCTGACGTGTTCGATCATCATGACCGCATCTGCCCCTGCTGGAACCGGTGCGCCAGTCATGATCTCCCATGCAGCATGTTTGGAGAGCGGCCCGGCGGGTGCATCTCCGGCGCGTGTGGCGCCGACCAGCTTGAGCGGCGCTTGTTTTGAGGCTTCCATTGCGCGGCATGCGAAGCCGTCGCGTGTGGATCGCGCAAAGGGCGGCAGATCCTGATCAGCGCGCAGGGGCAGGGCAAGGATGCGACCGGCTCCTGCTGCAAGCTTGACGCTCTGGATCGATGGCTGCAATCGGGCAAGTCCTGCAACGTGGTGGGCAACCAGCGCGGCAGCTTCATCGTAGCTGGGGAGAGCGGTGCTCATGGATTGGATTGTAGAGGGTCGCGAAGGCGGGAACGCGGGCGGAATGCACAGGTGCAAAAAAACAAGGGCGTCCGCCGCGGCGGACGCCCTTGGTGAATAGAGGCCGTAAAACTAGCTGCCTTTCTTCTTGTTGGGTGTGGGAGCTTTGTAGCTGTTGTCGAGCTTCTGATCGAAGCCTGCAATGATGCCCTTTACTTCAGCTGCATAAGGGCCGTCGGGTGCAAGTTGAAGGTACTTCTGGTAGGCCTCAAGGCAACCCGGAGGCGCGACGATCTTCTGCGTCTTGGGGTCAAGGGTGGCCTTTTGAATAAGTCCCTGGCCCTTGAGGTAGTAGAGCAGTGGTTGGTTGGGGTCAGCTGCGATGGCTTCGTTGGCCACGGCAACCTGGGCATCGCCGTTGTTCATCTGGAAGAAGATGACGGCTTCGTTCTTCAGGTAGAAGGCAGCCTGGGTGGGATTGGCTTTGGCCGCTGCGTCATAGGCAGCGTTCGCATCCTGAACCTTACCCTGGCGTGCATAGATCTCGCCCAATCCGCTTTCTGCCAGGCCCTGGACCTGGGGATTCGGTTTCTTTGATGTGGACTCGAGATCAAGGACCTTTTTATACGTTGTGATGGCATCGTCGTACTTTTTCAAGCCGACCTGTGCTAGTCCCAACTGAGCCCACAGGATGGAAGCGTCAGGCTTGGCCGCAGTGTCCCTGAGCATGAGGGTTTCGATCTCGGTATACTTCGCGGTCTTGATTTCTGCTTCCTTGGCATCGAGATCGGGGCGGGAAGCGGTTGGTCCGAGGACCTGAACCGCACCATCATGCGCAGCATCGGCATCCTTGACGTCCTGGGTGACAATCCTCAAGTCGGCGTTGAGATTCTTGATGACCTCATTGGCCTTCATGGCCTCGGAGTTGTGCTTCCTGAGGTCTTCGAGCTCCTTTCTCTGGTCGGCGGGCAGGGCGTCAACATATTCCTTGCGGGACATGTCGATGTCTTGCTGGGTGTCCTGGCCGACGACAATCTTCACACCGTCGACGTGGTCTGCTTGCTTATCCGGCGTCATGCCGGGCGAGCGGTAGACTGCGGTGTAGGAGCCTGGGGAGGCCGGCCCGGAATAGTCGCCGTTAGCGTCAACCTGGAAAGTTCCCTTGTCTGTTGCAGATTGACTCAGTCCGGGGCCAGAAGCTCGGCCGACCTCGACCAAACTCACGGTGCCGCCAGCCTGCGATGCCCCGGTTGGATTGGTAACGTGGCCGTGAATCTTGCCCATAGGCCCGCTGGGTGGGGCCAACTGCGCAAGCGCGGGCGCGAGGGCGAATGCCAGCGTGCCCAGCCAAAGTGAAAGGTTGCGTTTCATCATCTTCTCCTTGGGAGCGGCGGGAACAAATCTGCCCGCGGGCTCAAAAAAATCTTATTTTCTGGCCAACCGTGGTCTGCGTCAAAGGTGTCTCTAAATGAAGGCTGCCTTTGAAGCCAGGAACCAGAGGCCGAACTGAAGCTGCCGAAACATTTTCGGCTCCGGCGGCCGGTTGTATGGGGTACCAGTAAGCTGCCGCGCGGAACCCGGCTTTGCGAACCGACGCCACCAGCAGGACCCAAGTTAAATCCAATCGCCTATTCAGCACAAGGGCATGCAGCAGGATGTGCGGTGCCTGCTTGGCCTTGAAGTGCCATGAAGCCCTGCTTTCAAGCTGAACTCATAGGACGGTTCTGCTCGCGAGCAAGTTGCAAATACCCCCAATGATGGATTAATTGCTGGAGGGCGCCACCATTGTGACCTGACCATCGTAGTGTGCAGCGGGCGAGGTCGCATGTGGCCTTGATCACACTCTAGGTGTGTGTCGGGCATAG
>PLKU01000436.1 GCA_003140705.1 Acidobacteriaceae bacterium
CTACACAGGTGATTTCAAGGATCCGCGAGACGTTTCAACTGGAGATTCCGCTACGTACGATGTTCGAGGTACCGGTTCTGGATTCCTTTGCCGCGGCGTTGGAGGTGGCGCGGGAGAGTGGTGCAGTCGCTGTGGCGAGCGCGCCGATTCAGCGCGCCGCTCGGCAGGCGTACAGGGCTCACACAACCAGCAAGTGACATTGTATTGACAGGCCATTTACTGTAATCGAGAAGATGTGCGATTTGTCTTTTCAAACATATTGACCCCAATTCGGGGATAACCAATTGAGGAGTTCAGCCATGTCTACTTCACCCGCGCTACGCAAGAGTCTAGGAGACATCCGCCGGAAGGCGGTCGATCTTACGAATTTCAATCCCGTGAAGGAGAGCCAACTCCAGCCGGACCAGCCGCTTCCGCTCATCATTGAGCCGGCTGCCGAGCAGGTCGATCTGGCAGATTGGGCTCGCAGCAAGCGCGAGTACATTGCAGAGAAGCAGTGCCTGCACGGCGGAATCCTGTTCCGCGGATTTGGGCTAAAGGGCGCTGAAGACCACGAACGCATTGCCGGTGCGATCTGCAAAGAGCTGTTTGCAGATTATGGTGATCTTCCGCGCGAGGGCGTGGCCGGCAAGGTTTATACGTCGACTCCCTACCCAAACGACAAGTCGATCCTGTACCACAATGAAAGCTCGCACATGAGCTCGTGGCCGAGCAAGATCAACTTCATGACCGTGACGGTGGCAGAGCAAGGTGGAGCGACACCGATCGTGGACTGCCGGAAGGTTTACAACGACCTCGATCCAGAAGTGCGGACGATGTTTGAAGAGAAAGGACTGACATACGTTCGGAATTTCTCAGAGGGTCTGGACGTGAGCTGGAAGCGGTTCTTTTCGACAGACGATAAGGCTGTGGTAGAAAAAGCCTGCGCAGCATCAGGGATGACATGCGATTGGCATGGGCAGGACTTCCTGAGGATACGGCAGAAGTGCCGTGCCGTCATTCGCCATCCAAAGACCGGGGAAAAGACGTTCTTCAATCAGGTGCAGCTGCACCATATTCACTGTGTGGATGAAGAGACGCGCAACTCATTGCTCTCGATCTTCAAAGAAGAGGATCTGCCGCGCCATGTGTACTTCGGCGATATGTCGCCCATTCCAGACGCGGTGATGGACCACGTTGGCGAGGTGTATGAGCGGAATGCGGTGCGGTTCCAGTGGCAGGTGGGCGACCTGGTGGCCTTGGACAATATGCTGGTGGCACATGGACGCGACCCATATGTCGGACAGCGCAAGGTGGTTGTGGCGCTTGGTGACCTGGTGTACGCGAAGGATATCGCGTAACCGAGAAGCATTGCGCATCGGCGGAGGTCGATCGGCGATTGAGGGATTATTCTCGCGGCGCGGTTCAGCTTATTGCTGATGCGCCGCGATTTCCATGTCAGTGGCGTTGCGGGCCAGATATTCGTCGATTCTCGCTTCGATTTCGCGCGCAACGACGCTGACACCGGGCTCGCGTAGGATGATGCCGTGAGTTCCGGGGACCCGGATGATTTCGACTGATCCACGTACGCGCTTGGCCCACCCAAGAGATTCGTCTTTTATTCGATAGAAAAGCTGTCTGGCGACGCGGAAGACTACGACGCTTCCGTTGTAGATGGTCGGGGTGAAATCTTTGCCTGGCCAGTAGCGGCTCTTGACACCTCGAGCGAGAAGCTTTTTCACCACTTGGTCATCCAACAATGCACTATTGATAAGCGGCCGCCTTCTGGTGTTCGCGGCGATGAGCGCATTTTTCTGTTCCCGCGATGTGGTGGTTAGCCAACGGCGCTTGATTGCCTGCAATTGACGGCGACACACCCGAATTGCGTCGTAGAGAATATAGCGTTTGCGGTCGACTGTGTTTTCGACGGGCCAGGCATCCAGAATGAACAACCCGCCGACTTGAAGGTTGATTGCCTCAAGCTGGCGCGCCATCTCGAAAGCGATGTGCGCACCTTCACAATATCCAGTGAGGAAGTACGGGCCCTCCGGCTGGATCTCGCGAATAGCGGAAATGTACTCAGCTGCCTTCTCTTGGTATTCAAGCTGTGTGAAGGGAGTCCAAATGCCATCATTTTCCATGTTGGATTGCATCCCGTAGACAGGGATGCTCCCGGACAGCGCACGGGACAGGAAGATGAAGCCCAGAGAATTCACATTGGGGCGCGAGACGCAAAACAAGGCAGGTTTGGTCCCTGACCGATGGATGGGGACAATCGACATGAGGTGCTTCTGATCGAAACCTTGACTTTCAGCAGCTTCCGCTAGAGCACCGAAAGTGGGCGCCTCGAACAAGGTCGCCAGTCGCACGCGATAACCGAGCGATTCGCTGAGCTTGTTAATCATGGCCGCAGCGAGCAGAGAGTGGCCTCCGAGCTCAAAAAAGTCGTCAGAGGTCTTAACGACTTTGATATTGAGGATGTTTTTCCATATGTCAGCGAGGAGGGCTTCCATGTAGGTTCTTGGTTCGTGGGCAGTGTGGTCGGCTGGATCGTCATGCACGGGGGTGGGCAGGTGCAAGCGGTCGACCTTGCCGTTTGGGGTCAGCGGCAGGTGCTCGAGTTGGACGAAGGCCGACGGAACCATGTAGTCGGGAAGCGTTTCCTTCAGGTGGGCGCGCAGGGCGGCCCGGTCGAGCGAGGAGCCGTGCGGGGCGTCCAAAACCAGATACGCGACCAGCTGCTTATCGCCGGGGGTGTCTTCGCGGGCAACCGCAATCGCCTCGCGGATGCCGGGCGCTGCGGCTAGGGTCGCCTCAATCTCCCCCAGCTCGATGCGGAAGCCGCGGATCTTCACCTGGTGATCCAATCGTCCGAGATACTCTATACTGCCGTCGGCAAGCCAGCGGCATAGATCGCCGGTCTTGTACATTCGCGTTCCCTGCGCGAACGGATTTGGGAAGAATCGCTCGGCGGTCAGATCGGGCCGGTTCAGATACCCGCGTGCCAGGCCCGCGCCGGCAAGAAACAGCTCTCCCGGAACGCCGATTGGTTGCAGTTGCAGTTGGCGGTCCAGGATCAATGCCTGAGTGTTCGCTATTGGGCGACCGATCGTAACAGCGCTGCCCCGCGGAACGAGAGTGTAGGTAGAGTAGGTTGTGTCTTCGGTCGGACCGTACAGATTGAATACCTGCTCGACAGAAGTCTGACTGTAAATCCTTTCGACCAGGTCGGCGGAGAGTGCCTCACCAGCAAGGTTGACCGTGCCAACAGTTTCGGGAACGCCGTTGGCTCGCACCAACTCGGCGATTGCGGAAGGTACGGTGTTGACTAGAGTAACCTCACTTCGAGCGTCCAGAGCTGGCAGGTCGAGAGCGTTCTTGCCGAGGATAATTTTGCCGCCGCAAGACAGTGGCGCAAATATTTCAAAGATCGAAAGATCAAAACAAACGGAGGTCGAGAAGAAGACCCCTGACAACTGTTCGGACGTGTACGCGGTCAATGCCCATTGAATGAACGTCGCTGCACTGCGATGCTCGATCGCAACTCCCTTGGGCCTCCCGGTCGATCCAGACGTGAATAGAACATAGGCGAGATTGTGGGGCTGTGCTGAATCCTCTGGCGCCGTTTCGGACTGATGATCCGCCTCCGCCAGCGACATCCATTGGGCGTTCCCCGGCAACCTGCCTGCGACCGATTTGTGCGACAGGATGATCTTGGCGCGGGAATCCTCAACAATGTACCTGATGCGCTCGGCCGGGTAGTTCGGGTCAAGTGGAACGTAGGCGCCTCCCGCTTTAAGCACGCCGAGGAGAGCTACCAGCATCTCTGCAGACCGCTCGAAGTAGATTCCGACCAATGTGTCGGGCACGACGCCGCGTTCAATCAATTCATGCGCCAGGCGATTCGATCGGCGATCCAATTCCGCGAAGCTGAGCCTCTCCTTGCCATCGATGATGGCGGTTGCATCCGGCGTCCGTCGCGCCTGCTCGGATACGAGTTGATGGAGGGAGATATCTCGGAGCCCCGTTTGGGTTTCGTTGAACCCACAGAGAACAGTGTTGCGCTGGGAGGCGGTCAGTAATGGAAGTTCGGAGACCGGAGTTGAAGGGGATACCATCGCGGAATCGAGGATAGTCACGTAGCTATCGATCATGCGGCCTATGGTCGCTTCATCAAACAGGGCACTACTGTACTCGACGACGCCCTGGAGCGTGTCCGAGGCGTCGTCGACGGACATAAAGATGTCCTGATTGGTTTTGAGTCTGCCGCTCGGCACAGTTGAGATGGTGAGACCGGGAAGATTCGCCGGTTCGCGCGGTGTATTCTGCAACGCGAACATCACCTGATACAGTGGGTTGTAGCTCAGGCTGCGCTTGGGCTGAAGATACTCCACCAGCTTCTCGAATGGCATCTCCTGGTGCGCGTATGCATCCAGTGTGAATTGCTTTACCTCGGCGAGCAACTCCCGGAAGCTCGCGTCCGCCCTGATGCTTCCGCGAATCAGCAACACGTTATTGAACAATCCGATCAGGGGTTCGAGCTCAAGGCGCTCGCGGTTGGCGATAGGTGTTCCCAGCAGGAAGTCATCCTGACCGGTGTAGCGGGAGACCAGCACCTCAAACGCCGACAGCATGACCATGAACAGCGTGGAGTTTGTCTCTCTCGCAAACCTTCGCAACTTCTCTGTCAGCGTCTGGCTGAGTGTGAACCGGACCCTGGCGCCTTCGGGAGATACTACGCCCTGCCGGGGCCGGTCGCTGGGAAGGTCGAGCAGAGTCGGCGCTCCCTCCAGCGCCTTCTTCCAGAACGACAGTTGATCGTCGAGCACTTTGCCTGTCAAATAACCCTGTTGCCAGGCCGCGTAATCGCAATATTGAATCTGCAGGTCTGCGATGTTTGCGAGCTCACCCGATGTCTGTTCACGATAGAAGGCCGTAAACTCGCGCATCCAAAGACCATTCGACCATCCGTCGTTGATGATGTGGTGTGTGATGTACAACAGCACATGCTCGTTTTCCGATAGTTGAAGGATGCGGCAACGAAACAGCATTCCGGCCGCTAGGTCGAACGGAGTATTGGCTTCAGTCAGCGCAATTTCAGCCGCAGCGGCATTGGGATCCGGCACGTCAGAAATGTCTTCGACCGCAACCTTGAAGGCGAGGTAAGGATGCACGACCTGAACGGGCTCCTCGTCTTGCACCACAAACGCCGTCCTCAGGGTGTCATGCCGTTCAACGATGCGGTTCAGGGCAAAATTGACCGCAGCCACGTCGAGCGGTCCGGTGAGCCGCCAAGCCCTGGGAACAAGAAAGGATGCCTGACCGGGTTCGAGCTGTTCCAGAAACCAGAGGCGCTGTTGCGCAAAGGACGCAGGAAGCACATACCCCGGCTCGGCAACCGGAGCGGCCTCGGGCGTCGCGAGTGTACAGTTTGGGGAATTGTGGCCTGAACTAACCGTCATGACTCTCACTGATTTCCTGATAGGATAGCATCGGCTGACGGTTTTCGGTGTAGCTATAAAGGGTGTTTACTGTGCAGGATGCAACGAAAGTGTCATTTGGGGCGTCTCGCTGCCTAGGGGTGTGAACCGAGTCTGATCCAGGTCCCAGCCGTGGGGAGCAAGTGGCTGGTTGTGCACCCAACGGGTGAGCTGAAGATCGAACTATCCTGCGGCACCCGGAATGACTGGGCCGGGGCCATCGCGGATGTTTGCACGCGAATGGAGGCCGACCGAAGCGATGGGCTGCATTGCCGGTCCGCCGGGCCGCCGCTTCGATCTCAGCGAGCTCATCGGTATTAAGACGGGTTACTACGATTCTGGAACGAAGAATCGTCCTTGCTCCTGACGTAGCGAACGCCTGCTTATCGAAATCTAGGCACCTGCGGGTGGTACTCATGTGCGCCCGCCTCTGGGCTAACCCTAGTCCGTGTGCAGCAGGTCGTCAAGGCGCGTTTGACCACGCTCGGTGAAGGGCTTTTGAATCAGGGTGTTTATGCGAAGTGGAAACCAAGGGATACTGTCCGGCAGCCCGTTCAGTCAGGGTTAGGGGTCAATATCCCCTTCGCCTTTGGAGGCACTGATTAGTCAGCGCACCATTCTGCCGAGGCGACGGAATGGCCTGTCGGTCGCAGGATATCGGCCTCGACTCGCTTAACCTCAAGCTGGCTGAAGCTTGCACTCAGACTGATCGAGCCGCCGGGCTCGACAGCCGGCAAATCGTCCAGTCTCCCCTCNNTGTCATAGCCATACGCGACCCAGCGGACGCGATAGCCGCGCAGGGTGTACGCAGGCAGGGTTTTGCGCGATGCCAATCGAAGCAGAAAGTCAGTTGGTTTGGTGCGAGTAAGGTTGAGGGATTCGATGGGGCTCGACTGCAGGCGGAGGGCTTGAAAAGACGGCTTGCGATTGGCGTAAAGGTCAACGACTCCATGCACGCGCTGTCTGAAGGAGCCCACACCCTTGTCGCCCACGAGGGTTCGATAGTCGTTGAAGTCGAAGTAGATTGCCCCCGCTACCGCAGGAAAATCGCGGAACACCTCCGTGTGAGCATTCACGATTTCAACGCGGCGCTCATCTCCGGGCGGAATTGAGGGCTGGCACTCGCACCAGCCGTATTCAGAAACCACAATTGGTTTGCCAGGGAAGGCATTGGCAATGCGTTCCATGTGTGCGCGGACTTCTTTAGGGCCGCCTGGAGACCAACTCCCGTAGTATTCATTGGTTGAAATGAAGTCGAACTCTCCGGCCATGTCGTCCTCAGGATGCTCGCCCAGCGTGTGGGAGGCATAGGTCTGCAGTCGCGATGGGTCGAGCCTGCCCGCTTCAGCCGAAATGGCACGGGCAACGACCCGGGCGCGTGGGTTCTTCCCGTCCACCTCATTGCAGAGGCCCCAGCAAACGACCGAGGGGTGGTTGCGATCGCGGGCGACCATCTCGCGCAGTTGTTCCAGCCCATTCTGTTCCAATTGGCTCTGTGTCTCAGCAGT
The DNA here is from genome assembly GCA_003140705.1 of Acidobacteriaceae bacterium. Taxonomy (GTDB): domain Bacteria; phylum Acidobacteriota; class Terriglobia; order Terriglobales; family Acidobacteriaceae; genus Telmatobacter. Next base: position 6,968 of record PLKU01000436.1, read on the forward strand.
GGTGTTCTCGAAGGTTTGAGGACCCCACGCCGGCACCTCCTCTTGCATCAGAATCCCGTTGCGGTCGCAAAAATCGAGGACGCGGTTGTCCTGGGCCCAATGGACGCCTGTGAAGACGCAGTTGAGCTCCTTCATGTCGGAATGATTCGACTCTATCCAGGCAGTTGGTTCTGCCATACCGAATTCTGGATGACTTCCCGCCATGCGCTCCACGCCCATCAGGCGCACCGGTTCACCGTTGAGAAAAAACTGCGTACCGCGGATCTGAAATCTTCGAATACCGAAGGTGTCCGAATGGCGACGCGATTCTGCGCCTAAATGTAGGTCAACGGAAGCGACGTACATCCGGGGCGTGTCGAAGTGCCAGAAAGCGGGCGAGTCAATGTGGATTGGCGGCAGGGGCACGATGGTTATGGCCCCCGTTGCCACGGTGGCCGTAATGAGTTCGCTGACCGACGGCTCGGACGGGGAGTCTTCCTACTGTGCGGAAGCACTTAGACGAACTGTTTGCGGTGTATCAAGGTTGTTGCGGACGATAGCGCGAATGTTAACCTCGGCCGCTTTCATTTCCAGATCTGGCGTTGCGACGATCTCGATGCGGTCGATAAAGACTCGTGGCGTCAGCAAGAGGGAGACGGGGCGAACAAGGCCGCCGTCGTTTGCCCAATCGAAGGAGTTCATGCGAGGCAACATCGCTTCAGAGGGGGTGTTTTCCGAGCGCACCTGCTGTGTATTGATCTGCCCGGGGCGAAGTGTTGCGGACAAGTCACAGGTGAAGGCTGTGTAGCCTTTCCCCACATGCTGGCCAACGGGAGTCCCATTCAGGTAGACGTGGGCTGTATGAAGACCGCCTCGAATTCGACGCGAAGAAAGTGGTGTTGCCATTCCGGCGGCCAAAAGAAGTCAATTTTGTACCCGGCTGCTCCAACATAATCGGGTGAACCAGCCATGGATTGCCAGGTGTGCGGAACCGTCACATTCTGCCAACCATCTTTGCGGGACAACTCAGCGTCTGGGTCGTGCGAGCCGGTAGGATCAAGCCGGAAAATCCAGCCAGCGCGCAAAGGGATTGACTCGGTGACGCTCAGGGTAAGCCGCTCCACGGTCTCTTTAGATTGGGACGCTGCGAATGCCGGTAAAGTGGCGGTGGCGCCAAGTGCTGGAAGAGTGGCGAGAAACCTGCGCCGAGAAGTCATGGTCATCCTATCTGGACACGCTTTTAAATGTATAGGGGTAT
>PLKU01000191.1 GCA_003140705.1 Acidobacteriaceae bacterium
CCTCGTCGATGGTCTCCAGCTCAGGCAACTCGTTGCGATGCGCCTCAATGAAGGCTTCCTCGTCGGGGGTCACATCAAGCTTGATGGGGATGGGTTGGTAGCCGGGCGAGGCGCGGTAATGACGAAGAGTGGCGCGCAACTGCTCCAGATCGAGGTCGAGCCCGCGGGCGATCAGGGGCAGATCGGCGTCAACATGAGGGTTCTGCTCGCGAACCAGGAAGCAGGAAACCGATGGGTAGTTATCCACGATCAAACGGTTCTCGCGATCAAAGAGCTTGCCGCGCGGGGCCAGCACCGGCTCTTTGCGGACCCGGTTCTGCTCGGCAAGCAGCTTGTAACCCTCCGCGCCCAGAACCTGGAGGCGCCATAGCCCCGCGGTGAGTGCCAGCATCATGAGGAGGATGCCGTACTGCACCGCCGTCAACTTGACGGTGGAGAGCTTTTCGCCGCGATTACCGCTGATGGAAAACATCTTCTGAGCCTTAGGATAACGCCATTCTGCCTTTTTTGCGTGCCTGCCGGTTTACAAGGATGGCTCAAATTGAGCGAATGCCTTACCGCCTCGAAAAACCGACCTCGAATTTTTGCCGTTCACGTGCACAGATTTGTTTGGGCATCTTCAATCGTGTAACTGGAGACGGTCCAGCAGGGGAAACAGCACCATGGCGATGAGCGAGTTGCCGATGGCCTTGAAGAGCTCAGAGAACCAGGTCCAATCCAGATCGAGTCCGAGCAGGACGCGGTAGACAAACACATACACCACGCTCGCGAGCAGCGAGAGCAGAAAGACGAGGAGCATGCGGATGGTGAAGTTTTCAACGTCAATGCGAACACCGACTGAAGCGGCAATGAAGCCAACGACAGTCTTGGCGATTCCGTTGATGCCAATGGCGTGATGGGTTAGCGCATCTTCAAAGATGCCCATGGCAGCTCCCATGAGGGTTCCCTGAATGGGGCTGCGGCGACCCAAGGCAAAGTAAACGGTGACCACCAGGGGGAGATCGAACCACGCGAAACGGCCCAGAACTCGTGGCAGCCATGCCTGCAAGACGAGGGCCGCGAGAGGCGCCAGAGCATACGCCAGGACGGGGTAACGGCGGATTTCAAGATCGCGGCGAAAGTTTGCGCCCAGAACAGCCATGATTATGGATTCTCCTGGGGCTTCGCTTCTGGAGGATTGGCTTGCTGGGGCGCCGAATTCTGAGGCTTGGCTTGCTGACTGGGCTTCGTCTTTGACTTGGACACGGGCTTGGCGGTGGTGGAGTCTGGTGCGTGCGATGGCCCGCTGGTCTGGACAGGCTTCACCTTGGCGGCGGGCTGGGCGTCCGCGTCAGGCGCCGTGCCAGCAGGGGCGTCCGAATTGGTTCCTTGGGCTGCGCCGGGCGTAAAGCGATCCGGATGCAGAGCCTGGGGCGGGTGAGCCACAGGATTGGGGTTGGAGCTGTCGAGGAGAGGTTGCTGATCGGGTGGAAGGTTGGGATTTTTCAGGTTTGGGAGACCCTCGGCCATCACCTCCGAAGCTTTCTTCTGTGCGTTGATGGCCGCTGCTTCAGGGCCTTTGAGGACTTCACTGGTGGCCAGGTCCTGCTGGTCCTGGTTGGAGAAGCGCGGTTCGGTGTCGGTGATGACCAGGACCTCATNNAACTTGTGCGTCGTGGTCGGGGTCGCGGACGGCCTTCTCCACAACACCGACAGGCAGACCGCGCGGGAAGATCAGATCGCCACCGGCGGTGAGCACATTTTCGCCGGGCTGGATGCGGTTGTCGGCCTGGACATGGACGACCTGGACCTGGCCCGCGGCGTTGCCCCGCAAGATGCCTCGAATGCGCGTGGTTTCGAGAATCACACCGGCGCCGCTGGTTTGATCGTTGATGGCAAGTATCTGCGCCGAGTGGGGAAAGACGTCGCGGACCTTGCCCACAATGCCGTCAGGGGTAATGACCGCCATATCGGGGCGAAGCTGATAATCGGCTCCCTTGTCGATGTTGAAGACGTGCGATTGATCGCTTCCGCTGGAGCCAATGGCCTGCGCGGCCACCGTCTTGTAGATGTATTTCTGCTGGAAGTCGAGGAGCGCCTGCAGACGCTGGCCCTGGCGAGCATCCTCAAGCAGCGCGGCCTGTTCCAGGCGCAGACGGTCGATGGTCTTCTGCAAATCCTGGTTCTGCTGGCGGACGTGGCGCAGGTCAATATAGTTCTGCCAGAAACCGCCAGCGCCAAGCTTGGAGGATTGAATGAGTTGCTCTGGAGGCGAGACCAGGGCATTGGCCCACAACCTGATCAGCCGCACGCCGGGGCGGTCCTGAGGGTCTAGGGTGTTGCGTCCAGTGTCTGTCTGGCGCACCTGCACGGCCAGGCCAATCACCTGGACCAGCAGAATGCCCAGCAGCACCAGAAGATTTCGATAGCGGATGAAAAACGATTCCATGGCGATTTAGAGGACAGTGAACACTGGACAGTGAGCAGTGTCTTGCAGCCCGTCCCGGGCGACGAGCGGTCGCAAAACTGCGGTGCGCCTCAACGGCAGAAACGGAACACTGATCACTGTTTTAATCGATCTTGATCTTGCGCANNGCGGATCGTCGGCCACCGAGACCGGCAGGCCAGTTTCCTCGCGGATGCGTTTGTCCAGCTTTTTGATCAGCGCGCCCCCTCCGGTGAGGACGATGCCGCGATCGCTGATGTCGGCCGAAAGCTCGGGCGGCGTGCGTTCCAGCGCTACGCGGATGGCATTGATAATGACCGCAATGCACTCGCCGAGGGCTTCGCGAATTTCGCTGTCGTCGATGGTGATGGTCTTGGGAACGCCCTCGATGAGGTTGCGGCCCTTGATTTCCATGGTCAGCGGCTTGTCCAGGGGGAAGGCGGAGCCGAGCTGCATCTTAATCTGCTCGGCGGTGCGCTCGCNNCCATCTGGTTGCCGGCCATGCGTACCGATCGCGAGTACACAATTCCCGACAACGAGATCACGGCAATATCCGTGGTGCCTCCGCCGATATCGACGACCATGTTGCCTGAAGGTTCAGTGATGGGAAGGCCGGCGCCGATGGCGGCGACCATGGCCTGTTCCACCAGGTACACCTCGCTGGCCTTGGCGCGATAGGCCGAGTCCTCGACCGCGCGTTTTTCGACCTGGGTGATCTCTGAAGGCACGCCGATCACGATGCGCGGGTGCACCAGCATCTTGCGGTTGTGGGCCTTCTGGATGAAGTAGTTGAGCATCTTCTCAGTGATTTTGAAGTCGGCGATGACGCCATCCTTCATGGGCTTGATGGCCACAATGTTGCCGGGCGTGCGGCCGAGCATCTCTTTGGCCTCTTTGCCGACGGCTTCAACCTCACCGGTGTTCTTGTTAATGGCGACGATGGAGGGCTCGTTGACAACGATGCCCTTGCCGGCTGCGAAGACAAGTGTATTGGCGGTGCCAAGATCGATGGCAAGATCGCTGGAAAACATGCTGAAAAGCGAGCGAAGTCCGTGCGACCGCGAAGAGCGGGATGGATAACCGTTCAATGACATTGGGAAACTGGTTCTACCTCAAGGTTTATTGTACGGCCAGCGGGCGGGAGCCGCATGGCACGCTCGTAATTCGCAGGAAAAGGCGCATCGCAGGGGTAAACGGTGCGGTAAACTCGGGGCTTGCCGGTTCGACCGTATCTGGAACTAAACTGATCCCTGGCCTCTTCCGCGGAATTCGAGGTTTTCATGGCTTATCCCACATTTCACAACCTGATTGGCGGCGAGTGGCTGCCTGCCGTTGGCGGAAAGACGATGTTGAACGTGAACCCGGCCGATCATTCGGACGTGGTCGGCGCGTTTCCTTCGTCGCATGGCGACGACGTGGCGAAGGCGGTGGCTGCGGCAAAGAAGGCGTTTGAGTCATGGCGACTGGTTCCCGCGCCCAAGCGGGCGGAGATCCTGGTGCGGGCGGGGTCGCTGCTGAAAGAGCGCAAAGAGGAGTACGCGCGCCAGATGACCCGCGAGATGGGCAAAGTGCTGGCCGAGACGCGCGGCGACGTGCAGGAAGCTATTGATGAGGCGTTTTATGTGGCTGGCGAAGGGCGGCGCCTGTTTGGGCAAACTACCCCCAGCGAGTTGCAAAACAAGTTCGCGATGAGCGTGAGAATGCCTGTGGGCGTGGTGGGACTGATTACACCGTGGAATTTTCCCATGGCGATTCCCAGCTGGAAGCTGTTTCCGGCGATGGTCGCGGGAAATACCTGTGTGATCAAGCCAGCAACGGATACGCCGCACTCGACATACAACCTGGTCGAGGCGCTTGTGGATGCGGGGCTGCCCGCGGGCGTCGTCAATATTGTGAGCGGCACAGGGCCGATTGTGGGCTCGGCGCTGGTGGAGCACCCTGATGTGCGGGCAATCAGCTTTACCGGATCGAGCGCAGTGGGTTCGCAGGTGGCGCAGCGCGCGGCGGCTACCTTCAAGCCGGTTTCTCTGGAGATGGGCGGCAAGAACGCGCAAATTGTCCTCGACGACGCCAACCTGGAGCTGGCTCTGGAAGGAGCGCTGTGGGGCTCTTTCGGAACCACGGGCCAGCGCTGCACGGCAACCAGCCGCATCCTGCTGCAGAAGGGAATTGCGGAGGCATTTAAGACGGAGTTTGTGGCGCGAGCGAAGAAACTTAAGGTCGGCAACGGGCTCGATGAATCCATCGAGGTTGGGCCGCAGGTGAACGCAAACCAGATTGAGACATCGACGAGATATGTCGAGATCGCTCTCGCTGAAGGGGCAAAGCTGTTGGCCGGCGGTCACGCTTTGACAGGTGGAAGTTATGCTTCAGGAACTTTCTTTGAGCCCACGATACTGGGCGGAGTGACTCCCACGATGCGAATCGCACGCGAGGAGGTGTTTGGACCGGTGGTGAGCCTCATTGAGTTCGATACCTTCGAGCAAGCTGTGGAGATTGCGAATTCGATCGACTACGGACTTTCAACGGCGCTCTATACAAAGGATGTGAATCGAGCGTTCACGGCGATCCGCGACCTGGAGGCCGGAATCACTTACATCAATGCTCCCACTATCGGTGCGGAGGTTCATTTGCCTTTTGGCGGCGTGAAGCACACGGGGAATGGCCATCGCGAGGGCAATGGAGCGATCGACTTCTTCACAACGTGGAAGGCTGTGTATGTCGATTACTCCGACAAGCTGCAGCGGGCGCAGATCGACAACGCGGAGTGAGCAGGAATTTTCTTCTGATCCGAGCGCTCTCCAGGCGGCATCCAACGCAAAGGAGTCAATCATGATCATCGGCGTTCCCAAAGAAATCAAGGACAATGAGGCGCGCGTCGGCGTTACCCCGGCGGGCGTGAAGGCGCTGACCGAGGCTGGGCACTTTGTGCTGGTGGAGACCAACGCAGGCGCGGAGTCTGGATTTCTAGATGCCGAGTATCAGGATGCCGGCGCGGAGATTGTGAGCGAGGCCGGGTATGTGTGGAGCAAGTCGGAGATGGTGGTCAAGGTAAAAGAGCCCATCGAGAAGGAATATGCGTTTTTTCGAGAGGGGCTGGTGCTGTTCACTTATCTGCACCTTGCGCCGCTGCCGGATTTGACCGAAAAGCTGCTGGAGTCGAAGGTGATTGGCATCGCGTATGAGACTGTGCGCGACAAGAAGGGTACGCTTCCGCTGCTGACGCCAATGAGCGAGGTGGCGGGGAGGATGAGCGTGCAGGTGGGTGCGACGTACCTTGAGAAAGAGCGCGGTGGGCGGGGCATTCTGTTAGGCGGCGTGCCGGGAGTGCCGCCGGCGCACGTTTGCATTATTGGCGGTGGGATCGTGGGTACCAATGCAGCGCGAATCGCGCTTGGCTTCGGCGCGAAGGTGACGCTTGTTGATGTGAATCTGAATCGCCTGCGCCAACTTGAAGACATCTTCGGAGGAAGGCTTTATACACTGGCTTCGAACAGCTACAACCTGGCTCACGCAACAAAAGAGGCCGACCTGGTGATTGGTGGTGTTCTGATTCCCGGAACTACAGCGCCAAAGATTGTGACCCGCGGCATGGTGGCTGCGATGAAAAAGGGCGCAGTCATTGTGGATGTGGCCATCGACCAAGGAGGTTGCGTGGAGACGGCACGGCCCACATCGCTCTCGAATCCGAGTTACGTGGTTAACGGCGTGGTGCATTATTGCGTGACGAATATGCCGGGAGCGGTGCCGCATACTTCAACACTGGCGCTGACGAACTCGACGTTCCCATACCTGCTGCGGATTGCCAACCTGGGCGCGCGTGAAGCGCTCAAGCAGGATGCTGGCCTAGCCGATGGGCTCAATACGTGGATGGGCACGCTTGCGCATCGCGGCGTCGCTGAAAGCCAGGAACGGACCTGGAGCGCGCCGGCAACCTTGATTGCGTAAACGTCCACTGCCGTACAATCATTCTTCGCCCGGAGGACACCATGGAACGCCGCCATTTTCTTGCTGCTTCACTCGCCACTTCCGCCGCTGCCATGACAGGCAACGCGGCCGCGCAAACCCCTTCAGCCAGCGCTCGCGAATTCTACCAACTGCGCCGCTACAGCTTGAAGAGCGGGCCGCAGTTGAAGCTGACTGAGAGTTTCCTGGGTGACGCGCTGATTCCAGCCCTGACTCGGCTGAGCATGGGGCCGATAGGCGCTTTCAGCCTGACGATTGGTCCCGAGACGCCGGCGTACTACGTGCTGATTCCAGGATCGTCGATTGAAGTGCATGCCGAGCTGAATCTGCGGCTTGGCCAGGACGCGGAATTCATCAAGGCTGCTGATCCATTCTGGAATGCAACCGCGGCTACGCCGGCCTTTCAGCGTGCAGATAGTTCATTGCTGCGGGCCTTCGAGGGCTGGCCAAAGCTGACGCCGCCGGCCGCCGCGGCTACCAAGGACAAACGCATCTTTCAATTGCGGATTTACGAGAGCCCCAGCAACGGAGCACACGCCCGCAAGGTGGAGATGTTTCATTCCGGAGAGTTTGAGATTTTCAAGGCTGCCGGCTTCCACCCGGTGTTCTTTGGCGATACGCAGATCGGCGCGCGGATGCCGAATCTGCAATACATGCTGGCCTTCAAGGATATGGCCGAGCTGGATGCGCGGTGGGACGTCTTCCGCAACGATCCCGCATGGAAGAAGCTTTCTGCCAATCCGCGATACGCTTATGACAATATCGTTGATAACATTACCAACCTGATTCTCACGCCGCTGGCTTGCTCTCAAATCTGAGGCTTCGGGATCTCTCAAAGCAGCGCTAGCCACAATCGCGACTTTGGTTTTTTGAATGTGGAAGGCGCGGGAAAGAGATTCTTGTTGACATCAACTATCTAATAGGCATATATCTAATAGCGCTATGGCGAAACGATCAAGTTCATCCATGGAAGTGCTGCTGGGACTGCTGACGATCGAACCTATGTCGGGATACGACCTGGGCCAGACGATTCGTGGATCGATCGGTCACTTTTGGAACGAAAGCTACGGCCAGATCTATCCCAATCTGAAGAAGTTGGCGGCCGATGGGTTGGTGAGCGCGAAGACCGAGAAGCAAAAGGGCAAGCCGGAGCGACGCATCTACTCCATCACAAGAGAAGGGCGTGAGAGGCTGACGAATTGGCTGGCGGTTCCGCCGCAAGCCGAAGTCCCGCGCAATGAATTGCTGCTGAAGCTGTTTTTCGGCGCGCAGGTCTTCCCGGATATCTCGATCGGCTACATCGAGCGCATGGCGGAGTCGGAGCGCAGTTCAATCCAGCTCATCAAGAGAGCGGCTGAGGAAATTGCCAGGAATCAACAGTATCCTGACGCCCCTTACTGGAAGATGGCTGCGCGCTTCGGAGAGATCGAATTGGAGGCGCATTTGCGCTGGGCCGAAGAGACTTTAGCCGAATTGAAGAAAATTGCGGGCAAGCGCCGAGGTAATGCGGAGCCTGGTAAGGAGAAGAAACATGCAAGTCAATGAAACTCTCGCAGCAATAGACATTGTAGGACATCAAGAGCCGCAGCAGATTGCTTCGTGGGGCAGGCTATGGGGTTTCATCCTCATCGGAGCGGGCGTGGTCGTCCTGGGCTTTCTTGCGCAACATGCACCGACGGGAGGTACTGGCGGCCCGGCTGCCGGACAGTTTGCTAGCCACAGTCAAGCCATTCCCATTTACCTTGGCGCAATCTTTATGGACTGGGCGCTCCTTTATTACTGCTGGGCCGCCGTGCATCATTACGGGGGAAATCTTGAAATGCTTTCAGGCGGACGATGGACTACGTGGAAGAGCGTAGCGGCAGATGTTGCGATCGCGCTTCCATTTTGGGCGCTATGGGAAGGTGCTGCCTTTGGGGTTCGGTGGCTTTTGGCGCTGGGGATGTCGGGAGCGGGCAGCGCGAAGTCTGTTGCCAGCCTGTTGCCGCAAAGTTTGCCAGAAATCCTGGTTTGGATCGCAGCCTCAATCACTGCTGGGGTCTGCGAGGAACTGGCATTTCGCGGATTTCTGCAGCGTCAGCTCCATGCGCTGAGCGGGAATATCGTAGTGGCTGTCCTGGCGCAGGGCGTGGTGTTCGGCCTGTTCCACAGCTATCAGGGTTGGACGAATGTGATCGTGATCAGCGTCCTCGGGGTTCTGTATGGCGCGCTTGCCGCCAGGCGCGGGAATCTGCGCGCAAACATCATTGCCCATGCTTGGTCCGACATTTGGGGCGGCTGGCTGCAAATGCTGGTCTTCAGGTAAGGACGGCAGGCCAGCATTTTCTGTTCACTGACGGGGTTCAGCGAGCCAGGTGTTTGCGCCGTGGTGGCTGTTGGCTGTTCCCTGTCTTCCAACCACCGCACTATAATCGCGGCATGCCGTTCCTTGCCGATCCTCGGCGCCGTTCTGTCGCCCTTCTTGCGGGTGGGGTGGTGCTCGGCCTTGCTTTGCTGGGCGGCCTGAACGCGTTCAACACTACGAACGTCCAGTTTCTCAATCCGGAGACCTCTGGAGAAACGCTGCTCTTTACCAGCCTGACTGTGGTTGTGTTTCTCCTGCTGCTGGTCCTGCTGATGCTGCTGCTGCGGAACATGCTGAAGCTGTATGCGGACCAAAGCAGCAGCGCGCTGGGCTCCCGGCTGCGNNGACCAAAGCAGTACCGCCCTGGGCGCGCGGCTGCGCACCCGGATGGTGCTGGGCGCGGCGTTGATTGCGCTGACGCCGGCAGTCTTCATGTTCCTTTTCAGCTTCAATCTGATGAACCGATCCATCGACCGGTGGTTCTCACAACCTACCTGGGAGCTGCGCGAGGACTCGACTCGGGCGGTGCTGGAACTGGCGCAGTACGTCACAGCGAACGCGCGCGTGGAGGCGGAGGCGATTGCGGCCTCAGGTGCTCCAGACCGGGATTTGCCGGACCTGAAGGATCAGTTGAGTGCGCATCGAATCACGTTGGGCGGCGGATTCGCCGCAGTTTATGACAAAGATTCGCACGAGCTGACCAGTTTTCAAGCGCCGCCGGAACAGAGCCACGCCAGCCTATTGCCGTGGCTTCCTACCAAGACCGACGAAGGCGAATTGGGGACTGCCGTCCCCCTGCATGGTCCGCTTTTGGCGAATGTCCTTTCCTCGGCACAGCGCAGCGATGAGGCGGTGCTTAGAGTGGCCGGGCAGGATTACGCGCTGGGCATGTCGGCCACCGCATCAGGCAAGGTGGTGGTGGTGGCTCTGGCCATGCCTCAGGGACTGAGCCAGACCGCGGCGCGCATCCGATCCGGTGCGGACGCATATTGGAAGCTGTTCCGCGCGCGCAACCAGATTCGCACCATCTTCTTCCTGCTGCTTTTGGTCATTACCGTATTTGTGTTCTTTTCCAGCGTCTGGCTGGCGCTGTTTCTATCCAAGCAGATCACCAGGCCGGTTGAGGCGCTGGCCGACGCGATGGACGAAATTGCAACGGGCAAGTACGACCATCGCGTGGCGTTGATCGCCAATGGAGAGATGGGTGACCTGGTTCGCGCCTTCAACCGCATGGCAGCGGATCTGGATGCCAGCCGGCAGTTGGCGGAGAGCTCCTCGGCGCAACTGACCGCGGCGAACTTGGCCATTGAAGAGCGCCGCCGGGAGTTGGAGACGATTGTCGAGACGATTCCTTCCGGCGTGGTCACGCTGAATGGATCCGGTATTGTGCTGCAATCGAATCGCGCCTTCGCAACGCTGATGGGGCGGCGGGGGGATGTGAGCCTGGCCGGGGAGAGGATCGATGCGCTGCTGCCAGCTGACTGCGCTGACGATCTTGCTGGTGTGATTCGCCGGGGACAGCGTATGGGCGCGGCTTCAACTGAAATCGAGTTTCATGGTCGTGGCGGCACAATCCATTTGGCGATTACGAGTGCGCGCCTGGAACTGGCTCCGGGACAGCCGGGAACGGTGCTGGTGGTTGAGGACACGACCGAGCTATTGCGCGCACAGCGACAGCTGGCATGGAAGGAAGTGGCGCAGCGTGTAGCCCACGAGATCAAGAACCCGCTCACGCCTATTGCACTTTCCGCCGAGCGCATCGGCAGGCACCTTGACCGTGGCACGAACGACTCGCCCAATATTATTCGCAAATGCAGCGAGGTAATTCTGGGTTGTGTGGGAACTTTGCGGACGCTTGTGGACCAGTTCTCGGCGTTGGCGCAGTTTCCGGCTCCACAGCCGCGGGCCTGCGACTTGAATCGCGTAGCCGAGGAAGCACTGGCCCTGTTCGCGGGCAGGCTTAATGGGATCACGGTGCAGTGGGACCTGGAGCCAGACTTGCCGACGGTGCTGGCCGATCCTGAAGCCATTCGCCGCGCACTGGCTAACTTGATTGACAATGCCGCTGAGGCGATGCAGGGCAGCCTGTTGCGTGTGCTCGGCATCCACTCCTCGCTCAGTGAGGACGGCGGGTCGGTCGAGATTTCTGTCTCCGACACGGGCCACGGGCTGACAGATGAAATCCGCGAGCGCCTGTTCCTGCCTTTCTACTCGACCAAGCAACGGGGCAGCGGGCTGGGTCTTTCGATTGCGGCGAAGATCGTGCAGGAGCATGGCGGTTCGTTGCGCGCCGAGTCGAACAGTCCCAAAGGAGCCCGCTTCCTGATGCGGTTGCCTTTGATGGAGCCTGCCGCGCCGGCGCAGTTGTCCTCTGCCAATCCCGAGGGCTACGCTCTCACGTCAGGCAACGGGGTCACGCCCGGCCGCGAGAGTGCGCCGCTCAAGGGATTTGAATCATGAACCACATCCTGGTGGTAGACGATGAGGCGGAGATCCGCAGTTCACTGGAAGAGATTCTGGGCGAAGAGGGCTATGGCGTTTCCACAGCTGCCACTGCCGCCGAAGCAATGGTGCTGATCCAGGACGCGCCTTTCGACGTAGTCCTGCTCGATATCTGGCTTCCCGATCGGGACGGGCTGGACGTGTTGGCCGACATGCATCAGCTGGTGATGGAGATGCGGCCCGAGGTGGTGATCATCAGCGGACACGGCACCATTGAAACCGCGGTGAAGGCCACCAAGCTGGGCGCATACG
>PLKU01000314.1 GCA_003140705.1 Acidobacteriaceae bacterium
GGAACGGCACCGAGTAATATTCGCGAAATAGCCGTTCGTCGAAGTCAGAAGAGGTAAATGTCCGGCCGTCTTCGTTCTCATTGGCCAGAAAGTGCTTCATCAACGATGCTGCCTGCCAGTGTTTCGGGTCAGGCCCCTGCAGACCCTGCGCAAAGGCTACAGTCAGTGTCCCCACCAGGTAAGGGTCTTCGCCATACGACTCCTCGGTCCGGCCCCAGCGCGGATCGCGGCTCAGATCCGCATTGGGCGCGCGCACCACCACGCCACCACGGCTGAAGGTTGGATTCTGATAGTCGTAGCGCGCCTCAAAACCTTCCAGACTGCCAATCTTCTTAAGCAAGTCTGCGTCCCAGGTGGCGCCAAGTCCCTTCTCCTGCGGAAAGGTCGTCGTCGGCATCGGCTGCCTGCCTCTACCTCCCCAGCCACCCGGCCCGCCGAGCGCAAGCCCGTGCAATCCCTCCACCTGGCCGGAGAATTCAATGCCCAGGCGCGGAATCTTTGGGTGGTCCGACATCAACAGGATCTTCTCCTCGACAGTCAGCCGGCCCAACAAGTCCGAAATACGCTGGTCGTCGGTCAACTTCGGGTCACGGAACGGATAATCCGTCTGCGCAGAAAGCGCCCTCGTCAGCCCCAAAATAAGCCCCAACCCAACTGCCAGCCCAGCAAACCATCCCGTCATCGGACCCATCTTCCGGCGCAGCCTCATCAGTGTTCCCTCCAGATTTCGAACAGCGAAGACTACCACAACCAGGCAGCCCTTGCCTCTGATCAAACGTTTGAGGGATCTTGCCACAAAAGAAAAGAGCGGAGCGCCTGTGCGCTCCGCTCTCCAACTCCATCCTGACTTCCTGCTCAATACAAGCGGAAATTTACCTCTACTGAAATCATCACCGGAACAGGTGTCTTGCCGTCCTTCATTGCAGGCTTGAACTTGTACTTGCGAACCGCTTCCAGCGCCTTTTCATCCAGTCCCATACCCAATGTGCGGATCACGCGCGGGTTTTGCGGATTCCCTTGCGCATCTACAATGAGCGAAATCAGGCAAACACCCTGGTACTTTGCCCGCCGCGCCTCATCGGAGAATTCTGCTTCAACATTGTTCAGAGCTACGGGAGCGGAAACGCCGCCGCCAACGCGATACAGCCCGCCACCCGCTCCCCCGCCATATCCAGGACCGTATCCGTCTCCCGTCCCGGAGCCCATTCCGCCACCGCTACCAGAACCAATTCCGTTTGAACCTTGGCCACCCGAGGCGAGCGTCACGTTGGTGGAGTTCTTCACGCCGATCGTCGGAAGCAATGGGTTATCCGGCAACGTGATGTTCTTCTGAACATCAATGGCCGATTCCATCGCGATCTTGGGCTTGTCGACCGTCTCCACCTGGGGAGGAACGATCGGGTCCTTCTCAATCTTCGGCAGATGCCCCTTGATGGGATCGACAATGCTGTGCTCGCCGCCACCACCGCCGCCGCCATTTGAATCGCCGGCCTTGGGCGCTTTCGGCTGCCACACTCCTACATCGATGCTGGTCGCGTTCTCTTTTGGCTTGTTCACGGCGTTGATCAGTGTCTTCACGCCAAGGAATAACAACAAGCCAAGAACGGCTAGATTCACTCCGGTAGAAATGCCAATCGCCCAGGGGTTGGGTTTCACCGCCATCCGATCGGGCACCGGAATCGGCGTCGAGGTCAAAACCAGAGGGGGCAAATGGGGCGGGAAAAAGACATCGCGGATGCTCTCGTAGAGCCCCTGCCAGATTGGCTTTTCCTCGAATGCCTTACCGAGCAATCCATCGAATTCGTGGCCGCGTATTACGCTTGCAGCGGCTTGAGATTCTCTCTCTGACATAGGTGCTTCGTTTTCCATGGTTGCTGTTACGGTTGCCCAAGGCTGAATAGACGAAAGCTCGAAGCCGTCTCAGCCCATCTCCCATTATGCTCGAAAAAGCCCGCGTTTGTCTTGGGAGAAAAGCCTCCAGCGCTCCAAACTCCCATATTTCAGCTTGGCCGGCACTCCCATAAACAATAGACGAGTCAGACTGGCAGTTGTTACCTAAATTTTCTTTTCCCGCCATATACACTAACAAATGAACAACTTTGCAACATCCAATGGAGCGACGATGTCCCCTGCGCCCGAGTTGAAGGCGACCCTTACGCTGCCGCAAACCGCCTTTCCAATGAAGGCTAATCTTCCGCAGAATGAGCCACTTCGGTTGGCCAAATGGGCCTCCCTCCGTATCTATGACCGGTTGCGCAAGGCGGGCTTGGGCCGTCCGGCATACCTTCTTCACGACGGGCCGCCGTATGCAAACGGGCCAATGCACCTTGGCCACGCGCTCAACCATGGACTCAAGGACTTTGTCGTCAAGTCGAAGACAATGGCCGGATTTGATGCACCCTACGTCCCCGGCTTTGATTGCCACGGCCTGCCCATTGAAATCAAAGTGGATGAGCAGCTGGGCCGTAAGAAGCTAGAGATGCCGGCCCCGGCGGTCCTTGAAGCCTGTCGTGCCTACGCACAGAAATTCGTTGACCTGCAAACCTCGCAACTTGAGCGCATCGGCTGTTTCGGCCGCTGGGAAAAGCCATACAAGACCATGGCCCGCGATTACGAAGCCCGCACTCTGGAAGCCTTTTACGGATTCCTCGAGAAGGGCTTTGTCTACCGCGGTCTCAAGCCTGTCTACTGGTGCATCCACGACCGCACCGCGCTGGCTGAAGCGGAAGTCGAATATGAGATGCACACGAGCCCTTCGGTCTACGTGCGCTATCGCCTCGCATCCGACCCGGCAGGCATCGATCCTGCCCTTGCAGGAAAACAAGTCTCCACAATCATCTGGACCACCACTCCCTGGACGCTGCCCGCGTCTCTCGCCGTAGCGTTTCATCCGGAATTCGACTACGTTGCACTGGAGAACACCGATGGCAATGTTTACATCGTTGCCGAAGCTCTTGCAGCGGCCACAAGGGCAGCATGCAATCTTAGCGATGCAAAGGAAGTGGCTCGCTTTAAAGGGGCCATCCTCGACCGCGTCTCCTTCAAGCACCCTTTTCTCGATCGCAGCGTCCTGGGCGTTCTGGCAAGCTATGTTACTGCCGACCAAGGGACCGGCGCCGTGCACACTGCACCCTCCCACGGCGCTGACGATTTTTACACCGGCGTCCGCTATGGCCTCGACCCCACCTGCCGCGTCGATGCCTCTGGCCATATCCATGTAGACCCGAGTGCGTGGCCCTTCGCCGCTCCACCCGCATTCGACGGCCTGAAGGTTTGGGCGGCCAACCCCGTGATCGTAGCTATGCTCGAAGAGTCCGGCGCACTGCTCGCGTCAAGTTCCCTGGAACATTCCTATCCCCACTGCTGGCGCTGCCACCATCCGGTCATCTTCCGCGCCACCGAGCAGTGGTTCATCAACATGGAGACACGGGTCGAGCGACAGGACGGGTCTGAGACAACGTACCGCCAACTGACCATCGAAGAGATCGACAAAGTGATCTGGGATCCCGCCTGGGGCAAGGAGCGCATCACCAACATGATCGCCACGCGGCCCGACTGGTGCATCAGCCGGCAGCGCATCTGGGGCGTTCCGATTGCGGTATTCCTCTGCAACGAATGCAATCAGCCGATCCTCGACGCGACGCTGAACCGCGCGATTGTGAGCCTCTTTGACCGCGAGGGCGCGGAGGCTTGGTACACGGCCGCAGGCGACGCGATGCTGCCGAAAGACGCGGCTTGCGTGCACTGTGGGAGGAGGAAGTTTCGCAAAGAGACCGACATTCTCGACGTCTGGTTCGATTCCG
>PLKU01000321.1:0-8619 GCA_003140705.1 Acidobacteriaceae bacterium
ATCCAGAATCAGAGCCGCTCGAAATACTCGAGCATTTGGCTTGGGAATCGCAAGGAATGCCGGGAGCCACCGGGCAGAGAAGCCCCAGACCACGGGCACGAGGAATCCCCAGGCAAGTAATACAAGGTACTTCTGGTCGAGCGCATGCGGAAAAGAGAGAAGCGTCCCGTGAGTTGCCAGCTTCAGACACTCAACGAAATTGAAGATGACCGCGGCAGCAAGACCTGCTGTTCCAACAAGCACGGAGACCATCCAGAGTTCCATCGGTGTTTTGGCAGACTTGCCATCCATCGNNGATGTTTTTGCAGGCTTGCCGTCCATCGGCTCCGGAAGTTTGTGACGGGAAGCGGCGGCAAGGAACAGGAGGACCGCGATCAATTCAAATCCAGCGGAGATCGGAAACAGGGAACGCCAATGCCAGGCGTAGATGTTTGCCACCCAACGCATTGCAACGCCTGAGGTCCAAAGCAAGAAGCATGCCAGTTGAATCCTGATTGCTGACCTATCACGTGCAGGTTGAGAATAGAAGCCGATCCCAAGAATGAAACTGCCAATCCATCCGAACATCTGCGCGTGGCCATGGCCCTCTATCCAGGCTGCCGGCAAGCTGCCTAACCCGTGGTGCGTGCTGATCGCCATCAGGTTCGAAAAGCCCAGTAGTGTGCCGGGCAGCGCCATAAAGAACAGACCGCTCAAAATCCATGCGCGGAGCATCAGACTCTTCTGGCGTTCGTGGGCAATAATCACTGTCGTCAGGTTTGCAACTTCAACCTTAGATGTCGGTTCGATCTGAGGAACCGTAGCCATTTCTACCCCCTGCTATTCAGTTCAGCTTCCAAACTGATAGCGCGTGGAAAGAGGACATCATTTTCGAGATCCACATGCTGCTTGAGATCAGTCTCGAACTCACGCAAACCAGAAAACAGTGCGATGTGTGTGGCGCAGGCCCACTCCGGCGGCTTAAAACCGAGAGTGAGGCGGTGAAGTTCAGCCACAATATGGTTGGCAGACTCGTGCTCCTGCTCCATCATGAAGATGGGATGCGACACCGAACGAAAGCACGCGTGTGCTGGCGGATAAACGACGATAGACTCCTGGTCCATTTGAGCGATGAACGGAAACAGAACCTGCTCTTCTTTCTGAATGTGTGCGAACATTTCGGTCCGCAGTTCCTCCAGCAACTCCGCGATGGTCCTTAATTCAGGAGCCCGATCGCTGCGCTTGTCCGCTAGTTTCTGCGCCATCTCGGCGAGTCTAGGCAGTTCCTGGCGGATATATTGGTGATGCACACGAACGATCTGCTGGATCAACCGCTCCGTTGAAAGCGTGGCAGGATCTATGGGCGAACCGCCCTGTTCCTGAGCCTCTGCATTTGCCAGCTTTTCGAGGACTTGATCGACCGAAAGCTGCAACTCCGCGCAGGCGCAGTCGAGCGAATTCTCCGCTTGTGAGCAGAGATCGATATCGAAACGCTCGAAGATTCTGGCCGCCGATGGATGCGTGGCAATGATTTCGCGGACGGACTGTGTTGAGGTAGGCATGGGCACTCTCCACCTGCAACAGTAGCGAGTACCCAACCGGAGCGCAGTAACTTATGTCACTCGGGGTCTAAACCGGCTACGGCGTCGAATCCAAGAGGGCGCTCAAGCCCTTGACGTCCTTCACCACAATTTGTCGCGCGTCCACATCCAATAGCCCTTCGGCCTGGAGGCGCATGAGGTTGCGTGAGATCAGCTCGCGCACGGTTCCAAGCTGGTTGGCCAGCTCCTGGTGGCTCGCGGGCAGTTGAAACTCAATGCCACGTTCTGTCTTCTTTCCTTCACCCTGAGCGAGTTTGAGCAATGTCGAAATCAGCCGTTGGCGAATAGTGGTGAACGACAACTCCTCGATGATACCCACCAGGCGCCGCAACCGGGCGCCTACTACCTGGAGCACCTTGAGCGCGACCTCCGGGTGGTCCATGCAGTATGCCTGGAAATCGCGCCGCGAGATGTAGGCAATCTCCGTCTCCTCGGTGGCTACAGCGGAAGCAGGAAATGGACCTCCATCAAAGACGGGCAGTTCAGCGATGGATTCGCCCGGAGTGTTCACCGCCAGCACCTGCTCCCGGCCGCTTATGGAGGTTTTGAAGATGCGTACCTTGCCGCGCGCAATGATGTGCAGGCCGTTGCAGGGCTCACCTTCTGAAAACAACAACTCGCCCGCACTGAATAACTTGCGCACTGTCCGGACCGCGAGCGTCTGCAGTTCGGGCTGCGAAAGGCTCGACAGCAATGCGGTTTTGCCAAGGACGGCGGCCAGATCGATGCGTTCAGCGGTCACTTGAAAATTCTAGCAGTCTGGGACTTTGGTCACTGCGCAAAGGAGCCTCTGCGCAGTCTGATAGGTCCATGAACCCGCAAATCGATTCGATTGATTTCAACGAACGACCCTTCATCGCCATCTGGGAAGTGACCCAGGCCTGCGACCTCGCCTGTGTCCATTGCCGCGCCTCGGCACAACCAGATCGGCATCCCATGGAACTCAGCACCGATGAGGGAAAGAATTTGATTGACCAGATCGCATCGTTGAAGGTTCCAGTGTTTGTGCTTACGGGAGGCGACCGGATCAAGCGGCCAGACCTGTTCGAGTTGATCGGCCATGCCGGCTCCGCGGGAGTTCGCGTATCGCTAACACCGAGCGCAACTCCCTTGCTAACAAGAGATATCGTTGTCCGGCTCAGGGACGCTGGACTCGCCAGGCTTGCGGTGAGCATGGATGGCGCGAGCGCCGAGACCCACGACGCGTTCCGGGGGATGAGCGGCCCGTTTGCGCGAACATTGGACGCGGTTCGCTGGGCCAACGAAATCGGACTGCCGGTCCAGATAAACACCACGTTCAGCCGCAGAAACATCTCTGAAATCGATGCTATCGTTTCGCTGATGCGGAGCCTGAAAATCACCCTTTGGAGCGTCTTCTTCCTGGTTCCCACTGGGCGAGGAAAGCTCAACGACCTCCTTAATGCGGATGAGTTCGAAGAGCTGTTTGCGAAGATTTACAGCCTTTCAAAGATGGTGGGCTTCGATATCAAGACCACGGAAGCACAGCACTACAGGCGATTCCTTTTGCAGCAACGAGTCGCGGAGCGACAGGCTGGGGCCGGCGCTGCCATTGTGCAGGGAAAGGCCGCCGACGCCATCGGGCGTGCGCCGCACGGTCTGAATGACGCCAAGGGATTTGTCTTCATTTCCCACATTGGAGAAGTATTTCCGAGTGGCTTTCTTCCATTGTCAGCTGGCAGCATTCGTCAGCAGAGACTGGCCGAAATCTATCGGGAGTCGCCTTTGTTCCGGGATTTGCGAGACGTTTCGAAGCTCGAGGGGAAATGCGGGTCCTGCGAATTCAAAGAGATTTGTGGTGGATCGCGATCCCGAGCCTATGCGCTGAGCGGAAACCCACACGCTGAAGAGCCTTGCTGCTCTTATGTCCCCAGGGGCTACGTGCAACCTACGGATAAGGTTAAGACAACAAAGAGTCTCCATGTGCTCCAAGAGGCGTGACGGTATCCGGCTGAAGGAATCGACGGCAATCAAAGT
Source organism: Acidobacteriaceae bacterium (assembly GCA_003140705.1). Lineage (GTDB taxonomy): Bacteria > Acidobacteriota > Terriglobia > Terriglobales > Acidobacteriaceae > Telmatobacter. The sequence goes on from PLKU01000321.1 coordinate 3,576, forward strand.
AAGGGAATATGAAGAGGTAGAGACATGGCGGTCCAGATTGGCGCGAAGCCTGACAGCGGTTTCGATGATCCGATTGGCATGCTCAAAGACTGCCATCGCAGAATCGAGAGCTTCCTCGGCATTCTCTGTGTGGTGGTTGAACGCGCCCAAGGCAGGAGCCTCACTGGCGAAGAGCGCGATGCGGTGCAGGCTGCTCTTCAATACTTCCGCTCCGGCGGACAACGGCACACGGCGGATGAAGAGGAGTCTCTGTTTCCGCGGCTGCGTGCCTTTGCCCCAGGTTCCATTGAAGAGATCGGGCGGCTGGAGGGAGACCATCGCGAGGCGAGCGAATTGCACGAATCAGTCGAGCATCTGTACTTAATGTGGATCGCGTCTGGCGTCTTGGGCCCCGTTGAAACGCGGCAACTACTGTCCGAGACTGGAAAGCTCAAGCTACTCTATAGCGAGCATATTCAGGNNGACAGTCAGACCATCTCGGCCATCGGATCTGAGTTCCGAATCAGGCGTCAATAGCCGGGGGCGGCACGGCGCAGTACGTCCTGTTCCCGCATGGCTTGTCGCGGCAGCTTGAATCCTGTCACCGCAATGTCTTGATTTGCTCCCGTCTTTCACATCCCAGGGTGAGCCGCATCGCTCGCATGGGATACGAGGTCCATGTAGATCGCGCGGGGCAGGTTCGTCTGCCAGTGACCCGTCGCCTTCGCAAAGAGAACAAGGCCGAAGAAGANNGCATGTGAGGACTGCGGCAACAGCTATGGGGCGCACAGTACGCCGCCGCCACCGCTCTGCAGGCGTTGCCGCCTTTCTCGGTGTCAGGGAGAATTGCAGGGCATCCTGCGCTGGACATGCCGCAACGCACGCCATGCACGCAGTGCATTCCACCGATCGGATTTGCGCCAGTCGGTCCACCGGAAGATTTGACGGACATGCTCGCGCGCATTTTCCGCAATCGATGCAGGCATCGGCATCCCGNNCGCACCGTAGGGACAGAGATAGCGGCACCAGAAGTTCTCGACCAGCATGGAGAGCAGAACCAGCAGGGCGATGACGATGGCCGCCGTTTCCCCAATATTGCGAAAGAAATTCAGCATCTTCACATCTGCGACCAGACCATAAGGTGTTGACATGAATTCGTGAATCGCCTCGGTGGACATTGCACCGATCACAAATACGAAGAAGCCGAGCAGCAGATATTTCAGGCCTCGTAGCGGAAGATCAACCCACTTGGGCAGGCGCAGATTGCGACCGAAGATTTTCCTACCCAACTTCCACAGATGCTCCGAAAGCGTTCCCACCGGGCACAGCCAGGAGCAGAAGGCTTTCTTCAGCAGCAGGCTCATGAGCATGAAAGCGATAAACAACACCATCGCCGCCGGATGGATTGCGGGTACGTGTCCGGTAAGCAGAAGGTTTTTCGTATTCATCAGCCCAGCGATGGGCAACCAGCCCTCGGCACCTGCTGGCCGAGTCACATTCAAGCCCTCGCCGCCGTGTTCGAAGTAGCGAACCCAAAGAACGAACTGGACCCCCAGCCAGCCGTTCAAAGCCACGAACAACCACTGGACAATCCGTCTGATCCGCTGCGAGTCGTCCGCCNNCTCCGCAGTCGTGGGGATTTCAGGATTTATTTGTGCGCCCATGCGTTCTGCACCCCTCAACCAGATCGTATCGATCGAGCGGAAGACGCTCTAGGACTTTAGTCACACGTGGATCCGAGACCTGTCCCTGTGATCTCGTCGGCAATGAGGAAGAACGCGAGCAGGAAATCTTTGTCCTCTCCATCAGGCGAAAGCTACCGGCGACGGAAGCCTTGGGCAGTGGTTTTACAGGGCAGGCGTCGTGGGGACAATATGGCTGCGGTAGGGTTTGCAACAGATTGATGTTTCCATGCCATGGAAGTATCGAAACGTTAAGCTGTTGACGGCAAAGGTGTTATAAACCGGCTTAACCGGCCAAACCGGCTCAGTCGGCAACATTTGACACCAAATTGACACCAACTCTCGTAATCAATCGGGCCAGGGCTGCAACGTGGCGGGGCAGCCCACAACTCTTCAACTTAGGAACAGCCACATTCTCAGCTGGTTGCATGTCCGTGCTGCGGCTGCAGACCAAGCAGCATGAGACGAGGGCGCGGCGCCCTCCAACACTTCGTACCAGTCAGGTCGATAGACCAATCGCCCTCCATCCTTACATTTCACCTTCAGCAGACTGCCGCCGTGGCCGGGCTGGGACGACTGACGAACCTTGGGAGGAAGAATGATAGTTTTTACTGAGCGTTTCCTTGTCGACTTTGCGCAACGTTCTGGATCGAACAGCGAACAACAAATTCATTCACACACCTCTACTCAGCTTCCAAAGCCGAGTTCCTCGACGCATTCGCACAACTCCTTCCCCGAGCTGAAAAGTCATGTTCGTGACGCGGCTCAATGTGGTTTTCGGGCTTTCCCTGTCCTCACCGGGTCATTGCACACTCCAAAGGCCAAGCAACTAATACAGGAGGCAACGAGCTGTACTCGCAGGCTGGAGGAACTGGCAGCGACCTACCCAGGCGCGGAGTATGGACTCGCGATGGGTGCGGGGTTCATTGCAATACAGATGAACGGAGACTCTGGGGCGCGAGAGTTCAACGCCCTAACGGGGATCGAGTTTCTGTGCAACGATGACAACGTCTGGGATTGGCAGACCCGCCTCTTCCACTGGAGGTCGACTACCTGGGCTGTCTTTCGCTGTCCTGATGTCCCTGCGCGCATGCACGGCCGTGGCCTTGGGGTCAACCTCGCGATTGTCGCCGATGGCGGCTGGATTCCATGCCCGGGCTCAACATTCCACAGCGCAACTTGTTCTGAAGTGAATCCGGAGGTACCGATCGCTCAGGTACCGCCATTCCTGCTCAAGAGGGCCTTCGACCTCCCCGACGAAGTCTAGTCAGTCGAACCACTAAGGCCCCTGTCGGCTCGGGAGGCATGCCGCTCTTTTTCGAGAATCCCGCCGAATGAGACATCCATCGCAGGGAATCCTGCCACCGACCTCAACTCGACGATTCCGGCGGGCAGCGCCACCGGGATCGCGCTTCAAGGTGCTTCAGAAAGTGAGAACCCAATTTTTCAACTTCTGAGGCCTCCGCGGTGAAACAAATGCTTGATAATAAGTGTTTTATCGTGTTTTCTGCAGAATTCCTGCCGTCCCGTTCTAAGCAGCGATTTGGAAAGACGCGACTGATTTGTGCGGCAAAACAGTGAGGATCCCGCAGCCGTCCGTACACGGCGAGGATCCCGCTCTTTATTCGAAACGCCAAGTAAGCCCAGTTGTGAACCCTATTGGGTACCCAGGAGTGCCATGCACCCGCGCCTCAATCGGAGCCGAAGGGGTTATTCGAGAATCGAAGTAGTTTTGGGTCTCGTAATAGTGCTTGTTATTCAGGTTGTCAATCGACAGATTCCATTCCAGAGCGCGAAACAGTTTCTTGGTTGCCGCGAAATCCACCACGTCCAATCCGCTGGCGTGGGTTTGAGTCGAGTCGGTATACGGCGGAGATGGCAGAACGGAAGTGTCGTCGGGATTCACAACCAGGTAACGGCTGATGTGGCGATAACGCAGAGAACTGTACAGTCCATGCCAAGAATCCAAAGTCAGGCTGGAATTGCCGACAGAGTGGGGAGCGCTGTCTACATACTGGCGTGGTGAGGTTCCGAGGAAGAACGCATTCGATACCCGGGTAAGGCCCACGTTCCAGCTTAGGTGCTCCTTCAGTTGCAATGAGGCTTTCGCCTCCCAGCCGTACGAGCGGCTCGGCCCCTGATATTGCATCGTGCCGTTGTCAGGATCGTAAACATCCTCATGCTGCCGGTCGATCAGGAACATATCCGTGCTGGCCGAGAAGCGCTTTAGCTGATGGGACGTTCCAATCATGTAGAAGTTAGTGGCTGCCACCTTGGGATCAGCAGGATCGAGAGCCATACCGCGCGCATCCTGGCTGGTGACCGCGCGTCCGAAGTTGAAGTGCATGGCTATTGGAAGATGATCGGAGGGCGTATACACGACGTTGACCTTGGGCTCGGCTTTGCCTGCATAGTTGAGGCCGCTGTTTGCTGGCGCAAGGCGGTCCGTTACATCAAAGCGGAACTCGTCGAAGCGCAAGCCGGCATCCACGTGCAAGTGCTTGAAGTCCATTCCCTCTTGCACATACACTGCAGGGTTAGAAATGTGTACATCCGCTTCAGTCCACGGCTTCCCCGGCACGGGCGCAATGATTTGCCGGTCCTTGTCGTGAAACAAATCAACATTGATCCAGTTGTCGCCGAGATTCGCCCCAAGCGTGGAGAGGGTAGGAAATCCCAGGATCTTGCCCGCATGGACGAACTGTGAGCTTACGCCTTCCTGTAGCCGCGAATCATGCTGCTGGATACCATCGCCATTCACCGGATCGCTCAGATAGAAGGTGAAATCCGAAAACAGGTCGAAGAGCGACCGAGTAACATAGCCGTCCACCCTGACCGTGTCGTTCGCATTCAAGCTGTTCTTGTAATACACGCTGCCGGTTCCGTTTCGCACTTTGCCGCCGTCACTTGGATCCATGTAACCGAATCGGCTGAGAACGCCGGAATAAACCAAGTCCAGCGGGATCTGCCCTGAGGAATTGAAATCGTTGCGTCCGCCGTTGAACTTGAACCCCAGCGATTTTTTGTCGCCGATTTGGAAGGTGTAATTGCCGGTGAAGTTATCGCGCATGTAGTGCAGTGGGTTCTCGAACGGGCCGTCGGTGTAGGCATGTTCCCAGGCAAGAAAGCTGTCGGCCCTCTTCAAATGGGGGCTCCAGGCGGCAAACGTCCTGTACCCGCCGAACGAACCGTCCTGCGCGCGTAGCGTCCACTCGTCGTCAAGACGTTCCTTCAGCCGGATGTGGATAACGCCAAGCGCGGAGAAATCCCCATACTCCGCGCTGAACGGCCCGTTGATGAGATCGACATCGTCCACCAGCTCAGGGCTCAGGGTCTTCAGGAATCCGAGGTAACCCTGTCCATGAGCCTGCGTCGCCTGGTTC
>PLKU01000321.1:8634-8890 GCA_003140705.1 Acidobacteriaceae bacterium
CCGAGTGTCTCAAAGAGCTGGTCGTCGCGCAAAAACAGCGTGTTCTTGTAGACAGAGTCGTTCCGACGGTCGATTGCAGGGTCGGCAGCCGTCGCTGTAATCACGAGGGTCTGCTGCTCTTTGGGAATTACGTAATGAATTTGAAGGTGGAGACCTTCTGAAGGAGAATCGGCTACCAGCACCTGATGGAAGGAACCAATATTCCTGCCTGTGACGCTTAGTGTGACCGGCCCGGACGGCACGCGGATCAAAAATG
>PLKU01000526.1 GCA_003140705.1 Acidobacteriaceae bacterium
CCTACAGGAAAGGAAGTAGCGAATCCATCCTGACCTCTAGTCTTGCAGGGGACATCGCGAGGTGTTTCTTGAAGCGTAGGCCGGAGGCATCAGTGGGCGGGGCGATTGAGCTTCGAAAAGCCGGAAGAACAGGATGCCGACTCCATTCCGAGGAGGAGGAAGGCAACACGGCAGTCGCGTTATACGCGAGCGGCTGTCCGGTCCTGCGTAGTCGAGAGAACCCGCGCACNNGGCCAAGGCCGGTCCGCGAAGGCCATAAACCACAATGCGGACATGCACGTGCTGGAGAAGTCGGACCATGTCGTAGTACCTGTGAACCGCCGAACAAGGGAGGGTAACCTTCTGCGGAGGTTGGGGAGGGAAGGGCATGGGTCGTGAAGAACATCTCCGGAGTTACATGCTCCCGACACAGAGCGGGGATCAGCATGTGCCAGACTCTCGGCGGGTGTGCGGCATGAAGCTAGGCCGTTGGTATTCACGATAAGAGCCGTATGCGTAGACGCGCACGTACGGATCTGTGCGGGGGGCGGTCAGCAATGACCGTCCCTACCGCGACCAATGGGCGGTCAGATGTTGAAAACTTGGCATTGCACTTGTTGAGACCTGAAGAGTTCGCTATTTGAGGAGTGGCAGTGCGGTGCCTCGTTCTCGTCGACTGAGAAGTAAAGTTACTCGAAATCGGACTTTGCAGGAAGTGCGGTGGAGGACCCACATGGCCGGAAAGGATAGACTTGCGGCCAGGGTTGGGTGACGATCCAGAATCGCCGCCAAACGGGCCTTTCCGAAGGCAAAATCCGATAACGTTTTTGGCCAGTCACGGAAACCGGCGAAAGTGTTCCGCGCGGTCGATGAGGAGCGTTATCAATCCCAGAAGGATACCCAAGACAGTGATGGCATCGATCCAATTGATCTGATGCTCGTGGACCAAAGTCTGCCAGACCCGGACGCCGTGGCCTTGCATGACTTGTAGGGTTAGGAGCAGGTACGGCCATATCAACCATCGTGGGCGCAACAAAAATAGCCAAGCCACTAAGCTGTCCACAGTCACGAAGGTGACGTGTCGTAGCGGCGGGTACGTGGGCGCATACGCAACTCTCGCAAACGCAGGGATAGCGAGCGCCGCCAAGTGGTAAAGAGCTGCCAGCGCAAAACCTGCGGCCATTAACCAAAATGGAATCGCCTTCCGCGATGCTGAGGTGAGAGCCAAGAACCAGTATAGAATGGGGACGACCGGAGTCCGAGGGACCGGGCTCAAGTCACGCAGGAGTCTGGCGTCAACTATTCTTTCCGGCCGGGACTTCTAATTGTCGCCCGTCACGCAGGTTTGCCGAAAAGACACCGCTCTTGAACAGTTTCGGAAACTCGCGCCTCGCGGGGCTTCACGGTTCCGACTTCATGCAACTCATCGCCTCGGGGCTTTGCTTTGGGTTCGGCTTTGGGATATTGCTCGGCGGTCGGAAGCTTCTAGACCGGTAGCTCCTTGAAGGGAGCGGCAAACCAAGATTGATCCCACAGCTGCGAAGAGGGAGGATTCCAAGGATCTCCGAAATTGGACTACAGACTATGCGGAGATTGAGCCCTCAATTGTTGAGAACTTGGCATTTCACTCGTTGAGAGCAAAAGGCGTCACTCTTGGCGGACAATCCGATGAGAGCCTGCCCTCGAAACGCGCTTTGGCCTGTTGTCAAGAGTTGAGAATTACTTCTGGATTGCCAGTGATGATCGGCAGGAAGTCAGAATGGAGTCTCCTACTGCCGGTGAAGTGGGCTTCAGACCCAGGTCACCAGTACACTTGGGGCAGTGGCGGATCCTACGACCGAATGTCCGCGTTTCCTGATTTAGGATGTCTATTCGATCGCTCAGGCTTCGCTTCCTAAGCATTTGAAGGGGTTAATATCTTCGCATGATCACCTGCTCCAACTGTGGCGCCGCATGTTCTCAGAATGCGAACTTGTGCTCCTCATGCGGACACGCTGTACCCATCCTCGAAACGCCGACCCTGGAACCGTATAAAGATGCTGTTGCGCCCAAGCCAGCTGCTCCCCCAAGTTCGCGCCCGCCAAGAAGCGGGGGATTCTCGCCGGGCACGGTTCTTGTCGAGCGGTACCGGATCGTCGCTCCGCTGGGGCGCGGCGGCATGGGCGAAGTCTATCGCGCTGAGGATCTCAAGCTCGGGAATGTTGTAGCCCTCAAGTTTCTTCCCGCTGCACTCCAGAACGATGCTGCCGCTCTGGCTGGATTTCACGCCGAAGTACGAAACGCACGCCAGATTTCGCATCCCAACGTTTGTCGCGTCTACGATATCGGTGAAGTGAACGGACAGCATTTTCTAACCATGGAGTACATCGACGGCGAGGATCTTGCGTCCTTGCTGCGCCGCATCGGCCGCCTGCCCGCCGACAAGGCTCTGGAGACAGCACACCAGATATGCGCGGGCCTTGCTGCCGCCCACGATTGCGGACTGCTGCATCGCGATCTGAAGCCCGCCAACATCATGCTCGACGGACGAGGCCGTGTGCGCATCACCGACTTCGGCCTCGCCGCGTTGGCGCATGAAGTCGCGCTGGGCGATACCCGCAGTGGCACCCCGGCCTACATGTCGCCCGAGCAACTGGCCGGCACCGAGGTAACCGCGCGCAGCGACATTTATTCGCTGGGCCTGGTGCTCTACGAAATGTTCACCGGCCGGCGCGCATTCGAAGCGCAATCCCGCGAGGAACTGCTGCGCCTGGAAGAGACCGGCGCGCCGGCCGGCCCCTCAACGCTCGTGCGGGATCTGGACCCCGCCGTGGAACGCATCATCCTGCGATGCCTGGAACCGGATCCGGCGC
>PLKU01000150.1 GCA_003140705.1 Acidobacteriaceae bacterium
CAAAAACGTGAAAGACCCGCCAGTTCCTCGCCGTCCACACAGCAAACGGCGCCAATGCCAGCAAAATACATACGAGCGCCATGCGCACCAGCTTCCTGCGCGGAATCGCGGCACGCCTCAGCCCCATTACCAACGCCGGCGCTAACGCCAACCCAACCAGTGCTCCATCCGGCCGCAGCAGTGCCGCACCACTCACCGCAAACGTGAACCATAGGGCACCCCCCCACCCCGGACGCTCACCAAACCGCGCCACTGCCCAAAGCNNAAGGTGAGCGTCTCCGTCAGCGGAGCCACTGCGTAGGACGCCGTAAACGGGCACAGCGCAGCCAGCAAGAGCGTGAAGGACGCAGCTCCCAGCGAAGCAATCCTGCGCACAAAGCCCGCGAGCAACAGGCATCCCGCCAGTTCCAATGCAACCTGCACGTAGCCCACTGCCGCGTAGTTGCCGACTCCGAATAGCCTGAAGCAGAGCGCCAGAAAGAGTGGATATCCAGGCAGGCGGATCAGCGTCGAGTGCAGCACCCCGCTGCCGTCAGCGAGAGCAAATTGCCCGTGCAGCAACAGGTTCCTGGCCAAGTTCCCGTAGACAAGCGTATCCCCTGATACCTGAGGAAACGCTCCGAGCATCCAAACCCGCAGCGCTGCCCCCGCGGTAAGCGCCAGCACACCTGAAACCCGCGCACCTGCCCTGCCGCTGGCTTTCGAGTGCGTTCGGCCCAACTTCGACGATTGTCGTGCGGGAGTAGCTTCCATACGATCCGTACTTTATACCGTAGACTGTTGCAGCGCCTTTCGCGCACGTAGAATAAACGAGACCGGTCATGCCAGACAGACAGATATTCTTCGATCCCCAACGCAAACGATGGAAGCGACTTCGCCGCATCCTCGACGTGACGGCTGTTCTGTTTACCCTGGTTCTTGCCGGCTTTATTTTCAACGTGCTGCGTTATCAGCAGTTGCCTGAGCTCCTGCTACCCGTGCCCAAGCACAACTACAAGGCTCTGCCCGACCGTACCACCATACTCCGGGGCTCCAAAGGTCTACGCCCTGCTCGACGAAAGACCGAGCGCAAACCCTCTGACATCCCTCTCAACTCAGGCGAAGGTCTCCGCGCCGCATATTACGTTCAGGACGACGCCGCCAGCTACTCTTCGTTCAAGGAACACGTCCACCAGATCGATCTGCTCTTCCCCCAGTGGCTCCACGCAAACTCGCCCTCTGGAACACTCATGATGATGAGCGGCGACAACATCCGGGAGTTTCCCGTCGTTGATGGCGCTACGGTGCACGACCCCGACGACGGAAATAGGATCAAGCGTGTCATCCAGTATGCAAAGGAAGACACTGAGATCTTTCCTCACCTCAACAACTACAGCCCCCACACCCAAAGCTGGGACTCGAGCTTCGGCGACGTCCTCAAGGACGCCGGCAAGAGTGATGCACTGCGAGACCAAATCATTCGCTTTTTCGCCGCAAATCCCACGTATCGTGGCCTTTCCCTCGACTTTGAGAGCCTTCCCGACGATGCTGATCCGGCCTATCTAACCTTCATTCGGTTGCTGTACATCGACCTGCACGCCCGCGACCTCCGTCTCTGGGTCAATACCGCCGTATCCACCTCGGAAGAAGATCTCAAGTTCATCGCCGCCAACTCCGACGGCATCATCCTGANNTCGGCAGCTACGGCTACGACTGGACGATGTCGATTCCCGACCCAAAGAACAAGCGGAATCCGAAACCCAAGGTCCTCAACACGGAAGACCTTTCTGTCTCTGAAGCATGGCAGCGCGCTTCCGACGCCGACGCCGATCTCGATCTCAACTATGACGCGCTCAATCCCCATTACGAATACATCGATGAGGACAACAACCAGCGCCACATCGTCTGGTTCCTCGATGGTGTGACCCTCCTGAACGAACTCCGCGCAGCTCGCCAACTCGGCCTTTCCACTTTCGCTCTTTGGCGTCTGGGTGAAGAAGACAGTTCCCTTTGGAGCGTCTGGGACAAGCCCAGCGACCCCGGCTCGCTCCAAGCTCTCGCTACCGTCCAGCCTGGACATGATGTCGACAACGAAGGCGATGGAGACATCCTTCGCGTCACCGGCCTACCTCAATCCGGCAAGCGCACCGTCACCGTCGACACCGACGAGAATGACCCGCGCAAGAAACTGATTATCGATGAGCACATGGATGTTTATCCCCGTACCTACACTATCGAACAGTACGGATACCATCCCAATGAAGTTGCGCTCTCATTCGACGACGGCCCCGACCCTAAGTGGACTCCAAAGATCCTCGACATTCTCAGGAACAAAGGTGTACATGCCACCTTTATGCTCATCGGCTCCGAGGCTGCAGAATATGTTGGGGTGATGAAGCGCATCGTTCGCGAAGGCAACGAAATTGGGAACCACACCTACTCTCATCCCGACATCAGCGAAATCTCTCCGCGACAACTCGATCTTGAAGTCAAGCTCACTGAACGTCTTTTCGCGAGCAAGCTCGGAATTCAGCCACTGTATTTCCGTCCTCCCTACGACATTGATGAGGAACCTGACACCGACGACCAGGCCCTCCCGGTTGTTGAGATTCAGAAGGACGGTTACACCATCATCGGCAACAAGATTGACACGGATGATTGGAACGAGAATCCGGTCAAGAAGCCGGACGAAATCATCAAGTCGGTCCTCACCCAGCTTGAAACCATGAAAACCAAACCGCAGTTCCGCGGCTCCATCATTCTGCTCCATGACGGCGGCGGCAATCGCCAAGCCACCGTCAATGGACTGCCGCTCCTCATTGATGCTCTCCGCAACCACGGCTACACCATCGTTCAGGTCTCCGCCCTGATGGGAAAAACCACTGCGGAGGTCATGCCGCCAATTAAGGGGTGGCAATATCTCCGTGCCTTGCCCGACTCCATCGCCTTTTCCAGCGCGGCCTTTATCGTCAAGTTCATCGTCTACGTCTTCTTCCTGGGCGACATCCTGATGAGCGCCCGGCTCGTCATCGTTGGTCTCTTCGCCATCATTGACCGTTTGCGCAAGCCCTATCACCAGGCGAGGCCCGGCTATTCTCCGCGAGTTGCCGTACTCATTCCCGCATACAACGAGGAGACCGTAATCGTCCGGACCATCCGCTCGGTACTCAATTCCGACTACAAGAACCTCCACGTGATCGTCATCGACGACGGTTCCCTTGATCGCACCGCTGAGATAGCCTGCGAAGCTTATGCTGCCGAACCCCGCGTCCAGGTCATCTCCAAGGTGAATGGGGGCAAAGCCGCCGCACTCAACTTCGCCCTCGAACGAATGACTGAAGAAGTCTACGTGGGGATCGACGCAGATACTGTGATCGCCCCCGACGCCATCTCCAAGCTCATCCCCCATTTCGAGGATCCCCGCATTGGCGCCATGGCCGGTAACGCAAAGGTCGGCAACCGGGTCAACCTCTGGACACGTTGGCAAGCGCTCGAATACATCACCAGCCAGAACTTCGAGCGCCGAGCCCTTGACCTGTTCCACGTAGTCACAGTCGTCCCTGGCGCCATTGGTGCGTGGCGCACCGCGCCTGTCAACGCCGCCGGTGGCTATCCACTTAACACTGTCGCTGAAGACGCTGACCTGACCATGAACCTGCTTGAACAGGGCCTCCGCGTCGATTACGAGGACCGCGCGCTTGCATTCACTGAAGCCCCCATCGACGCCAAGGGACTCATGCTGCAGCGCTTCCGCTGGTCGTTCGGGACACTCCAGGCAGTTTGGAAGCATCGTGCCGCATTCGTTCGCAACAAAGCTATGGGACTCTTCGCTCTGCCCAACATTCTCGTCTTCCAAATGTTCTTGCCGTTGGTCTCTCCATTTATCGACCTGATGTTTGTCTGCGGAATCGTCAACTACTTCATCGACCGTTACTACCACCCTGAAGCAGCCTCCGCGGCCAGCTTTGAAAAGCTCCTGGCCTACTTCCTGACCTTCCTGCTCATTGACTTCGTAACCTCGTCGATTGCGTTCTCGCTTGAGCGCCGCCACCCCGCCAACAAGGGCGACGGCTGGCTCCTGTTCCACATCTGGCTCCAGCGTTTCGCCTATCGCCAGGTATTCTCCGTTGTTCTGTTCAAGACCCTCAAGCGCGCCATCGACGGCAAACCGTTTAACTGGGACAAGATCGAGCGCACCGCCAAGATGAGCAAATCGACCGAAGCCCTTACCGAGACCCCTTAGTCCATTCAGACGCAGAAACGGCGCGGCCTCAGCCGCGCCGGCGCTCTTCCCAATTCTTTAGGCCGCCGCGATCCGCCCAATCAAGTCCCGCTGCTCCGCACGGTTGGCCGCCCCTATCGTGAACGCATCCAGCAGCCCCAGCCCAAGCGCGTAATTGATCGCCTCGTCCTGACGGTTGCGCAGTTCACCTTGGCCAAGGATCTTCATCCCAATGATGCCTTTACCTGCCGCCCGCATCTCCTTGATGACTCCAGCCACCGTTTCCGGATCGGCGTCCATATATGCGCCAACGGGATTCATGCGCACCAGTTCCACTTCCACCCATGGTGACGCCGCCGCCGCACGCAACGCCTCAATCGAGTGGCAGCTAACCCCATGCGTCCGGATTACGCCCTTTACCTTAGCCTCAGAGAGCACATCCATCACGCCGCCGTAACGCGTCGTCCAATCACCTTCAGTGACGCAATGCACAAGGCAGATATCGATGTAATCGGTTCCCAACTCACGCCTGAAGCGGTCCAGATCTTCTCGCACGCCTTTTGCATCTCGCGCATCTGTCTTGGTCATCACTACGACCTTGTCCCGCGGAACATGCTTGAGCGCCGACGCCACACCCGAGTGGCTTCCATAGCTGTCCGACGTATCAAAGAAACGCAGGCCGTCTTCGTAGCCATTCACAAGCAGCGCGCTTAACGCTGACATCCCCAGCCTGGTCTGGTCGGAGGTCTTCGCAAATCCATGCGTCCCGGTTCCCATCGCCAGTCGGCTGGTCTGAATGCCCGTCCTGCCCAGCGATACGGTGTCGTGTGCATTGAACTTCTGCGCCAGTTTGGGCAGTTCCGCAGCAAACCCAATGCCTTTGCCGGCAAGCTTTTGTGAAAGCCACACTGACCCCAAACCGCGTGCGGCGTTGACCAGGAATTCTCTGCGCTTCATAGGTCCTCCAGGAAAGTGAAGGGTCCTTGCTTCACTTGCATTCTACTTCCAGATTCCCCGTCGCTGCCAGCCATCTAGCTCGGAACTCACCGCACTCTCTTCCCCAGTTGCCCTGCAGATATTTTGTGCTCGATGCCGCAGCTGTCTGGATTGTTGTTCTCTCTTCCCTATTGCGAATTCCCCGCTTCCAACACAGCGACCGCCATCCTGTTGAGCGGCGTCGCGATTCCGTGCTTCTCTCCCAGCCGCACAATCACTCCGTTCCGCGCGTCCGTCTCCATCCTTCGTCCCGCGATCCGGTCGGCCAGAAGTGAATTAACCGAATCCTTCGGTTGTCCGCGAAACATATCCACCACCTGCTTGCCCACCGATTCGTCGAGTCGTGCTCCCTCCGCACGCCCCACGGCCACCACCTCGGCTACCATAGCCAGCGCCAGTTGTGCCACCGGCTCCTCGTGAAACACCCGAGCCGGCTTCATAGTCAACGCGTTGATTGCTCCAGCTGCATTCGTGCACAGCTTCCGCCATGCCGCTGTCTTGAAGTCTGGCACAAGCTCGATCTCTACTTTGCTTCCCCTGAATAGTTCCTCGAATTCCCCGCCGAGCGGCCCTTCTTCCACCTTCATGGTGACTTTCCCTCTTTGCACCACCGTGCCATTCTGCTCCCGTTCAACAGGGCAATCGATGACGACTGGGACAATCCGTTCCGCTGTCACATAGGGCGCAAATCGTTCTCGATGCTCTACGCCATTCTGCACCACCGCCACCGCTGCCCCGGACTTCGCAAGGCCTCTGAGCCACATTCCAGCGCCCGGTGCGTCATATGTCTTTGTCGCCACCAACACCCAATCCACTGCGTCCGCCTGGTCCGGCATGGTCAGATTCTTCGCCCTTACCGTTACAACACCGTCCGGTGTCTTGACTACGAGGGCCTCGATCGCCCGTCGTGTGCAAAGCGTGATTTCGTGCAACCCCGTCGTCTCCAGAAGCGAAGCGAGCACTCCGCCGATCGCACCAACTCCAACCACAGCCACACGCGCCATTTCGACTCCGACCGATGAATTTCACACCACTCAAAAATACACGTTAAGCCTCGACATGCCGAACCTGTGTTTTCCCCTTTTTCAAACCAAGTCTGCACTACACTAAATACGTCATGGAAACCAACTCCCTCGAAACAGTATCTCGGTTGCTCTTGCCCCAAGGCACCTTTCGGAATGAGCCATTCATCGACTTCAAGTCCCCTGAAAACGCCCGGAAGATGAAGACTGCTCTGGACCTGGTTGCTTCCCAACTGGGCCTCGAGTACGACTTGATCATCGGTGGTTTGCACCTTAAGACTGAGTCGAAGATCCGCTCCCTTAACCCCGCCCGCCCTGCCCAGATCGTCGGAATCCACCAGAAAGCTGGGGGGGATCACGCCGAGCAAGCTATGCAGGCGGCTCTCCACGCCTTTGAGACTTGGTCAAGAACGTCAACAGAAACAAGAGTTTCCCTCATCCTCACCGCAGCCGATATCATTCGTCAACGAAAGTTCGAGTTCTGCGTCTGGCTAACCTATGAAGTGGGCAAGAATTGGGCTGAGGCTGACGCTGATGTCGCTGAAACGATTGATTTTCTTGAGTTTTATGCCCGCGAAGCTCTTCGCCTCGCCTCTGCAACTACCCCCATTCAGTATCCCGGGGAACGCAACGAGCTCCTTTACATCCCGCTCGGTGTCGGCGCTGTCATCTCCCCTTGGAACTTCCCCTTCGCAATCATGGCTGGGATGACCGCTGCCTCCATCGTCACTGGCAACACTGTGATTCTCAAGCCATCGAGCGACTCCCCAACCATTGCCGCCAAGTTCATTGAAGTCCTTGAGGAAGCAGGACTTCCCCAAGGCGTCGTCAACTTTTGCCCTGGCTCGGGGATCACCTTTGGCAACGCCATCGTCGAGCATCCCAAAACCAGATTCATCGCCTTCACAGGGTCCAAGACCGTGGGGCTGGAGATTCACGAGCGGGCTGCCCAAACCAAGCCCGGTCAAATTTGGATCAAGCGAACGATCCTCGAGATGGGCGGAAAGGATTCGATCCTCGTCTGCGCCGACGCCGATCTCGACGCCGCAGTCGAGGCCGTCGCTGGCTCCGCCTTTGGATTCAGCGGTCAAAAGTGTTCCGCGTGCTCGCGTTGCATCATAGAAGCCCCAATTTATGGAGGTTTTACCGAGCGCCTCCGGGAGCGCGTCGGCCAGCTAACCGTTGGCGACCCTGTCGCCAACTTGAACCTTGGCCCAGTGGTAAACGAAAGTGCTCTCAAGTCGATGCTGGCCTACATTGAGACTGGCAAGCAAGAAGGCCGTTTGATTGCAGGTGGCAACGCACTCGAGACTCCTGATGGCGGATATTTCCTTGAGCCCACAGTGTTCGCCGACATTGCCCCCGACGCCGTGCTCGCACAAGATGAGATCTTTGGCCCTATCCTAGCATTGATCAAAGTGGGAAGTTTCGAGGAGGGTCTGGCAGTAGCCAACAACACCGAATACGGCCTCACCGGCGCGATTTTTACTGCCGACCGCGACCGGCTCAATCGCGCCCGCCATGAATTTCACGTGGGCAATCTCTACTTCAACCGCAAATGTACAGGCGCAATGGTAGGCGCCCATCCGTTTGGCGGATTCAACATGAGCGGAACAGACTCCAAGGCCGGCGGCCCGGACTATTTGACCCTCTTCACCCAGGCCAAGAGTGTGGCGGAGAGACTCTAGTCACTCGGCTCTCTGCTACGCAACGGCAGAAGGAGCAGATGCTGCCAGCGCTTCTGCCTCGAGCCGGCTGCCAACTTCGGCTGCCGCAGCTGCCAGAACCCGGTGATGGATGGTAAACAACGCCAGTTCCAGTCGGTCGCTTACTCCGGTCTTGTCGTAGATCGAACGCAGATAGTTCTTGATCACCTGCTCTGTGGTCTTGAGCCTCATGGCGATCTCGCGATTCTTGCAGCCCTGAACAATCAGTGCAACAATCCGCATCTCTTTCGGCGTCAGCCGGTCCCGCACCCGTGTGCCCACCATATCCTCTTCGGGCGAGTCGGGTTGCATCAGCTTTGGGGGAACCCATGTATCGCCTTCAGCCACGCGACGGACACACTCTATTAGCGCCGCCCCGGTCACGTTGCGAAAAATCACGCCGCGAAAGCCCTGCTGGACATACGTAGCGGCGACCTCGTTGTTCTCTGCAATCACAATGCCGCGGCTGTTCGCGCCATCAAGCATCACCCGCAGGCGTGTCAGGTCCGGCCGCAACGCGGCGGCAAAAACAACAATAGATCCAGGGAAGGTCGTAATGGCATGATGCATGCGATCGAGATCTGTGCATTGAGCAATAATGCGCAGCTCTTCGTTCATTGCCAATACCTTGGCGGTACCCGCCCGAAAAATCGCTTGCGAATCAGCCAGGATGATTTTGTTCATATTGTGCGCCTCATCTGCCTCGAATCCCCAACTTAACTTCTCTTGCACCTTGCTCAATCCTCACTGTCGGCAAAAGCATCAACTGTATATCGGCCTGAGACTGGTTTCTGCCTCTTCCGCCATCATCGACAAAACCTTGCCGAATCTTCCAGCTGGCTGAATCTGCGACATCGAGGATTCGATCAAATATCTTTCGTAACCCATTAATGCCTCAAAAAGACTACACTCCGGTAACCTTCCTACAGAAGAGATTACAGCCATCTGACCCAAAGGGTCACGAAAATTCTTGACCAGAAGCGGTATTGCATATGTCTCTTTTGGGGTACGAAGGCCCTAAACTGAGAAATATGGCAAGGCCGATCCTGCTGGCAGTGGACGACGACGTAAGCGTCTTGGAAGCGGTGGTCCAGGATCTGCGCCGTCATTACGGGGCCGCACACCGTGTAATGCGCGCGGCAAGTGGCCAGGCCGCGTTGGACACGCTGGCTCAATTGAAGACTCGCCAGGAGCCTGTGGCGCTGATTATTAGTGACCAGCGCATGCCGGGAATGACCGGCGTCGAGTTCCTTGAGCGGGCACGATCGCTCTATCCCGACGCCAAGCGGGTCTTGCTTACCGCTTACGCTGACACTGAGGCGGCCATCCGGGCCATCAACACCGCACGCATCCACTATTACCTAAATAAACCCTGGGACCCGCCCGAAGAGAAGCTGTATCCGGTCCTCTCCGACCTGCTGGAGGACTGGCAGGCCGGCTACCAGCCGCCATTTGAAGGGCTGCGCGTCATTGGCCATCGATGGTCGCTCAAGGACCACAGTGTGCGCAGCTTCCTCTCGCGCAACCACGTGCCTTACCGCTGGTTCGATATTGCTGGCAACGAAGACGCCCTGAAGCTTCTCACTGACCGGCAACTGAGTCCAGACGAATTGCCCGTGGTCTTGTTTGCCGATGGCAGTTCCCTTGTGGACCCTGACGTTGCGGCGCTTGCCGGCCGAGTGGGCTTGAGCACCAAGGCAACTCAGGAGTTCTATGACATCGTCGTGGTAGGTGCCGGCCCGGCTGGGCTGGCAGCCGCCGTTTATGGTGCCAGCGAAGGGCTCCGTACCTTGGTCATTGAGCCAGAAGCGCCTGGCGGCCAGGCCGGTTCCACTTCAAGAATAGAGAACTACCTCGGCTTCCCATCCGGCGTAACTGGTGGAGACCTGGGGCGCCGTGCCCACATCCAGGCCACTCGGTTTGGCGCCGAATTCCTGACCCAGCGAGCCACCGGGCTGCGTACCGACGGCCAGTACCGTTTTGTGCAGTTGGCCGATGGCCGTGAGGTCTCAAGTCACGTCGTGTTGTTGGCCACCGGGGTTCACTACCGCAAGCTGGACATCCCTGGAGCGGAGCGACTTACCGGTCGCGGCATCTACTACGGAGCTGCGCTGGTTGAGGCTGCCGCCTGCAAGGATGAGGATGTATTTGTGGTTGGCGGCGCCAACTCGGCCGGACAGGCTGCGCTGCACTTTGCCAAATTTGCCTGCAAGGTGACCATGCTGGTTCGCGGCAACGGGCTTTCGGCCACAATGTCGAAATACTTGATCGATGAGATTGAACACACATCCAATATTGTGGTGGAGGCAAAAACTCAGGTTCTTGAAGCATTCGGGGATGACCGCTTGGAAGCATTGCTTCTGAATGGCCCGGCGGGGGAATATAAGGTGCCGGCTTCATCCGTCTTTGTATTTATTGGGGCGGCGCCGGGCACAGGATGGCTGCCCACCTGCATTCTTCGAGACGAAAGAGGGTTTCTGTTGGCCGGCCCTGATTTGCGCACCGAGGGAAAGCTGCCAACGGAGTGGAAAGAGCCGCGCGAGCCGTTCTTGCTGGAGACTGCAGTCCCGGGCATTTTTGTGGCCGGCGACGTACGGCACGGCTCAGTCAAGCGAGTGGCCTCCGCAGTTGGCGAAGGCTCCATTGCCGTACAGTTTGTGCACCAGTATTTGGCCGGGTTTTAGAGCGAGATGAGAGAGCGGAGATGACCCAGGGCGAGCAACCATACGAAATCGAATCCGTTCCCATGCGGGAAGTCGCCGAGGCTCTGCGCCATACTCGCCCCTTCGCCGAGGCGACCATAGCCGCGATCAGTGGCGTCGATGTAGTGAACCGCGTAAGGGTCAAGGCGGGCAGTGTCCTTGTCGAACCGGGGCAGCCACTGAATTTTTATTGGCTCGTGCTCGAGGGCGAGATGCGCGCCGAGAGGCCGGAACCTGACGGCTCCAGGACCGTGGTGGGAATGGCCAGTGCCGGCGATGGGTTTGGAGAAGCGCCGCTGCTTACAGGCAAGGGTCACTCTCCCTTCTTCATTCTGGCAGCGCAAGACTCGCTTTTGCTTCGCTTCACAGAGCAGGACTTCTGGACCATGCTAGCCTGTTGCCCTGCTGTGCGGAAAGTAGTGCTGGCCAACATGGCGCAGCGGCTGCAGGCGTACCAAGTGGAGGCCCTGCACCGCGAGAAGCTAGTTTCTCTGGGTACGCTTGCCGCCGGATTGATGCATGAGCTCCACAACCCGGGCTCGGCCGCCAAACGAGCAACGGCACAACTGCGTGGAAACCTGCTGCGGCTGCAGCAGCTAAGCCTCCGCGTCAGCGATAAACCAAAAACCACGGTCCAGCTCGATTGCATGCGCACTCTGCTTGAGAAGACGCTCAGTGGCTGTCGTGCCCCCGCCATGAGTTCCCTGGAGCAATCTGACGTGGAAGAAGCAATGGCTGATTGGCTGGCGTCGGCTGGGGTCGAGAACGCATTCACTATTGCCCCCGCGCTTGTAGCCATCGGACTTGAACAAGGGGAACTCGCCTGCGCCAGGGACGCGTTCGAGGCAGACAGTTTCTCTGATGCTATCAATTGGCTTGAGGCTCTGGTCTCCAGTGTCAGCCTGGTCTGCACCATTGAGGAGAGCATTACGCGCGTTTCGGACTTGGTTATGGCTGTGAAGAAATTCGCCTACGACGAGCGCTCGCCCGCAAAGGAACTGGATGTGCACGACAGCCTGCAAAGTACCCTCACCATCCTGGGGCACAAGCTGCGTGTCAAAAGAGTCTCTGCTGAAAAGCGATTTGCAGCGTTGCCATCCGCCATCCAAACCCGCGGCTCTTCGTTGAGCCAGGTTTGGACAAATTTGATTGACAATGCCGTCGACGCCTCTCCCGAGGGGGCCCAGATCGAGATCGCTACCTGGACAGAGGCGCAGACAGAGCCTGCCTCGCTCGCCGTGAGTATCACAGATCACGGCGCCGGAATTCCGCCCGAAGTGCTTCCGCAGATATTCGACGCATTCTTTACCACCAAGCCACAAGGTTCTGGCACCGGCCTCGGCCTTGAGATTGTTCACCGGATCGTGACTCAGAAATTTGGCGGCACGATCGAAGTAAAGTCGGAGCCAGGCAAAACCCAATTCATCGTTCGCCTGCCGCTCAAAGGCCCTGTCAAGTCCAGGATGCCAGTTCCCTCCACCAGCTGATTCCGATATTTCCCGCCTGCGGGGGAAGCAACTGCACACTCATTGGCGCGAATCAAGGCAGGCCCGATAGCGCCGCGTTCATTGGCAGAATCTAATTCCTATAACCGCAGAACACAATAAAGCCGCTGCCCTCCAAGCCGATGAACAAGACTGACGGGCTCGGATGTCGGAACGCTCAGAACTTCTTGAAGCCACGTTTGACGGTCGTCCTGAAGGCATTGCTCTGCTCGGTCAACAGTGCTATGCAGTTTTATGGAATCGCTCCGCGGAGGCAATTACGGGATTCCTCGGCCTGGATTTGGTGGGGCGACCTGCGCCTGATTCGCTCGAAGCGCTACTCCTCTGGTGCGGTGACTCAACAGAGCCGGAACCTGTTTCATCTCCCTTGCCAGAACGTGGATGCCAGTTCACATCTGCCAGCCCGCCCATATCGTGTACTCTAATTTGCGTGCGGGAAAGCGGTTGCTTCGAGGAGTTCACCACATGACAATCGTCGCCGGAGTTGACTTCGGCACACTCAGTGTTCGCGTCACTCTGGTCGACAGCAAAGAAGGCCCGATCGGAACCGCATCGGTATCGTATCCGCTGCATCGCCGCCGCGAAGACCCCAATTTTGCAACCCAGTCCCATGCCGACCAGATGGCCGCACTGGTCGCGGCAACGCGAGAAGCTCTTCAAAGCACTGGCGTCAAGGGCAGCTCTGTTGCTGCTATTGCGCTTGATACCACCGGCTCCAGTGTCATTCCTGTGGGTGAGGGCCTTGAACCGCTGAACGAATACTATCTCTGGTGCGATCATCGCGCGTTTGCTGAAGCTGAGGAGATTACAGCCAAAGCCCATGCCACCGGACTCGAAGCGATCAACTGGTGTGGCGGCGTTTATTCCCATGAGTGGGGATTTGCCAAGCTGCTCCATTGGCTGCGCCACAATCCTGACAAGCGTTCCCACATGGTCACAGCCCTCGAACATTGCGACATGGTGGCAGCCACTCTCTGCGGCATCAAAAACGTTTCTGAGCTCAAACGTAGTATCTGCGCGATGGGCCATAAATGGATGTGGAATCCCAAGTGGGGCGGATTGCCTTCGGAAGAGTTTCTAGTAGAAGTGGACCCGCTCTTCTTAGGTGTTCGTGCAAAAATGGGCGGCGAATACATGACCAGCGATCACCTGGCCGGCCATCTTTCACCCCAATGGGCTGAGGCCCTTGGACTGCGCGCCGGAATTCCCATTCCAGTTGGCGCATTCGACGCCCACTGGGACGCAATCGGCTCTAACATCCGCGAAGGAGACGTCGTCAACGTCGTCGGCACTTCCACGTGCATCATCGCAATGGCCCGTGAAGCGCAACTCATTCCGGGCGTCTGTGGCGTGGTGCCTGGTAGTGTGCATCCAGGCTATACCGGCATTGAGGCCGGTCTCTCGGCAACAGGAGACATCTTTGACGCGGTCGCTCGCCGCGCCCAGACCTCCGTAGCCGCGCTTTCCGATGGCCTTGAGGCATTCAAGGCCGGGCAGACCGGCCTGCTTCGCCTCAGTTGGGACAACGGCGATCGCACCGTGCTGGTCAACCCGGAATTGGGCGGAGTGACGTTGGGCTGGAACCTCATCCATACCGCACAGGATGAGCTGTTCGCGGCAATTGAAGGCACTGCCTTTCACACCCGGATCATCCTCGAGCGTCTGGCGGAATACGGAGTGCCGGTGGACCGTGTGATCAACGGCGGAGGCGTGCCGCAAAACAATCCCGTGCTCAACCAGGTCTACGCCAATGTGCTGGGCAAACCGGTGCTGGTGCCGGCGGAAATTCCAACCAGCCTTGGCTCCGGCATTTTTGCGATGCTTGCAGCGGGCGCGTTTCCGACGATTGAAGCGGCGCAGGACTGGCTTTGTCCGAAATACACCGTGTTCACGCCGAGAGCGGACGCGGTCGCGGTCAGCGAAAAGCTGTACCCGCTCTACCGCCAGGTCTACTTTGCATTGGGAACACGCTCTGCCGCGCCTTGCGCTCTCGGAGGCATTCTGCCCGAACTGCGCAGGATCGCGAGCCAGGTCAACGCGTCGGCGCAATAGCGGCTTCAGTCGCGACTGCGTCAGACCGCGACATCGTGGTAAAGGCGGTATTTCTCGTCGCCGATGGCCGGGAAAGAGCGAAATGTAACGGCTCCTGTTGCAGATTGCACCTGCCAGTCGGTTGAGCCCGCGCTGCGCCGTTGTGCGGCGAGCAACTGGGTGCGGGTGAAGCGGCTATCGAGCGAATCCACTGCAAACAACGCCACGGGTCCTGCGAGCAAAGCCTGAACCCGCGGATGCTGGGGATCGATAGCTTCGAGGCGCAGCGGCGTCTCGATGTGATACTCGATCCGATCGCCGCTTTTCCACTCGCGGCGGATCGCGGCGAAGGTCCCAGGGCGCAGATCGGCGGAAAAAGCGCGGCCGTTGACGGCGATCTTCGTTCCCGGTCCAGCCCACGCGGGAACGCGCACCTGAACGGCGAAGGTCTCCGGGCGGCCGGTACGGATGTGCATGGTGACGTCAGGCGAATACGGATACTGCGTCTCCTGTTCGAGCGCGATCTGCCCGCCGTTGCGCCGCCACGTGACGCGCGATGGAACGAAGAGATTCACGTAGACGGCGTCGGGCGAGTGGAAATAAGAACTGATGCCGTAGTCCGCGGTGATCTGCGGGAAAGTTCCGGAGCAGCAGGGCCACGGCTGCTCGTAGTAAAACTTTGAGCCAGAGTTGTTGTAGTCGGAGTAGTAGAAGGTTTGGCCACCGGGCTTCATGGGCTTCGCGCCGAGGATCGTGTTGTAGAGCACCTTCTCCATGCTGTCGCCGTAGCGGCTGTCGCCGGTGATGCGGATCAGATAACGCGTGATCTTGAAGTGGCCGTAGGCGCCACAGGGGGTCTCGAAGCTGGCGTGCGTATCGGTGAGGCTCGCGCCCATTTTTCCGCTGCCGGGTGAGCGGAAAGTTTCGTTTGGGCCCCATCCACCGGTCGCGAACGATTGCGTGTCGACGACAAAGCCGAA
>PLKU01000403.1 GCA_003140705.1 Acidobacteriaceae bacterium
CCGATCTTCTCACGAATCTGGTTGATGAAGATAAGAGCCGTGCGCGACTTCGAAACCGTGCCCGTCAGTTTTCGCAGAGCCTGCGACATCAACCGCGCCTGCAGTCCCATGTGCGAGTCGCCCATCTCGCCGTCCAACTCAGCCTTCGGTACCAGTGCAGCGACGGAGTCCACAACCAGAACATCCACAGCGCCGGAGCGGATCAACGCTTCGGTGATCTCCAGCGCCTGCTCGCCGCTGTCCGGCTGAGAAACCAGCAGGTTGTCAACATCCACACCAAGCTTCTTGGCATAGCCGGGGTCCAGCGCGTGCTCAGCGTCCACAAACGCCGCCAACCCGCCAAGCCGCTGCGCCTCGGCAATGATCTGCAGCGTAATGGTGGTCTTTCCTGAGGACTCAGGTCCGAAAATTTCGCTCACCCGGCCACGCGGAATGCCGCCCACTCCCAGCGCTGCGTCAAAGCTGATCGATCCGGTGGAGATCACAGCGATGGGGATCAGGGCTTCTTTCGAGCCAAGGCGGACGATCGACCCTTTGCCAAACTGTTTTTCGATCTGGGCAAGCGCTAGTTCTATAGCTTTGGCGCGTTCGTCGGCGATGGCCATTGAAAGGAACTCCTCAAAAGTGCTCGCCTTGCTCTCTCATTGCTGAAAACAGCGCAGCGGCGGGAATGATTTCGAACGGATTGTAGCAGGGCAGGACAGACAATGACAGAGAAAAATGGCGAAGAAATGGAGAAGATGAGCTGTCTCAGTCGAAACCGTTGAATCTTCAACACTTCGCCTATAGTTACCAAGGGAGAGGTGCTTAGATCGTATAAGCGCCGATCCGGGTCTCCCGGCTGGTCAGAGCGTCGCACGAGCGGTCAAGTGATTCATAGTCCGGATCATGTTCCTTGCGGAAGGCCCTGAAGTCCTGTTCGCTGCTCCAGCGGTCAATTGTCAGGTAGGACCCAGGGATATACGCATCGCGTAAAAGCTCTGTTCCCAAATAGTTAGATGAGGTGCGGAACAGCTTCGCCCATGCGCCCTCGGATCCGTATGCGGCCTCAAACGCGGTAATCTTTTCCTCGACAATCTCGAACTGCCATACGACAACAAACATGCGCGGCCCCGATTCTGTCTTTCATCGTAGCGCAAGGGGCACGGCAATCAACTCGATAGACAAGTTGCAGCCGCGGGGGCTTCCCGTCTCCTGGGGTCCCGGAGTCCGGCTGTGACCGGATCAATCCGCTGGGTCCGCAGTCGTCTGTGTGATAAACATTGGGGATTTGGGCACAATTCAGGCGCACCGCCTTGCGGTGGCCTTGCGGTACGCCCTGGACTCACGCGCCTTTAAGCTGCGCTGTGGGCGGCGCTGTCCTTAAAGCGAATGACACCATCCGCCTGGGGACCTTTCTGACCTTGGACGATGTCGAACTCGACGTCATCGCCCTCTTTCAGGGTTTTGTACCCGTCCAACTGAATCGATGAATAGTGGACAAATACATCAGGCCCGTCGTCGCGTCCGATGAATCCATAGCCCTTGGCGTTGTTGAACCACTTGACCTTCCCTTTGAACTGGGCCACAGGCTCCTTCTTTCTTTGGGTCTTGCGGGGATCCGGCACGCGAGGGGTCGCGCACCGATTAGTTATTATGACGGCAAAACCGCAGGAAAGGTTGGCGTATTTCTTCGCAATTGCTTTCACAAAGTGGGACGCGCCGTTTCTTATTCGCAGCGCATCGCTCTAGCAAAGCATGCGCCAAACCCCGCGCATTCATCGCAAACGACCTGTTCGCGATATTGCGCGCGACGTTTTCTGGTTCGATGGCCTTGTTACTTCTTGCGTTTGCGTCCCGTCCGTCGCGCATACAGCAGCACGCTGGTCAGCGTCTTGCCGTCGAGAATGGCGCCTTTGTCGATCATCTTCAGCACGTCAGAGAGCCTCACCAGCCGGAATTCAATTTCTTCGTCGTCCTCTGGATGTGCATTGCCTGCCACAAGCCCTTCGGCAAGGAAAACCTTCATCGACTCGCCCAAAAACCCAGGGCTCGCGTAGTACTCCACCAGTGGCTTCCACTTCTTCGCTGCGTAGCCGGTCTCTTCAGCCAATTCGCGCTGCGCACCTTGCACCGGATCCTCGCCTGCTTCAAGCTTGCCCGCCGGCAACTCCCACAGAAACTGGTTGGCGGCGTGACGATACTGGCGCTCAATCACAATCCACGGGTCTTTCTTGCTTTTTGACGTGTCAATTGCCAGGATGACCACGCTGCCATTGTGGCGAATTACGTCGCGTTCGCTTTTGCGGCCGCCGGGCTCGATGAGTTTGTCATGAAGAATGCGGAAGAGCGGGCCCTGGTAGACCACTGAGGAGGAGACTAGCTGCGCGGTTTCCACCACGGCGGATTTTGAGATCTTCGAGTGCTTTTTCGCCTTCGGGTTATTGGCCTTCACCGGCTTTGCCTTTGAATCGCTGGCCTTCTTCGCCGTCGCGGCTTTCGATTTCTTAGGCGCTTTCTTCAACTTGGCAGGTTTTGCGGCCTTCTTCTTCAACATCTTTTGGTCCTCCTTCAAAGCCCGGTCGTTCAGGGATCAGATCAAGAGTATACGAACCGCCTGGATCGTTTCGTTGAACAGTTTTCTGCACTTGTGCATCAATTCACTTCGGCATGGCATCCTTAACAAAGCCGAATCGACCTTAAGCGCGCGTCGGGTGAGTTTCCCTTCATCGCCCGATCCGCACGTGAATAGCAAGAAGTGAATACATTGTTGAGCGCAGACTGTTTTCCAATTACCGTGGCGCCGGGCCTCTCCCGGTTGTTTCTGGACTTCTGCGCCGGGAATGCGCCCCCAACTTCGCCACTTCGCCACTTTTATGCTTCGTTGCCGCCCGATCACGGATGGCAAATGCGCCCACCGCTGGCTGCCCATTGGCCGCAGATGGTAAAGCTGCTGGCAGAGCAGAACCCCTCGCCCACATCGAAATCGGCGATTGGAGCATTGGCCCTGGGCGCGGGCGCGGTTGTCACCGGGCAGCAGGTTGGGCTCTTTGGCGGACCACTGTTTACACCCTTCAAGGCCGCAACCGCAATAGCCCGAGCACGTCAAGCGACTGCTGCAGGCCATCCTCACGCCGCAATCTTCTGGCTCGCGAGTGAAGACCACGACTTCGCCGAGATCGATCACGTCACTTTTCCGGCCAAGCGAGAGCTGCGTACCCTCCTCTATCCCCCATCGCTTCCGGCAGATCATGTCGGTCAGCCGGTAGGTGGGATCCTGCTGGATGAGCGGATCGCCCCGCTGATTGATCAGGCATGGGAGCTCCTGGGTCCCTCTGATGCAATGGACGCATTAGTTCAGGCTTACCGCCCGGGTCGCACCTTCGCGCAGGCTTTTGCGGATTTCTACTCCAAGGTGTTTGCCGAGCAGGGGCTACTCGTGCTGGATGCGAGCGGCCGCGAATTCCATCGTATCGGCGCGCCGGTTCTGAGGGCGGCCCTTGAGTGCGCGGACGAGTTCCACGCTGCACTTGTAGGCCGGAATGCCGAGCTTGAGGCCGCAGGTTATCACGCCCAGGTGGCCGTCGGCGATCAGAACAGCCTTCTCTTTCTCATCGACCAGCCCTCTGGCGTCCGACTGGCTCTCAAGCGCATCGCGCCTTCACCCTCCGAGCCTGCCGGGCTCTGGCAAGCCGGCCGACTGAGTTTTTCCACCGCAGACCTGGCGGCCATTCTTGAAGCCGAGCCGGAGCGCATCTCTCCGTCGGCATTGCTCCGGCCGGTCTTCCAGGATTTTCTGCTCTCCACCTCGGTCACGATTGGCGGCCCGGCGGAGATCGCTTACTTTGCTCAATCCGGTGTTCTCTTCGAGCGCATTCTGGGCCGCCTTACTCCCGTTCAACCGCGATTCTCAGCCACGCTGGTAGAGCCGGCCATCGGAGACCTGTTGCGGAAGCACGAATTGACCCTGGAACGCGTCTTTGCGGAGAATCCGGCGTCCCTCGCGCAACTGCTTGCTGCACGGGCCCTTCCCATCGAGGGGAAGCAGAAGCTGGCTGCCGCGGGCAATGCTCTGGACGCCGAACTCACTCAGCTTGTGGATTGGATGAGCCAATTGGACCCCGGCCTCGGCAAATCTGCGGAGACCGCGGCCAGCAAGATGCGCTACCAGATGAATCGCCTGCGGACCGTTGCCGCCAACACACAGCTACAGCGCGAATCCTCACTCGGTCGGCATGCTGAGGCCATCTGCCAGGCGCTCTTTCCCACAGGCGTGCTTCAGGAACGATTGCACGGCGCGGCTTTCTATTTTGCGCGCTATAGCTTCGAATTAGCCGAGGAACTTAGCGCACAAGCCCTGAACTCCTGCCCAGGCCATACGGCAGTTTGGCTATAATCCTCGCGAACAGCAGGGAGGGAAAACGTGAGAAAGATTGCTGCCGTGTTGGCTTTGGGAATGCTGGCATTTCAGGCGATGCAGGCGCAACAACCCCAGCCTTGCGCCACGCCCGGATCCAATAACGATTTTTTGGGCATTCAGACCATCCGCCTTTGGCCCGGAGACGCCCCGGAGGCCAAGGGCAAAGCCTGCGTGGACACGCCCACACTGACCATCTTCTCGCCGCGCGCCGGCGCCGCAAATGGCTCCGCTGTGGTGATCTTGCCCGGAGGTTCCTATCGCATACTGGCCGGAGACCTCGAGGGCCGCGAAGTGGCTGACTGGTTCACCGCGCGAGGCTTTCGAGCCTTCGTACTCAGCTATCGCCTCGCCTCGAACGGCTACCTGCTCCCGGTGCCGCTGCTCGATGCGCGGCGCGCCATCCAGACGGTGCGTGCGCGGGCGCGGGACTACTTCATCGACCCCAACCGTATCGTCGTCATCGGCTTCTCCGCCGGAGGCCACCTGGCCGCGCTCTCCGGAACGCAGTTTGTGAACGGGAACCCAGACGCCGAGGATCCCATTGATCGCGTCTCCAGCCGCCCAGACTACATGGTGCTGGGCTACCCATGGATCGGGGCCATTTCGCTGGATACCTCGCACCTGAACTACTGCAAGCTCTACAACTTGATGGACCGCTGCGAGGCACTAACCGCCGCATACTCCCCTGACCTGTTCGTCACCAAAGACACGCCGCCCACATTCTGGTACCACACGTTCACCGACCAAACGGTTCCAGTGGAGCAGGGGTTGCGCTTCTATGAGGTGCTGGTCAAAGCGGGCGTCCCCGCCGAGGCACACATCTTCGCCAAGGGCCCTCACGGGACTGGCCTGGGCAAGGGCGATGCTGCACTCGATCAGTGGCCCGGCCTCCTGGAAAATTGGCTTCGCGCCGGTGGCCTCCTGGACCTGCCCAGGCCCACGCCAAAGCCATGAGCCTTTGCAAGCGAAACGAGACTGCTCAGCAGCGGGCGGAAGAGAAAAATTGGCTCCGAAAGTAGAGGCGGGCAGCCGACCGAGGGAGTGGAAGGACTTCCCGGAACCGACTGCCCGCTGGACCCTGGCACGGGTCTAGGTGATATTCTTAGTCTAGGCTTGTTCTCGGCGAAAGCAAGGCCTTTTTTGAACAAAATTCCTATTTCGTGACCGCAGTCACAGGACCCCGCCAAATAGGCTCCATCTGCGTTGACTTGACACTCCTCCCCTGATACAAAAAGATGTTCCACCCGCGAATAAGCTCAAACTGACTGCCTGAGCGAATCGAACCAGCATGGACGAAATCTTTCAACAAGTCGGGTCCTTTCTGATTGGCGCCGTGCCGACAATGCTGCTGTTTGTAGCGCTGGTTTTGGCCTATCAATTTCTGATACAGGCTCCGTTGACCGAGACGCTCAAACGGCGCCGCGCACGGACCGAGGGCGCCATTGAAGAAGCCCACAAGGCGATTAGCCACGCTGAGGCCCGGGCAGCAGAGTATGCCGCCAAGTTGCGCCAGGCGCGGGGCGAGGTATTCAAGGTGCGCGAAGAGCGCGTCAAGCAGTGGAATGCAGAGCGCGACACCGCGCTCGATGCTGCTCGCAAGGCGTCCGGAAACAAGGTGAGCCAGGCCAAGGCCGAGCTTGAAGCGGAGGCTGAGGCTGCAAAGCGACAGTTGCAGGCTACGGTTGGGGATCTGGCCAACCAGGTAGTGCGTGCTGTTTTGCCTGTGGCTGCCGGGGGTTCCCGTTGAGAAAGTTGATTTCGCGCGCGCGTTTCTCACCCCGTCTTCTCCAATTCCGAGTTTTCCGGTTTGCGTGGATGATGGTTCTGGCCGCAGCGGTCGCGGTTGCCCCGTTCAACCTGGTTCCGCAAGAGGCAACGCCCGCCGGCAGCGCGGCGGTTTCGCCTTCTCCTGCATCATCAACCGATGCTGCAGCGAAGCCGGAGGCTGGGCAAACGCAGGAAGAACAGGAAAACGCCTTTCGGCTCGAAGGTCCGCTGGTCAAATCCACCGCGAAAATGCTCCATATCAGCGTCGAGGCCACGGCGCGGATGTTCGAGCTCATCAACTTCGGCATCATCTTTCTGGCCATCGTCATCCCGCTATTTCGCATTTTGCCCAACCTTCTCCGCAAGCGCGCTGAGAAAGTCCGCACCGATATCGAGTCGGCGCGCAAGGTGACTGAAGATGCGAACGCTCGGCTCAGCGCAGTCGAGGCTAAGCTCTCTTCGCTCGACCAGGAGATTGCCAAGTTCAAAACCGCGGTTGAGGAAGATATCAAGCGTGACGAACAGCGCATCAAGGCGGGGCTGGAGGAAGAGACCACCCGCATCGTTGCCGCCGCAGAGCAGGAGATTGGCATGGCAGCGGCTCAGGCAAGGCGCGGACTGCGCCACTTTGCCGCGGACCTGGCCATCGATCAGGCGACAAAGCAACTGGTGCTCACTGCTGAGACCGATCGCGCCCTCATCGCGGAGTTTGTGGGCGACGTGACAAAAGGAGGGCAGAACTAGATGGCCGCCTTTGTTGCCCGCTACGCCACCGCTTTTCTCGAAGTGGTCACAGCGGCCAAGTTGGACACGAATGCGATTGGCTTAGAGTTCAACGATTTTCTGGCTACATGGGACGCTAGCTCCGAGTTGCAGGCGTTCTTCGTGAATCCGGCAATCCCTGCCATTCAGAAGGTAGGGTTTCTTGACACGATGAATGCAAAGCTTGGGCTGCGCAAGGAACTGCGCAACCTGCTCGCGGTACTTATCGACAATGGCCGCATCGGCCACGTCGGCGAAGTGGCCGACGCGTATCGCAAGCTCTTACAGGCGCAGTTGGGCATTCGCCAGGCGCAGATTGTCACCGCCCGCGAGTTGGGCGCGGAAGAGCGCGCGGCTCTGTTAGCGGAGATTGGCAAACTGGCCGGCGCGCGCGTCGAAGCCAGCTTCAAGCTGGATGCCTCCATCCTCGGCGGCACAGTGGTGCGCATCGGTTCCACGGTCTACGACGGCTCGGTGCGTGGAAGGCTCGATAGGTTGAAGGAATCATTGGTAAGTGGTCAGTGAGCGTTATTGGTTAGTAGTTAGTGGTCTAGTACACAGCGGTTGGGGAACGGTATTCGGCGAACTGTCGTCAGTAGGAGGCTGGTATCTCACTGATCACGGTCCACTGTTCACTGACCACTCAGAAGGAACGAAATGGCTCAGATCAAGGCAGACGAAATTACGCAGCTTCTTCGCGAACAGATCGCGAACTACGATTCAAAAGTCCAGGTGGACGAAGTCGGGACCATCACATCGCTTGGCGACGGCATTGCGCGTCTGCACGGACTCGACAAAGTCATGGCCGGCGAATTGCTCGCCTTCCCGCACGACATTGCCGGCCTCGCTCTCAGCCTTGAGGAAGATCAGGTAGGTGCCGTGGTGCTGGGCGATTACACCGAACTCAGCGAAGGCCAGGAAGTCAAGCGCACCGGCAAGATTCTCAGCGTTCCGGTCGGCGAAGGCATGATCGGCCGCGTAGTAAATGCCCTCGGCCAACCAATCGACGACAAGGGTCCCATCGCCTCCACAGCTTCTCTGCCTATCGAGCGCCTTGCCCCTGGCATCATCGATCGTCAGGGCGTGCGCGAGCCCATGGCGACCGGACTCAAGGCTATCGACGCCATGATCCCCATCGGCCGCGGTCAGCGCGAGCTCATCATCGGCG
>PLKU01000461.1 GCA_003140705.1 Acidobacteriaceae bacterium
CACTCTTCCGTAGCGCCGAAGGCTACAGCCGAATCAAGCGAATTGCTTGCGCATCCACTTTGTAAGTCTTTGCAAAATCAATGTGCTGCCCCTTCTCACTTTCCTGTACCGGAATCACGAGACTGGCTACGGCTCTCGATTGCCAGGGTGCCCAGGTCGGCGGTAATTCGCATTCGACCGGCAAGAGATCCGGTGCGTACGACGATCGGCGTTCCGCGGCAAAAGGAGCCATTGCGATCTGCGCCTGGATAAGCAGCGCTTGGAATCGTGGGAGACCATATTCCGAAACCAGCCTCAAACCTCCGGACTGGATTGGGTTCGAAGTCTGCAGGGCCCAGTGCTTTGTCTCTCCTTATATCTGTCGCGTTGTGGCCTGCGGGAAGGACGGGCTCACCCGGCTCAGAAGGACAGGTAACTTGTCCGGATTCGATGCGCACAATCAGAAGTTGCGGCATCCGAAAGGGCGACGTACAGATCAGTTCCTTATTCGAATCGGTTCCCGGCCGTTCTCCACCCCAACGGCAGACGCCAACATGCGGCACGTTAAATCGCGCGGAGCCAGTTTCAATCCGTTGGGGGTTCCCAAGCTTGTACAAAGCCACGGCCAGTTCCGCCTGTGCCGTCACGCGCTGCCGCGGCAATTGATCCACGAGATCGGTCGGAATGACGATACTGAGATTTGCTTCCCTGCCCTGAGTGGTCACGTGAATACTCTCAATGGACCATGTCGATTCCCAATGCCAACCATCGGGCCTCCGCAGGACGAATCGGCTTCCCTCGATCACGACATAGTTGTCCATCGCGACGGAGGAGAATGCGACCGGAACAATGACTCTTGTCCGGGAACCGAATTCGTCGTCAGGAGTGGATACCGGTCTGTCGTCCAGGGAGTTGTCGACGATCTCCACCCTCAGCGGGGGCCGGCCTGACTGGAGCGGGTAGGCGATCGAACGAACCAACTGACCTGACGACGCAGCGACGATCGCGGGAATGGCAAGCACAACGCCGGCCACAACGAGCCGCATCCACCATGTTCTCCTGAAGGCATATTGACCCAAAAGGGCAAAAGCAAGCGCCGGTACAAGGATCGCGCAGCCGATTAGCGTCCCGGCCATTCTGGCCCCAGGCAGAGTCACGGGCAGGTCGGCCCAGGGCAGCCACGGCACCAGGATGGCGAAGAAGATGAGCGCGGTAACGGCGACAACGCACTCGCTGATCGATTCAGTTATGGCAGCCAGCACGGCAGTGGGCAATGTCCAGACGCACAGAAATACGAGCTGAAGATAGAGCAGTCCGGGAATGCATGAGAGGGTGATGGAGAGGCCTGCCGATGCGAGCAGGTAGAGCTGTGCGACGCATACCGGGAGATGCAAAAAGATGGCCAGGAACGCGATTTTGGCTGCCATCAACCTCCACCATCGATAGGGCCGGGTCAGCCAGAACTGGCGATCTCCCACGAGGACCTCGCCGTGTATGACAGACACGGTGAGCACGATGCAAGCTGAGAGCGAGAGTATGATCGGGAGATCCCCGGGATTGTGGCGCACCCAGGCGTGGGGATGGACTTGCTGCCAGGCCCAGCATGCGGTTGAAGCAACGAAAAGGGCGATCCCCCACCAATGGGAGCGAAGGTCCTTGCACAGGATGTGAATAACGATCCTCATTGGCTTTTCACTTTTGCGTCGACTGTGCAATCCGCCCGGGCCATGGTGAGAAACACCTGGCGCAGCGTCATTGCAGAAGATGTAATTTGCTCGATGCAGAACCGTTCTCGCGCACGCGCCACGCTGCGTTCCGGATCCCAGCCGATTTCGACCCATTTGGCCGATCTTCCTTCAACCACGAGTTGCAGCCACTCGGGCGGCGGCGTTTGAGGAAGGGTGAGCGGATTGGTGCAAACCACTTGAACATTTCGAAAACGCAGGTGAATTCCCGAAACGGGCTCGGAAAGGCGCAGCCGGCCTGCGTCCATGTACCCCACGTGGCTTGCGAAGCTATCGACCTCGGCTAAATCGTGTGACGAAATCAAGACTGTCATCTCCCCGGCGACGTCCAGTAATCCCTGAAGCAGGTCGTCGCGCACCATCGGATCAAGTCCGCTGAGCGGCTCGTCGAGCACAATCAACCTTGGGCGGTAGGACATGGCGCCGGCAAGCACCGCTTTCATCCTCATGCCGCGGGAGAGGTTTCTGAGCTTTTGCTTTTCAGGCAGTCCGAATCTACTCACGAGACGCCGCTCGAGGGCAACATCCCAAGTGGGGTAGAATGGCCGCCAGTAGCTCAGAAACGCGCCTACGGTAAGCCAGTCCGGCAGTTCCTGGGCTTCGGAAACATATCCAACGGATTCCAGCCGCTCTCCGCGGAGCCGTGTTGCGTCGCCACCAAGCAGGAGCGCGTGTCCCGAAGTTGGTCGCAATAAATTCATAAGCATTCTGATAAGGGTGGTCTTTCCCGCTCCATTCGGGCCCATCAACGCATAGACTCCGCCTTCGGGCACCCGTAGGTTCAAGTCGTCGACGGCCACAACGCGCCGGAATCGCTTGGTGAGAGAAAACGTCTCGATTGCCTGCATGTGCATCACACGAGCGGGTAGACGACCGCTTCCCGCCATTGGGGGAATTCGTCAAGATCGGGCATACTTCCGCGGTCGCTCACGGCATCTGCCAGCGCAGCGAGAAACTGACAGTCCGCGTCGCTCAGGTGGCGCCGCATGTGATCGATCAATGGCCTGACTGTCCAATCCAGGTGGGCATCTGGCAATTCAAATGCCTCTCTGATCTGTCTGACGATCCCAGCGATTTCAACATGATCTAGCATGGCAAACAGACACTGCAAAAAAAGAACCCGAGGAAGGACATACGTGGGTCCTTCCTCGCGTGTCTCCCACGCCAGGTTGAGCTCAAGGCGTGCTTCATCCTGCATGTCCATCATCAAAAGAACGCGAACGAGATGGCAGTGCGAGCTTGGCAACTCGAATTGTCCTTGCAGGAGTTCTCGAAGCAATTCCACTGCGCAAATGTAGTTTCCATTTTCATAACAGGTAAAGGCCTGCTGCCTGAGCGAGTACGGGCTTGGTCTTCGAGCGCCCTCTGATTCTCCCTCAGAGGTGATGAAGCCTAGGCGTGTGCGAGGCATATTGAATTCGCGAATCTCCGCGCGGCTCAGCGAATGCCAGGACTCCTCATGGGTGAATGGGTCCGACAGGTCCAAAACCTGAGACGCTCCGAAGTTGACGATCCTCTGCCAGTCACATTGCACATTGGCAGTACCGGAAAGGCGCCGAACGACAGTTCCGCGAACATGCGCCCTACCTGAACTGGGTGGCTCCGTCATCGCGAGATCAATGTTGTCTATTTCGCTGATCCGATGATTCAGAACGCCGGCGGCGTCAAGCATTTGGAAGATTCCGTTGGGTCCAATTTGCCCAAACTTCCAGTCCAATTCGAGGAACTTCTCCCGACAACTGAGGAGCGTCCTTACGTCTTCCCATTCCAAGTCACGGGACTGTAAAAGCTGTTCCAGTGACGCGACCTCCTTTCGCATTGAACGCCTGGACTTGATTGCGCGCTCGATGGCCTTAGATTGTCCAGAGTCTTTGCGGCCCGACAGTGAAGCAGCCACCTTTTCAATCACCCAATTGATGCAGTCCAATTCATCCCAGCGAATCCCGCGACTTTTCGCATGGTTTTCCATGAGAGCGAACTTTATACCCCAGTCCAGTGTTTGTCTCACTCCGCATGGCGCGCCGTCGAGCATATCCAAAACTTCTTTCCAGCGCTGGCAAGTTTCTGCTCCCCAGGCGGGCATGAAGGGGGCACCTATGTGGGCCTCAATCTGTGCTAGGTAGTGGCGTTGAATCTCAAGCGCAGTCTTGTGGCTCCCGTCAGCCATCAGGAGCGGTGCTTTGCAGGTCACGTCCAGGGCCACTGCCCTCATGGCGGCAAGTGGATCTGCCAGCTGGACACCGTTTCCTGGTTCGAGCCCCGCGTCTGCCATTGCGCAGATCAGGGCGGTAGTTGCTACTTTGAGGTACGCTGAAATATTTGAGCAAAGACTCTCGCCGCAGATGGAGTGTAGCCGGTGGTAGTTTTCCGACAATGGCTCCTGACGTGTGTTGAAGATCGCTCTTTCGTCGGTCGTCGAATGACCAGCCACGACATGCTTGAAATGAGCGATTAATCTAGGGGAAAGAGTGAATTCCAACCCGCGTGAAAGAGGGTTAAATCCACCTGCGGAGCTGTAAATGAGCCGCGTCGCAAAATGAGGGATGATATGCGGTTGCAGCGCCTCTTGCGGCCTGCGGTGTAAGTAGCTTTCGTGAGCGCCCCAGGTAGTGCCTTCAGAGTAGGAGATGTTGGAGCGGAAGAGGGTGATCTCGCTTCCCGGCGGACAATTGGACTCAGCGGACGAAGCGAGGGCGGCAAGGGTCCTGTGCCCTGCCTCGGTGTACCGCACTACTTCGGCTGGGCTGGTGCACTCTCCAATCGCGTATTCGGGGTGGTTGCCGCAATCAAGATATAGCCTCGCGGCATTTGAAAGAAACATTCCCCGCGACGCGTGCAGGTCGGGTAGCTGGGTAAGTTCGCGGCTTGCCGCATCCATGAGGCGTCGGATAACCTCTCCCCGGTCGATCTCCCCGCTTAATGACATGCCAGCAATCGCATATTCAGTTTCCACGCCAAACATCAACTCGGCCATAGCGCCCCGCCATCCCGCGGCGTCTGCCGCGCAGGAATTTGTGATTCTCTAGCGTATGGCTCGTTCGTGAGTATGGCTTCAATCACCAGACCTCTTAGGTGAGCGCCGAATTTCCATCCCGAAGAATGAATGGGTTACGAGAGCATCAATCAACCTGGAACACCGCGCATCACTTCGCGGCGCATCGATCTCACGTTCATACTTTCCCATTCCCACATTTCGCTGGGTAGCTGAGGCATGCCGGGGCCAACGAGCTATTTCACAATTTGGCTTTGCGGCAGCGCTTCAGGCTGCTACGCTCCCTGGACTGCGGCTCGCAGCCGCGCACAATTTCTAAACTCGTTCAATGAGCCTTGGCCTGTCAGCAACTCTATGGCGACAGCAATATTCAGGGATTTGTCCGGTCGAGAGGAGGCACCGACCGTTAAGCAGCTCGCACGAGGCATGTACTTCGATTTGCCCGGAGCGCACGGATCAGATACTGCTCCTTGCTGCAGGGGCAATTATGGCATCCGCTTTTCTGCATTCGTCGGGGATATTGGCGGTGGGCGCAAGTACCTAGAGGTCCAGAAGAACGATGATGCAAGTATTTTGTCGACGATTCAAATCATCATTCTTCGTCAGCTCGAAGAGCTGTGAAATGTTGTTGAGCTCGTCATCAATGAGACTCTTTGCTCCGGCCTCCTTGATTGGATCGAAGTACGTCTGGTTGAACCTTCCAGTGATTCCAATCGTGAGAGTGCTCATCCGGGAGACCTCCTCGTACCAGTGCTGCGGCGAGGTGCCGTCAATTCTATTCATACGCAGTTCCTCTCTGTAGCATTCGATCAGCAAAAAGTGAGCGATGGTGTCTCCAGTTGATTTGCTCTCCCGTATCCCACTGATTTTTCTTGTGATCGATTCTCGGAAGTCATCCCAAGGCGAAGTGATTCTCGGGAGCACGCAATTTGCTGTTTTCATTTAGGAGTAAGAAGAGGATTTGAGATGGCACACCTTTGGGTCGAGAACACTGGTTCTTGGGAAGCGCTCAAGCTTAACGGCGCCGGGCATAGGCTACCCGGGTCAGCGCCCCCGGGAGTTGCGGGGACCGAATTCGGCAACCAGGGAGCACGGNNATGGGTGTTGATCGCTGCGGCCGGATCCGACATTCGGGTAAACGGAAGAACTGTGAATGCGGGCCTGTGGGCTCTCGCCAATAAGGACGAAATTCGCGCGCGCGAGGAACGGCTCTACTTTTCCGCTGAGACGGTCGCCGAAGTCGTTCCATTCCCAGGTGTGGGTCGGCCGGTTTTCTGCGGGCGTTGCAGGTTGCCGATTGCTGCCGAGAGTCCTGCGGTATGTTGCCCCGGTTGTGGCATCTGGCATCACCAGGGTGGCCACGACAACCGCCTGTGTTGGACGTATGCCCCTGCATGCAGTTGCTGCGATTCCCAAACCGAGCTCGGTGCGGGGCTGACTTGGGTCCCGGAAGAGGATACAACCCGATGAACAATCTGCGCATCGCGTTGATCGGCTGCGGCAACATTGGCACGCACATGGTCCCCGAACTCCCGCGTATGCCGGGAATTTCGGAAGTGACGCTCTGCGACCCGGATCGCTATACCGCTGAGAATCACCTAGTGCAAAGCATCGACGCAGCCGACGTAGATCGCGCGAAGGCCGTGGTGCAAGCAGAGAGGCTGCGCCGCGCTAATCCAAGTCTCAAAGTGAATGTCCTTGAGGCGCGCGTGGAGGATGTCCCAAGAGGACTGCTCAAATGTGACCTGATTCTGAGCTGCCTGGACAGCCGCTCCGCAAGACAGCATGTAAATGAGCTGGCTACCCGATTGGGGGTCAATTGGATTGACAGCGGAATCCTCGGGAGCCAGAGCCTTGCGCGCGTGAATGCTTATGTGCCAGGTCATGACACCCCTTGCCTGGAATGCGGCTGGGCGATTGCAGACTACGCGGCCTTAGAAACTGAGTTTGTTTGCGGCGCGGTATCCGGCGGCTCCTACCCGTCGATGGCCTCTTCGCCGTTGGGTGCGGTCGCGGCCTCACTGATGGCCGTTGAGGTCGCGAAAATCCTTAACGGCGATCTGGCGGCATCTGTCGTGTCGAGGCAGGTGATCCTCGATGTGCTGAATTTCCGGCTGCTGGTTACCGCCAGCCGGCGAAACCCCTGGTGCCGCTTTGATCACCGGACCTGGCATGTAGAGCCGTGGGAGTGCAGCCCAGAGGGGGTCACCCTCGGCGCCGCACTCGGGGTGCTCGGCAGTCTGCGTGTTGAGGGCCATCGATTCGTCACAGGGTTGCAATGTCCCGATTGCGGCCGCCGCGATGAGCAACTTCGGCTAAACCGCCCCTTGACGCGCTGTCCCGAATGCGACCGCCGTATGGTGGCCACCGGAATAGGCACTTTCGACCGTCTCGACCGCGCGTTTGCAGGAGAGCACACGAATCTGACGCTCGCCGAAATCGGCCTTCGCACTGGAGACATTATTACCGGCGGCGACCGCCACCATCGAATTCAGCATCGCATGTTGGAGGCAGCGGCATGAGTGCTCATCTAATCAGTAGCGGCGACCCCGTTTACCAGGGTTTCATGGAAAGCCAGTTAGCAGAGGGCATGGCTCTTTCTGAGGCAAGTGACATTCTTGATCTCCACGTATGTCCGATGCCTCCACCAAACTTTGTTGCCGAGTTTCACTGCAAAGGTCTCACCCGCGACGATGCGGGTGAAATCCGGGAAGCCAATGAATCTTTCATGGTTGGTGTCTGGTTCCCGGATGACTACTTAAGGCGGGCAAGCACATTCGACGTTCTGCGCATGCTGACGCCCCGCGTATGGCACCCGAATGTCCGTGATCATCTCATTTGTATTGGTGCCCTGACAGGCGGCACCCCTCTGGTCGACATTCTTCACCGGACATATGAAGTTCTCACGTATCAACTGTGCAATCCCGTGGAGAACAACTCACTGAACAAGGCCGCCTGTGCCTGGGCGCGCAGGAATCAGCATATGTTCCCAGTTGATGGTCGGCCGCTGAAGCGGCGTCGTCTGGCCTTGGAGGTTCATCCGTCATGAGGTTCGATCAGGTCGCAGAATCGACTTTTCGCGTGCTGGGAAAGTGCACAGATGATGTCCGGCAGGAAGATCCGTGGCATTGGATTTCGAATGTGCGTAATGGAGCCGTGCTTCAAGTGGAGTCCCGGCTTGTAGAGGGTTTCCTTCAGCTTGCAAGCTGCTCTGAGTCGCGACTCAGGAGTGTGGCGGAACTGGAGCTTGCCCTGTTGGGAAACTCCGCATTGCCAGGCGGAATTGGCCTGGCACTTGGCGCTGCCAGCCGCGGACTTCACATGCGCGCCGATATTGCGCTGCCGCTTGAAACTACCCTGGATGAGGAGCGCCTGCGGAACAGGTTGAAATGGACGCTGGGCGGATTCCATGACGGCGCTGAATTGTTAAAGTCCCTCGGTTCGCGTGCTGGCCGCATCTCCCCACCTGCGGACACGGCTTCCGATGGCGGGCTTGCCGAACTCGTGCGCGCGTGCGCGTGGAAGTGCGAGGAGCGTGGCCCGAACGACTTTGTCGCGGTCCTCGATTCGGAAGCCGAGCCCGCGGCAAGAATCAGGGCGACTGAGCACGGTGTTCTGCTCAGCGTTGAACTGGGCAGGGTGGACTCCGCTGCAGCAGCTGCCCGTGCGGGATTGGCAGTATTCCTGTTGACGGCCGGTGGCCTGCTGCGCATGGCCCGCGCATACGCAGTGGAAACGGAAGCCGGCTGGGGATTCGGGTTTCGTGTCTGTCTTCGTGGCAACCCGGAGCCTCAAGAGATCGATCACGGACTGGCGGCACTCTCGATTGCGCATCAAAGCACAGCCCGGGAAGCAAGGGCGCTCCTCGATGAGCCGACGGCCAGGTGTTACCTGGCCGCGCGTGCAATTCCAACCACCAACTAACCGCACTGTGAAATGGAGAAGACCATGGGAAAAGTTGAAACTGCAGCAGAGATCCCGTTGGAGTTTTCCGACGTCAGCGGACAGAAAGTCTTCAACGTCAAGAATGCTCCGGTTGCCAATACTGTCGGCGAGCTCATCTCAGAGATGATTTCTGCCATGAACCTGCCACGTAACGACAGCAACGGCGCCCCTCTCACCTATCAAGCGAGATCGGAGCGGGAAGGCCGCCATCTTAACGCAAGCGAGCGCATCGGAGATTCGCTGGAAGCCGGGGATCGCCTCACGCTGGCGCCAAACATCGACGCTGGGATGAGCTAGCAATTGGCAAGCAACGAGGACGGCGCATGCAGCTGAATGTTCCTTACCGCTTTGCCATTGCCATGTTCAGGGAGGACGGGGCCGAGGTCGGGACCGTGCTTGCCAAACGGGATTGGGAACCGGTGGCAGATTGGACGCGCTTTTACTACCAGCGCAGGGGTGCGTTGCCCCTCGCCGAGAGTGGCAGCGCGTCTATCCTGCCGCTTTGGGAACGCACCCTGGGAGAGCCTTACTGCCGTGGCTACTGCGTGCAGATCGAACAGCCAGACAGGCAGCCGGTCACATCGGATTTCCCCAACACTCACTTCCGCGATTTTGCGAGCTCAGCCGCTTCTGTTTACGTCGAGCAAAAGAAGCTGCGCGCGGGAGAGTATTACACCTACATGGTGCTGGCGCACCCTGCGCAACCGGGGGGGGCGGCGGCCGGCGGCCTCTCGGTCATTGACGCATCTCCAAGCCTGCCGGCGCATGATGGATCGCTTGAGGCCTTTCTGGCCAAGGCAACGCCAAGTGGCGTGATCGATAGAGCCGACATGCCGGTTTTTGTCCGCAACCAGGTGCTTGAAGACGCGTCGGCGCTCACACATCAGCATCAAGGAACGGAAGTCGGTGGAATTCTCATTGGAAAGCTTTGGCGCGACGAAGCTGTGGGTGAGATATTCGCCGAAATCACAGCGCAGATCACTGCAGAGCACACCATGGGAACCAACGTGAAGCTCACTTTCACAGCGGACACCTGGGCTGCGGCAGACGCCGCATTGCGGTTGCGCAACCGTGGAGAGATTCCACTAGGCTTCGTTCATAGCCACCCTGTCCGTGAATGGTGTTCGGGAAAAGCCTGCACGCTGGAGGCGCAGAAGACCTGCCACCTGGCAAAGGACTTCTTCTCCGAGGACGACGAGGCCGTGATGCGGGCCGCGTTTCCGAGGGCCTACAGCGTAGCCATCGTGGCCAACGACACAGCGTTCGCTGAGCTGACTTTCAGCATGTTTGGAAATAGAGAAGGGTTGACCAAGCCAAGGGGATTCTACTTTATGGAGGGAGACACCAGTGGCACGTAAAACAGCTGGGCAGATGAGTGTGGCAGGCATGCTGGACGAGGTTCTAAGCGAGGGAGAGGGTGCACTGCCTTTCGACGAGCGCTTGGCTGTCTTGGCGAACCTGCGCGAAAGCAGAATTGAGGGCGCGGGGGCTATTGACCGCGCGATGATGGAGCGAATTGCACGACTCAACCAAGCTTTGTCCACTGTGCAGGAGGAGCAGGACCAGCTGCGCAGCCTGATCGAAAGACTGACACGGCCTCCAAACTTCCCCGCCGTATTCCTGGCGAACACGGATACGCCCCACGTGAAGGGCGCACTTGTGCAGACGGACAACGAGCGTCGGGTTGTATTGATCGGAGAAGGAATCGACCCGGAACAACTAACACCTGGTGATGAAGTCCTGCTCAACGGGGAAAGAAATGTACTGGTAGCAAATTCCGGAGTTCCAAGCCTCCTGACAGGTGAAGTGGTGACTTTCAGCCGGAGCACCGACGATGGCAGGATCGTGGTCAAGTCCCGCGATGAGGAGTTCGTGATTCTGGCCAAGAAAGCCCTTTGGATCGCCGGGCTCAGTCCGGGTGACCGTCTTCGGGTCAGCCGCAGCACGGGCATTGCATTCGAGAAGATGGCTCCGGAGAAGGGAGAGCACTACTTCCTGGAGGCGACGCCTGCAGACTCCTTCGACGATATCGGTGGACTTGATCGGGAGATCGAATCACTGAAGGAGTTGCTGACTCTGCACATGTTGCAGCCCGCAAAGACCAGCATGTACAAGCTTCCACGGAAGGGTTCTGTGCTGCTGCAGGGGCCGCCAGGAAACGGCAAAACAAAACTGGCGCGCTGCACATGCAACTGGCTCGGAGGAATGTCAGCGAGCGGACGCGCCCGGTTCATGAGCATCAAGCCAGGCGGCCTGAATTCAATGTGGTACGGACAGACGGAAAACAACTACCGCGAGATATTTCGAATCGCCCGTGAGGCGGCCGCGGCGGAGCCCGGTGTTCCAGTCGTTCTGTTCTTTGACGAAATTGACTCAATAGCCCAGAGCCGGGGTGAGTCAGCCAGCCACGTTGACGATCGAATGTTGAACACGTTCTTTACCGAACTCGACGGACTTGAGAAGCGCGGGAACATTGTTGTCATCGGGGCAACTAACCGGATGGACTCTCTGGATCTTGCATTGCTGAGGCCAGGCAGGATGGGGGACCTCGTGTTGAACATCCCGCAGCCGACTCGCAAGGGCGCCCGAGCCATTATGAGCTGCCATTTGCCTTTGGACATACCCTACGCCGTCAACGGCGAGGGGCCAGCCGCGGCCCGTGAGGTTCTGGTCGATCTTGCTGTTGCCCAGTTGTTTGCAGACAGCCGTGAAACCGAACTGGCAAAACTCACGATGCGTGACGGAAAGCAATACACGGTGCGGGCCGCGGATCTCGTCAGCGGGGCGCAACTGGAATCGATCGCACATGCTGCGATTGAGCGCGCCTGCATTCGCGATGTGAGTGGCGGCCCGGCCGGCGTGTCTATCCCGGACATCAACGCAGCGTTGTCGGACTTTTATCTCGCGGCTCCCCGGGCACTCACTCCACGGAACGCGCGGAACTACATCCTCAGCCTGCCCCAGGATGTCGATGTGGTCAGCGTGAACCTTTTGGAACGCAAGGTGAGGCATTCGCAACTTTACCGTGTGGAGGCGGCCTGAGATGAAGAAAGAGCAAAAATATAAAGGTCCTCGTAAGATCCTCCCTCTGCTCGTCGGCGCGGATATTGAACTGGGCAATTTCATAGCCAACATCGACCGGATTGGAGGCTCTGGATATGAGGCATCGCGCGCATTGCTGGCGGAGGTCAAAGGCCAGCCAGGCGATGCCTTGGATGGCCATAGCTACTGGAACTCCCCGGGCAACGCGGCAAACGGCGCTGCCTCGGGGAAATACGCTTCCACCAACCAGTGGGTCTACAACGTCCAGGACGTGGGTCGCCGCTATCTGCCAAGCACGGGCGGCTGCATCTACGTGGACCTGGATCATTTCGAAATTTGCACTCCGGAGGTGTTGTCGGCATTTGATCATGTGGCCGCGTGGCACGCGATGCTGCGCATCGCGAGAACCGCTCTCGATGACGCCAACGGAGGCCGTGCTCGTGACCGGCAGATACAGGTCCTTGTCAACAACACCGACGGGCAGGGAAGCTCCTATGGCAGCCATCTCTCGTTTCTGATCAACCGGCGCACGTTCGACAATATCTTCCTCCTGCGGCGGCCCCATTACCTTCATGCGCTCGCATCTTTTCAGGTGTCACTTCTGTTACTGACGGGACAGGGGAAGGTGGGCTCTGAAAATGGCCGGCCTCATGTGGACTACAACATTACCCAGCGTGCCGATTACTTGGAAACACTCATGGGCGTTCCGACCACGATCAACCGGCCGATCGTGAACGCACGGGATGAGGCGCTTTGCGGCCGGGGCTACACCCGTGATTCAGAAGCTCCCGCCCGCCTGCATTCGATCTGTTTTGACAGCGCTCTGGCCCATGGTTCAGCTCTGTTTCGGGTGGGAACCATGCAGCTCTTTCTCACTTTGCTGGAACGGGAGCTGGTGGACGCGCGCCTGATACTACTAGAAGATCCCCTGGCCGCATTGCAGAGCTTCAGTACTGATCCCACGCTCAAGGCGCGCACCCGGCTCATCACCGGCGAGCAGCTCACTGTCCTCGAGCTGCAAAGCGCTTACCTCGACCTCATCAAGCGTCACGCTGCGCAGGGCGTCTTCGAAGGCGTCGTACCTGACGCGGAGGAGATTATTGCCCTCTGGGAAGACACCCTTGTGAAGTTTGCCAACGCCGACTGGATGGCTGTGGCGCGCCGAGGTATCGACTGGGTTTTGAAGCTGATGGCCATCGAGCGCGCGATGGACGAGGATTCGCACCTCGACTGGGACTCCCGGGAATTGAAGGTGCTCGACCATACCTACTCGAGCCTCGGAGATGACGGCTTGTATTGGGCCTACGAGGCAAGCGGCTTCGTGGAGCAATTGGTCACACCGGCGCGCATTGTCCATTTCA
The DNA here is from genome assembly GCA_003140705.1 of Acidobacteriaceae bacterium. GTDB lineage: Bacteria > Acidobacteriota > Terriglobia > Terriglobales > Acidobacteriaceae > Telmatobacter. Next base: position 13,065 of record PLKU01000461.1, read on the forward strand.
CCGAAAACCCTCCAGCGAATACGCGGGCGTGGACCAGAGCGATGCTGCTGCGGCGCGCGTCGGAAGAGGGTGTGACGGTGACCAGCATGGATTGGGATTCAATCACGTTCAAGGTACGCGGGCGTCACTCATGGCCAACCTATCGCACGCTCGATATGGCGAGCCCGCTTGGGTTCACTGAGGCGGACGCGAAACCCATTTTCGACGACGCCGGGGACTTCAGGGATCTGCTCGATGGACTTGAATCCCTGGCGGCCGGCAATGCCTTGACTACGGATGTTCTGACCACAAACTGAATACAAGGAGAGGATCGATATGCGCTTTTTGCAACGCAATGACCAACAACGAAACAACAGTGGGGGCGATGGCGAGCCAGGCTCAGGCAATGCGCTCGAGCAGGCAAGGGAACAAGGGGACCAACTGCTTTCGGCCGGCGACGAAGCCATCCGGCGCGCATTGTCCGGCAATTCAGAAAGCTTCCTCAGGGCGAGCAGACAACAAGGTGGAGAATAGGCACGCATTGACAACTCTGCGGGGCCGAAAATGGGTCCCAATGAGCCTCACGCGCGGGCGTCATTCCGGTGATCGGCCAATGAACGTCGGGCGATCCAAGAATGGCGCGGATCGCAAACTTCTTTCCAAAGCAGCCTGACTTGGGCGGTCTGGTGAACAGGGCGCGCTTGCTTCTCAGGCGTGTGTTGAATTGCCCATTGATAGGCCGCGACCCAAGTCTCATTGGAGCGGGCGGGGAGACCGAATGCCAAAGGCAAATGAATCCACTTCTCTCGATCCCGCACTCGAAGCAAAGCTGAAGCGCTTGCGCCTGCGGGTGGAACTCTCCGACGAAGAGACACTCACCGTCAAGGGCGTCCCCGCCAACCAACTCCACTTCAACAAGGGCAGGACCAACCTCTTGATCAAGTGTTCCAGTGGGCCAATGCCATGTGTTGTGTGCGTGGACGATGACCTGGAGTACACCGGGGCAGACCGGGCGCTTGCTCATGCCTTTATTTCCGCCCCGACGCAACAAGGATGGCGGATTCTGACACTCGCTACGTCAGGCGGAAGCGCTCAAGGGGAACTGACCGCAGGACTCGAGTACGCCCTCGACATTCTTGGTGTAGACGAGGAGTGCGGGGCCACTCCAGCTCCTCCAGAAGTGCAGAGTAGGAAGCTATTGCGGGCGTGGGCAGAAAGCCTGATCGAGAGCGGAGACGCCGAACGAATCCCTCCAACTCTTTATCGAGATGAGGAGATCGAGCAAGTGGCGTCAGCGACTCTCAGTTGGGAGGGACGGCTCCCGCTGATTCTTGGAAATGCGGGAACTGGCAAGACCAATCTGCTCCGCGGCGTTGCCAACCTCCTGGACCGCCGTAACCAAGAGGTCCTTTCTGTGAACATCGGTGCACTGATGGCAGGCGCCCTTTTTGAGACTGGGCGGGAATCCCTGCTGGCGGCTCTGCTCCGGGAAGCCACCGATTCGGGGGCAGTTCTTGCGCTTGAGCAGGCTGAATGGGCATTGAATGGCACTCCCCGTACCTTGGTGTTGCTCCGGGACGCACTGGATCGCGGCGCCCGGCTCATCGTCACATCCACGCCGGACCAGGAGCGCCGTTTCTCGGTGCATCCGATTCAATCGCGGCTCGAAATCGTCAGGCTGAATGAGCTTTGCGCGAGTGACACTCGTCGCATCCTGGAGCAACTCCGGCCTTCCATTGCGAGTCATCACGGTGTTGAGATTGACGAGGAAGTGGAACGAGCTACTGTGGAGCGGTCTCTCTCCATGAGCGGCGCGCTTCCTGGTAAGGCGGTGCGACTGCTCGACGCAGCGGCTGCACGTACGAATCTGACACGCGGTAATCGTGTCACTCTTGTAGACGTATACTTGGCTGCCTCCAGGATGCATGCGCCGGAGCTTGCTTAAGCAGTTGGCGCTGTCCGAGGAGCGCAGTATTGCCAAACTGGCGCCGTGCTGCCCAAACCGCGTCCTCTCGGCTCATGCCTTGGCGAATATGCCGCTCCGCCAGAAGCTCAATGTGCGTTTCGACTTCGTCGCCAAACTCGCGATTCGTATTTCCTTGACCGAACAGCCCACGGAGTCTGGATATGAATCGGAGAATCAAAGAGGTCATGGCTAAGCCTGATCCTCCAGGCGCAGGACGCGCCCGAATACGCCGGAAATTGTTTCCCAGTTTGACGTCTCAATCGCAAGCTGTTTGAGCCCGCGCTTTGTGATCGAGTAGAACTTGGCCTTCCGGTTGTTCTCTGATACGCCCTATTCGGACGGACTCGACACTGAAAAATCCGCTGTCGCCCACCACGCAGTAATGCCCTCAAGCGTGGGAATGAGCGGTCACCCAGGTATCGAGAAACGTAATGAGCGCAACGCTCGGACTTCTCTCCAAATCGCGACTAAGTTGGACTTTCAACCTATGATGCGTGGCGCGCCTTAAATTCTTTCCGGACTTTCAACCTCTGAGTCCCAATAGCCGTGACACCAAAACTCCTGGATCCCGGTGATCCAATCGGAACGATGCCCCCCTCGAGGAGACCTTGCCACTGGCTGGCTTGCCGGCAGCGATCGGTTCTGGAATCGCGGTTTGGCGATCTCGCACGTACCGAAAAGCATTCTAGCGAGAACGGCGTTTACGGTTACCTATTCTGCAGACCAAGCGCCCAGGTTTGGCCGACCAGATCCATTCCGAACGAGTGATGCCGCTTCTCTTCGAGAAGCGTGAAACCAGCCGCCTGATAAATCTTGCGAGCCGAGACGAGCACGTCGTTGGTCCAAAGCATGAGCTTGCGGTAGCCCAGTTCTTGCGCTCGCTCGTTGCAGAGACCCACCAGACGCGAGCCAACCCCCAAACCTCGGGCTGCTGGCTCTACGTAGAGCAGCCTCAGCTTCCCAACGTCGGGATCGTCTGTTTTCATGAGAAACACCGAGCCCACGACCTGATCGTCAATCTCCGCAATCCATGCATCTTCGCGTGTCGCGTCGAATTGCGCAGAAAAGTTCCCCAAGATTTGCGACACAAGTCCCTCATAGGTCCAATCCCAGCCGTATTCGCGATGGTAGAGAACCGCCTGACGGTGAGTGATCCACCCAAGATCGCCAACTTTCAGCGACCGGAACTGCACATGCTGTGCCGACACCGGCTTTGCCTTAAGGACATCTTGGATCTCCTGCATATTTTTCGCCAGGCGCTGGCGGTTTTCAGCAATGAGCGGCGCAACAAGTGCCTCGATCTGCGCCGCAGTTCCGTCATTCAGTTTCTTAAAAGCCTTCTTACCGGACGCAGTAAGCGACAAGAGCTTTTGCTTGCCGTGCTTTGGGCTGACCCGGCTTTTGAGTAACCCAGCATTTGCAAACCGAGCAACAATGCGGCTGACGTGCGCTTTGTCCATGCCCAGACTCCTGATGATCGTTGCTGCTGACTGCTCCCCAGACTGCGCGAGTTCATACAGCACTCTTGCTTCAGCCAGGGTGAGGTCGCTTTCCGGCAGATGCTTTGCCAAAAGACCAATCTCACGGGTGTAGAAGCGATTGAAGCTGCGCACTTGTTCGACGATGGACATCCCAGGCCTCCATTTCTATGTTGTCAGTGACAACATAGAACAATGAGGGTGTCCTGCGCAAGGGGTCTGACAACGTGAGACCCCTTGCGGCAGCGGACAGCAAGGTCCTCCCAAGTCGGCCAGTGTTTGCCGATCCGTCTGGGAATAAGCCTCGATTGACGCCCAAAGCGCGTTTCGAGGGCTTCGCTCTCATCGGATCGCTCCGCCAAGAGCGAAGCCTTTTGCTCTCAACTAGTGCTATGCCCATGTATGACAGCGTCG
>PLKU01000049.1 GCA_003140705.1 Acidobacteriaceae bacterium
GAGTGCGAGCCGGGCCAACTGGCTCGTGCTGCATGGTCCTATTCTACGCCAATTCCGATTCTCGCGATGTGGGGAGGAATGATAGGGTTGCCGGGTGGGGTTAACCCGCGAACAAAGAAGGAGATTGGCATGGTGGAGCAGGTGGTAAGACTCACAGTTGATCTGACACCGAATGAGGGGCAGATGGAGGCCTTCAAGGCCCTTACGGCTACGATGACGGAGGTCAGCAAGAGCGAGCAGGGGACACTGGGGTATGAATGGTTCGCGAGCGCGGACGGCAAGCAATACCGGCTGGTTGAGACCTATGTGAATGCTGCAGCGATTGAGGCGCACTTCATGGGCGCAGCGGTGCAGGTGCATGTGCCGAATATGATGGGCTGCGCGAGCGTGACGGGGTTCGAGATTTATGGCGACCCCGGGCCGAAGGTCACAGAGATGGTTTCGGGGTTTGGGGCGGCGATCTTCAAGTACACGATGGGGATCGGGCGGTAGGGCGAGGGCTCGGAAGAGATTTGCGCTGATCTACGGTCGAGAGATTCCCATCGCGGCTCTATTCCTTTTCGAGGTCGATGCTTTCGTATTCGTGACGGGCAATAGCCGCGCGGATCTGCGCTGGTGTTTTGCCTAACCTGGTTTGGGCATAGGCGAAGAGCTCCTCTTTGGCGCAGGTAGAGCACTCGGTGCCGTGAAGGCCTTCATAGCAACTGCGCAGGCTGGTGTGGCCCAGGGCACGATCGCAGCGGCAGTTGCAGGGAAGCTGGTAAAGCACGTTGCCGATTTTGGCCGCCTGCTGGTAGACGTGGACCTGCCAGGGGAACTGGAAGTTCTCTCCGCTGAGCTTGTCGCCAGCGAGGATTGGCGGCAGGGAGCTGACTTTGAGGGGCGCCGAGGGGTGGTAGGCGGGAACATCTTCCGCGGGGTTCGACCACTGTGCATAGCTGCCTGCCGTGATGGCGAAGGCAATCAGTCCCAAAACCCAGCGGCGCTTGATAAAAGTTTTCATGGCGGAATCTCTTGTGGTGATTGTAATCCGAAAAGAGGATTGATCAGAAGTGAGCCAGGACACAGGACAGCGTTCTGGAGGCATCGGGCTGACTGCAAAAAAAGACGGCACGAACGTTCTTGCTGTTCGTNNTGCCGCCTCCATCACTGGAATATATACAAGGTACCATAGATTCGGCAGATTGCAAATACAAAAATCGAAATTATTTTTTGGACCTACTTAGTCATCCTTCATGCAGAATTTGCATCTAATGGCCAGACTTGTACGGGACCAATATTCGAAAAGGCGTGCGACAAAAACGAGAGACCGGGGTCTCTGCGGATATGGCAAACGATTTGGAATCTTCAGGTTCATCCACTCCTGTCGATAAGGGCCACCCGTCTTCGGGTCGGCTGAACCTGGCATTTGTGGCAGCGGCTTCTGCACTTGCAGGAGGGCTTGCGGCCGCCTGGTGGTACCGAAAGACCATTACAAAGCTTCGTCAAGCGGACGAAAGGCCTCTAAATCCAGAATTCGGGATTCCCGAGGACGATGTGTCGGACGGGTAGTGTCTGAAAAGTGCGTTGCTAGGTCTATGCGCTCCAAAACTAAGGCCGCTTCGACAGCTTGCCTATCGTGAAGAATAAAAGAAACGCTATGACCCCAAATTACGATCAAATGCCACGGTTGAAGCATGAAGCCCATATGCCCCCTGTCTCGTTCTGCCACTTCAGCGAGCATTCTACCTCCAAACGGGTGGCGTTTTAAATCGGCCGGAGCCTTATCCATTTGACTGACGAAGCGCTTTACGAGGCAAAAGCTTAAGGATGGAACAGGGTGTGCGACACCGCGGAGTTGAATGCCGGAATTGATGGCTCGTTTGCGCGGCGCGCAGCGGCATCAGTCTAGGAGTCCGAGCCGCATCCAATGTTGCTGCCACGGGGAGTTGGGAACCCGCGCTTGGAGGGGGTAAGAATGACTGCGATTGAGCCTGCCGTCAGATCAGGTTGTCTGCAGCCGCGGCCAGTTCGAAGTCTTTGGTGGTGATGCCGCCGGCATCGTGGGTCACCAGGCCGAGGCGGACTCGATTGTAGCGGATGTCGATGTCGGGATGGTGGGCGACCTCTTCAGCGAGGACGGCCACTCCATTGACGAATCGCATAGCGGCAAGAAAGTCCTGGAATTGGAAGGTTCTTACCAGCTCACCGTTTTCGACTTTCCAGGCAGGCACTTTGGTTTGATGCGTTGTGATTTCTGCTGCGGAGAGTGCGGGCATGATTTACTCCAAGGGGAAGTCTAGAGCTGGGTGTGTTCGATGCAAAAAATCGACCTTGGGTTAGCCGATGGGGAAATTCCTTAGAATGAACATCAAGGTTCATTCGGCAAATGGGGCTGTTCCCTCGAAGGCATTGGCTGGGAAGGGGAATGCCCGCGCGGGCTAAAGCCCGCATTCTTTTTTTTGCGGAATTCACGGCACCCTTCGACTGCGCTCAGGGCAGGCTTTTAAAGTCGTGCCCTTTCAAAACAATGAGTTTTTCCGCAGCCTGTGAAGCCCAATTCTCTTTCAGTCCTTTACGGCCCGACTAAAGTCGTGCCCTGATACANNAAGTCGTGCCCTGTTACAAAACGCTCCGGAGACCCGCTGGAGCGATTTTTCGAGGCTCTTGGAGCGATGCCGGAGCTGACGTGATATTCATCTTCCCTAGTTTGCGGGAGGAGCCGTGGGCAGGGCGATGTCGAATGAGGAGAAGCGCTTGCTCTGCCCAGTAATCTCCGAACGCAACTCGTGCCACAGTTCATTGGGAATCTTGAGAAATACCTCAACCACGTTGGGGTCGAACTGCGTGCCGGAGTAGTTGAGAATCTCTTCGCGCGCGGCGTCGAAGCTGCGTGCCTTGCGGTAAGGCCGGTCGCTGGTGATGGCGTCAAGCGTGTCAGCGATGGCA
>PLKU01000112.1:0-39635 GCA_003140705.1 Acidobacteriaceae bacterium
GGCCATGCTCTTTTTTCAGGAATTCGGCGTTCACGACTGGACAGCCCGCCTGCCCTCGACAACCTTTGCCTTCATCATGATCGGCTTGATCTACCTGCATATGCGCAGATTCCGACCTGGAGGGCACCTGGACGCTGCCCTGATTACGGTGGCCTGCGCCGGCATCATCGGCTTTTCCCGTGGTGCTTCCACTGACATGCAGATGGCTGCGCCCTTGGCGATCGGTCTATTGGGCTGGTATGCGTGGTACGANNTTACTTTTTCACCGGTCTGGCCACCCTCGCGAAAGGACCGGTTGCACCATTTCTGGCATTCGTCATCATTGCCGCTTTTGCCTTTCTGCGGAAGGAGTGGTCCATCCTGAGGCGATCATTCTGGTGGCCGGGGATGCTGCTCTATTTCGCCATGGTCCTCCCGTGGTTCATTGCAGTGCAACATCAGAATCCCACCTTCTTCCGCGAATTCTTTCTGGAACACAACCTCGAACGTTTCGCCACCGACCGATACCAGCACGTACAGCCTTTCTGGTACTACCTAGTCGTGGTCATCCTGGCGATGATGCCATGGACCGTTGTCGCCGTACGTGCACTGGTTGACGGAATTCTCACCTCGGTGGCGGAATGGCGGCTCCGCCACTCAAAAGGCTCCAAGCCGTGCGCCAGTCGCCCCGGGGACGCCTTCCCTGAGTTCCTGGTCCTATGGGCGCTCATCCCCATCGTCTTTTTCACGTTTTCCAAGTCCAAACTGCCTGGATACATTCTGCCTTCCATTCCGCCGATCGGCATCCTTACAGGGGATTACCTCTTCCGCAGACGCCACCAGGGACTCAACCGCTGGGAGCTTCTCGGACACGCTGCGCTTTGCGGGATCATGACCATGTTCGCGCTGTTGCTGCCCTGGTTTGTGTCTCATCGCGCAACTATGCCACCTTTTAACGCCCTCACGGCGGGATTGCTTGCCTCCTTTGGCGCGGCGGTATTGATTCTCATCGTGGTGAAGGGCTTCGGCGTCGCCCACCTCCGCCTCGTCACGACAGGGGTGCTCGTCGTCCTTGTCCTGTTTCTTTATGGCGTGGGCCCGTTCTTCGGCATACCCGAGATCGGCGCCACGAAGCGGGTGATTCACCTGCTGGACCGCGCCTATTCCGCACGCCCCTTGGCCGATCGCCTGAACTATTCCCTAGTGCCCGCCGTCCAGACTGTGGCTGTCTTTGGTGTCCGCCGGGACATTGAATATGGGCTCTCCTTTTACCGCAACAGCGAGGTTATCAACTATGAGGAGAGCGGGGTGCCCGATGAGCAACACCTTCTGGCGGTGCGAGTAACGGGACGACGCGGTGTAGACCTGCACACACCTGCCGCGTTGGAAGAGTACCTTGAAGGCCGCCACTATGAACAGGTGTTCACTTGGCCCGAGCAGGGACTTGTCGTGTACCTTGTCGGTAGTCGTTAAGTTAGTAAACTGAACTTCAAGTTGCACTTGGACGCAACTCGTGTCAAAGTGACCAGAAGGCGCAATTCGCTTTGTGTTCCCGCTGAAGCCTCACCTGATTCGGGCCTAAGCCGCTTTCCGGCTTAGGCCGCAGCCGTCTCACCCTGGGGGAGAAGCATGGCATCCACGGCTTCCATCGAGATCCTCGACCTGCGGCATTTCGCAGCTCCGGTGCTCCGCCCCGTGCTTGACGCAGAGGGCGAGGTCTGGAAGCAGCGCCTCCACTGGGATTACCGCACCTCCGCCAGGCTGTTGATGCAGTATCTTGACAGCCACATGCTTCCGGGATACGCCGCTCTCGAAGATGGCCAAGTTACCGGTTATGCTTTCTGCGTTTACGAGGAGACCAAGGCGGTCATCGGCGATGTGTTTGCCTTGCCAAGTCCACCGCCCGACTCACCGGATCATCATTCGACAACTGAACTGAATTCCGTCGACGGGGCGCAGACTTCAGCCAACCGGGTTGCGCCTTCCGCGCACCAGATTGAAGAAACGCTGCTGAAGCATCTGTTTGAGACGCTCCTCAACTCGCCGCAACTGGACCGCGTTGAATCGCAGTTGCTCCTGCACCCTTCAGGCGCACATGCGCAGATCTTCCGGGAGGCAGGATTCCAGGTATTTCGCCGACTTTTTCTGGTGCAAACGCTTCAGGGGCTCTGGAACCCACCCCGCATGGACCTGCCCGGCGGCTTGGAGGTGCGCGCATGGCGCGACGAGGACCTGTCGCCGGCAGGCCGTCTGATATCGGAGGCCTACCTCGATCACCCGGACAGCATCATCAACGACCAGTACCGCTCGGTAAATGGCTCGCAGCGCTTTTTGAACAACATTGTCCGATACTCTGGCTGCGGAGTGTTTTCTGCACAGGTCTCGTACGTCGTTGTGGAGCGCGCCAGTCGCCGATTGGTGGCGCTGGTGCTCGGCTCCCGGGTAAGCCCGGAGAGCGGCCACATCACTCAGCTTTGCGTGCACCCGGAGTTCCGCCGAGGCGGCTTGGCTCGCCTGCTTCTTTCTGTCTGCGCCTTTCACTTCATGCGGCTCGGGGCCACCGAGATCTCGCTGACTGTGACCGAATCCAATAAACAGGCCATCGATCTTTATCGGAGCGAGGGCTACACTTGTGCGCACGCCTTCGACGCGGCGGTATGGCAGCGAGAGATGATCTCCTGAAGAGTGCTGGGAGTCTGCAGGATGAGCCTGGAACTTCAGGGCATGCTTGTTGGGATCGGGAGATCAGTTGATCTAATTTCTAAATTAGCGCGCAATCAAGAACATCACCCAGCTGAGCACGACCGCCGAACCAGCAAACAGCACAAAGCAGTAGATTCCGTAGTGAACCATGCGCCGCGGCGTTTCGCGCTGTGTAATCCCGAAGACCACAGAAGCGAACAAGGCGAAGAACAAGACTGCCGTAAAGTGGGTCACGCCTTCCTCCCGGTGCGGAGATTGTGCGCGTCCACGGCTGAAATGACGTTCAAGAGTCCAGCAACAACAATGAACCGTGTGCCATAGTCGGCGGTGGTCACCTGCACCTGTTCGGCGCCAAGGCCCAGTATCCGGCCTACAAAGAAAAGCAGGCCATTTCCCAGATCACCGGCCAGGCCCAGAATGTCCAAAATGTCGTGAGCGCCGGAGTAGAGCTTGCCCTGCATCTCGATTCCCATGGCAAACATGCCAAGAATGGAAGCTGCGAGCAACGCTCCCCTATACCATTTGCCCAGCAGAAAATGCCCCGCACCCGGCACCAGCCAGCCAGCGATCAGGGGAAGATAGACAAAGCCTTGTTTCAAGTCTTGTTTTGCTGCGGCATTCATGTTCGGCGCTGTTGCCATTCCTTTTTGACTATACCGTATGCAGGCGGGGAACTGGGTTCAGATGGGCAAGGATCAGGGTCTTCTGAACTGGCGCCCTGGCCGCTGGCGTAAGCATTTCTGTATAGAGTGTTCCCAGAAATGACGTCTCACGGCCAGCGCGAAATTCATCTTTCAGTTGTCTATATGCGCACCAGCTCCCGCTGAATCTTTCCCGTCACCCAGGCTTTGCCGGGGGCGGCCAGCATGTCTACTTCGCTGCGAACACCAAACTCTGGCAGATAGATTCCGGGCTCAACGGAGAAGCAGCTGTTGGGCAGAATCCGCCGGATGTCGTGGGTCTCAAGGTTGTCGAGGTGTGCACCGGAGCCGTGGAGCTCATGGGCTATATTATGCCCCGTTCGATGAGTAAAGTAATCACCAAACCCAGCTGCCCGGATCACTGCCCGCGCCGCATCGTCGCCTTCGTAGCCGTAAATTACACGACCCTCGGCAAATGCCTGCTCCACAGTCGCAACGGCGGCGTCGCGTGCGTTACGGACCGTCTCAAAGACCAATTGCTCGCGATCCGTCGGTTCGCGGCCGACTACGCCGGTCCAGGTAATGTCATAGTAGATACTGCCTGGCTTTTCCAGCCGCCCCCAGATGTCGATCAGAACAAAGTCGCCTTCGGCAATGGCTGCCGATTTTTCGGCCGTCGGTTCATAGTGCGAGTCGGAGCTGTTTGCGTTTGCACTTACATTGGGCCCGTTCTCCCAGACAAGGCCTTCGCGGCGCATCGCCTCACTCAACCAAACGACCATGTCCCACTCGGAAAGCGTGCCTTTGCCGCCGCCACTTGGCCGGAGGCGGCGCCCAATCTCACGCCAGCACTCGGCGAGGATTTCGTCGATTGCCTGCTGGGCGGCACCGTGACTGGCTAACTGCTCCTGGTTCAACACGGCTTCAAACTGGCTTACCAAGTCGGCTGAACTCATGATGTTCTTGCCCAGACCGCGCAGAAACTCAACTGTCCCCGCATCGACCATCGAAACATACATAATCGCGTTATTGGGCGAGTACTGCATGGCGATCTGCCGCGCGTCGAAGAGCATGGCCTCAAGCCCCGCCGCCAATTCCTGCCAGCTCGAGTACAGTCCCTTGACTCCGGGAAGCGAATCCAGGCGGCTCTGCTCAATCCGGTGGACCAACTTGCGCGGCTCGCCCACAGCCGGTACATAGTAGTACCAGCGGCGCGTGATGTGCGCCTTCTCATCGAGGCCAAGAATGCGCCCGCCGACTGGGTCGCGATGATGATGGTCGTAGAACAGCCAGCCGTCCATGCCTGCGTCACGCAGAGCACTCTGAATCGAATCGAGTTCCATACCGGCCATAATACGCCGGCTCATCGGGACGTCCGCAAACCTAAAGTCATACCTCTGAAACAATACCGGGACTGCGATTCGGTATCATGGCGAAGACTGGAGACGTGATGAAGGTTCATAGCAGGTTGTGCGGTGGTTGCGGGCGCGTTTTGATCCTTTTAGTGCTGGCGGGGTCGTTTTCGAGGTCATCGTCGGCCCAGGCAGGCGCTGTGCCGGACCCGGCAACGGTCTCGGCGGTGATGCTGAGCGATCTGCACCTTGATCCCTTTCACGATCCGGCGAAAGTGCCGCTGCTGGTGAAGGCGCCTGTCGAAGAGTGGGGGACGATCCTCAAGTCTCCCGACTCTCCCACTCAGGAGGCAGATTTAACCGCAGTGCAGAATGCGTGCGGAGGGAAGAAATCGACGGACGCGCCTTATGCGCTGCTGAACAGCAGCCTGCAGGCAGCCCGGAAGCAGGCGCCCGATGCGCAGTTTGTCACCGTCAGTGGCGACCTGCTGGTGCATGAGTTGGACTGCCGTTACCGCGCCGCGATGAAGGTGCCCAAGGCCACCGGAGACAACCAATCCGCGTCAGCCGCATTTGCTGAGAAGACTACTGTCTTTGTGATCAAGCAAGTGGAGTCCGCTTTCGCCGGCATTCCGGTTTACATGGCGCTAGGCAACAACGATTCAAGATGCAACCACAACCGCCTGGATATGCACGATGCCTACCTGAAGGCCACCGGGCGGGCGGTCATCGACGGGCTGGCAGGGATCTCCGAGGAGGAACGCAAACGAGCCCTTGTTACCTATGAATCAGCCGGATACTACTCAGTAACTATGGCCGCGCCCATGGAAAAGACGCGGCTCCTGGCGTTGGACGACATTTACATGATGTCGTCGTTTGCCACCTGCGAGGCAGATGAAAAGGACCGCACGGGAGCGGATGAGCAGATGGCCTGGTTGACGAAGGAAATTGACGGTGCGCGCCAGCGCGGCGAACGTGTGTGGGTGCTTGGCCACGTGCCACCGTCGGTTAACCCGAAGATCTCGATTTCAAGGTGGTTGAAGTTGTGCCCTGATGGTCATGTAGATTCGTTTTTATCATCCGACAAACTGGCCACTGCGCTGGCCGGCAGCGCCGACGTAGTGCGGCTTGCGGTCTTCGGACACACGCACATGGATGAGATACATCTGCTTGGAAGCAAAGATGCGGGCGTTCCGATGAAGGTGGTAGCGTCGGTGTCGCCGGTGGATGGGAATACGCCTTCGTTCACGGTCGGCAAGGTCGCGCCAGCCTCGGCGACACTTGTCGACTACAAAGTCTACGAAGCATCGAACGCGACTGGAGTGGGGACAACGTGGCCCGAGGAGTATGACTTTGACGCAACCTATCACGAGCCGAACTTCTCGGCCAAGTCACTCGCCGCACTAATTGGACGGTTTCGTGTGGATACTGGAGGCACCAGTGCAGAGAGCCAGGCCTATCAACAGCACTTCTTCAAGGGTATTTCTGCATCATTGCCGGGACCGCTGTGGGAGGGATACGTTTGCAGCCTCGATCACCCTACGGCGGAAGGATTCAAAGGCTGCGTCTGTGGGGGCAACTGACGCAGGTCAACTAGAGCGCAGCCAACGCCTCCGCCTGCCCTGCGAACAATCCCGCGTACTTGGTAATCCCCACCATCGTAAAGACCTTGGTGAAGTGCGCCGACAGCCCGAATGCATACACCTTTTGCGCCGAATTCGCGGCCTCGATGAGCAACTGAATCACGAGCGCAATCCCGCTCGAATTGATGTAGTCCACCTTGGTAAAGTCCAGCAGAATAAGTTTGGCAGTTTGTTTGGGCAGAGCCTGGTAGGTGCCCAGCACCGCATCCCTTGAAGTGCTCGCGATGTCGCCTTCAAAACGCAGGACAGTTACCGGATGCCCGGCCGGGGAAGTGAGCTGGTCAACATGGGACTTGGTCTCGCTTTGCACGATCGATGATCTCCCTATTCTTGATTGTTCTTCAGTTTAGCTATTCAGCGTCCTTATCCAACCTGATCATGAGCCGGACATAACTGCTCTGTCCGTTTGACCCGGCGACCCATTCGGCCTCATCTACAAGAGCCTGGATCAGGAACATGCCCATCCCGCGGGGGTCTTCTTCGCCATGCATCTTGCGGTCGATGTCAGGCTTGGCCTGTTGCTTGCTCATCCCCTTGCCGTCATCGATCACCTTCACTTCCAGCGAATCCGCTCCTGCTGAAAGAACGACTCCCACGCTCAGCTTTTCGTTCAACCGGTTGCCGTGCTCGATGGCATTGATGCAGGCCTCTGCTACCGCCGTCTTGAGGTCCTCTACACGATCTTCGCGGAAACCCATCAGCTTGGCCACTGAGGCGGCTGTGCTCATCGCTACCTTCTCGAATCCCATTCGCGAGGGAAGCCGCACTTCAACGGTTGTTGTTTTCATTTCGCTCACGCCGGCATCTCCGTCTCGGTCGTTGCCCGGCAAAGCGTTAGTGCGGTCATGTCGTCTCCCTGAGGGCTCCCTTCAGAGAACTCCTCAATGGCTCCCCACAATGCATCGAGAATACCATCGGCCTTCTCTGCCCGGCACCGGGAAAATTCATCTAATAATCGTTCGGGCCCAAATTCCTCATCCCCGCGGCACGATTCAGTCAAGCCGTCAGTGTAGAACAGCAGGCGCCCACCCAATCCGAAGCCGTGCCGCTCAATGGAGTAGCGCATCCCCGGCATCATCCCCAGCGGCGGCCCAGCCGCGTCAAATTGGTGCGGCGTCATTCCCGGTTCAATCAGGAACCCTGGATTATGTCCCGCATTTACAACTTCTATGTCTCCTGACTCCGGATGAAGCAGGAGAAAGATTGCAGTCACATACCTCCGCCGAGCCTCTTCACCCTCTGCCCAATGGTGCTGATTCATTCGCGTGGCCAGCTCGTCCAATGGCACTCCACCCGCGGCCATAGCCCTGAAAGCTGAGCGAAAGCTGGTGGCCATCATGGCCGAGGCCAGCCCCTTGCCCGCGACGTCGGCCACGGCAATGAGCAAATTCCCGTCCGGTTGCTCCACAATGTCGAGGTAATCTCCGCCCACTTCATAGCAAGTAACGGAGCGAAATCCCAATGAGTATCCTGCAATTGACGGCAACTTGTGGGGCAGAAGCGACATCTGAATCTGGCGCGCCGCGTCCAAATCCTGCTGTACGCGTGCAAACTCGACATTGCGCTTGTGATTCCGAGCGTTCTCAAGTGCCACCGCAGCCTGCAGCGCCAACCCCTCAATAAAATCCGTCTCGTAGAGGGTCAACTCCCGTCCATCCGGCGCGGCCACGCGAAGCTCGGTCATTAGCTTGCCGTCGCGGTCGTTCAGGGGATAGCTTGCCAGCGCGGCGCCGACCGAGCCGTTCGCATCAGCGAGCAATTCGTTCCCATAGGCCATCCCTGCCGAAGGAAACGCCGCCCCTGCCATCTCCAACTCGCGCACCACGATCCGCAGGACCTGCTCAAGCACTTCATCCTCACGGATCGTCGAATGGACCTGGCGGCTCGCCTCAAGGAGCGCCTGCAACCGCGCCACCTGCTGCTGCAGGTCGATCGTCTCGTCGTTTCCCGGGATTTGGATACCGGTTGCCATCCGTCGCTGTCCTCCGTGGTTTTCCACTCTAACATGCCGACAATGCTTTTATCTCTGCACCACAGCCCGTATATCTTTGGTTTCAAGCACTCGCTTTTCGTAACCGTGCTCGGCAACCGCAAGCATCGCGTGGCCAATTTCGCGCGTGGATAGCACGTGATTCGGCAGAGCCCAGCGCAGCAGCGGGAGCAGCGGCCCGAGGATCGTATATGGGATTTGGTACGCGGGAGTCTTCGACTTGATGCCGTCCATCGGTTGAATGACCCCCGGCCGAAACATGTAAGAATCCAGAGGCAAACGGAGCAGCGCATTCTCCGTGCGACCCTTTACGCGCGCCCACATGATGCGTCCTTTCTCAGAGCTGTCCGTCCCTGAGCCCGAGACATAGATGAAGGTCATCCCCGGATTGATTTTGCTGAGTGCCTCTGCCGCCGCAAGTGTAAGGCCGTAGGTGATTCGATCGTAATCCGCCTCCTTCATGCCGCTTGACGATACTCCCAGACAGAAAAAGCAAGCATCCAATCCCGCCAGCTGGTCTTCAATCGGAGCGCAGTGCGCCAAATCCGCGTGGACAAGTTCCCTGATTTTGGCATCACGCATGCCTGATGCGCGTCGTCCCAGGGTCACTGCCAATTCCACTGTCGGGTCACGCAGGCATTCCAAGAGCACCCCTTGCCCCACCATTCCCGTGGCTCCAAAAACCAGCACCTTCATCGCGTCCTCATCCTGTTTGTCCTCTCGTTCCAAGCATAATGCCAAGTTGATGGTGGATACTCTTGGTGTGCGCGCCGCTCTCTGTATTCCGGCATTCGTAGCTCTTCTGGCTGCACCTTGCCTCTGCGCTCCACAAGCCGCCACCAACTGGCCCTCGGCGGCCGCCCGGACTGCCAAGTTCTCTCCTGATGCCCGCATCGTCGTCGTCGATGTTGCGACCGGTCATCTGCTCGCATCGACCCGCCTATCTGAAGCGGCCCGTACTCTTGCGGAACCGGGGTCCACCCTTAAGCCGCTTGTCCTTTACAGCTTGGTGACCTCCGGCCGCTGGGACCCGTCGCGGCGCATCGGTTGCACACGCAAGCTCACCATCGCCGGCCGGTCCCTTAACTGCTCGCATCCTCCTGCCGACCCCATGGATGCGCGCCAGGCTCTCGCCTGGTCCTGTAATACCTACTTTGCGACCGTGGCCGGAACCGTTGCCCCTGGCGAACTCCGCACGCTCCTCGCTCCCACTGGACTGCTGAGTCCAACCAACCTTGCTCCCGACGGAGTGGCGGCAGTTTTTCGCAATCCTCGAACCTCGGATCAGACGCGCCTGACATTGCTCGGGGTGGAAGGCGTTCTGGTCACGCCGCTTGAGCTGGCCTCCGCTTACAGGTGGCTGGCCTTGCAGATGGCGCAGAACCCCGACACGCTGGCCACTAAAGTGGTGGAATCCGGGCTGCAAGACTCAGCAAGCTTCGGGATGGCTGGTGCGGCGTCGCTGGGCGGAGTCCCAATTGCCGGCAAAACTGGAACCGCAAGCGGCCCGGCGAATGCGCAATCGCACGGGTGGTTCATCGGACTCGCCCCTTCCAAGGCGCCCAGCGTCGTAGTTGCGGTCTATCTGCCGGCTGGCCACGGATATGACGCTGCCCGCGTTGCCGCGGAGCTCCTGACGCATTCGCCTTTGAGGCAGCCGCAACCATGAGAGCCCTTGTGCCAGGGATCGTTCTTGCGCTGGCGCTCTCCGCCACATCAAAGGGCCAATCGCCCGCAATGACAGATGTACGCTCGCCGGCGACGCTCCGAATCGGATTGTGGACGCTATGGCATGACAAGGAAATCACGATTACTCCAACATCAGAGGCTCCTCTAACTCTTCGCTTCTGCGAATCATGTGCCCCGTCGATGCTGACCCATTCCTTACAGATTCGCGCAAACGGAGGCCGGCTCGCCCTTCCCGATGACCAACAAGCCGCTACCGTGATCCTCACCGGCCAAGTAACACTCACTGCGCACGGGGAGACTCTCACGCTCCGCAATCCCGTCAGCGTGCGCGCACACGCCGATGGACTTGTGCTGGCGGTAACGCTTCCCGTGGAAAGTTATGTTGAGCGTGTGGTCGCCAGCGAAAGCGGGCCCGCCGACACTCCCGAGTCGCTCAAGGCGCTGGCCATTGTCGTCCGTTCTTTTGCGCTACACCAGCCTCATGGGCACGCAGAATACGACCTGTGCGACTCAACTCACTGCCAGCTTCTTCATTGGGGTGGGAGTTCGGGACGGGGGCCTGCAGCGCATGCTGCCACCTTGGCAACTGCGGGCGAAACGCTCTTCTTCAATGGCAAACTTGCGGAAGCGTGGTTCCATCAGAATTGCGGCGGCCGGACTGCTTCACCCCGGGAGGTCTGGCCTGCGAAGGGCCAGGGCAGGGAACCGGTCGCAAAGCTGATGCCCTGGCTAACATCTCACATTGACACCTATTGCACCGCCAATGGCGCGCGCGAGTGGTCCGCCGATTTGTCTCTCTCCGAACTGACCGGTGCCCTGGCCAAGGCCGGACTTGCCTCACCCGGCTGGGCCAGTCTGACTATTGTCCGGCGCGGCGAATCGGGTCGCGCAATCATGCTGTCCGCGGGATCCACCCAAATCTCCGGCGAAGATTTTCGTCTGGCCGTTGGCCGAGCCTTTGGCTGGAGCAAGATTCTCAGCACCTGGTTTGAAATCTCGCGTCAAGGCGACCGTTTTCTCTTTCACGGGCGTGGTTCTGGCCACGGCGTGGGTCTTTGTCAGGCCGGCGCTGCCGCAATGTCTGCCCAGGGGCGCGACTCCACCCAGATCCTTGCGCAGTATTTTCCGGGCGCCAACGCTGCCGATGAAACTACTGGTCTGTCGTGGCTGACTTTGCGAGGACAGGGCTTTGTGCTTGAGACGGTCAATTCGGCAGACGCTGCGTCAATGCCCGAACTCGCCCAGGCGCTTGCCGAGGCAGAATCAAGTTCCAGCCTGCGGCCGGCCGGGCCCATCACGGTCCGCGCATTCCCGTCCACCGCCGCTTTTCGAGACCGCACCCTGGCGCCTGGATGGGTGGCAGCCTTCACCGAGGGCAACTGGATCGCCACACAACCGCTCGCCATTCTGACAGGCCGCAAGCTGTTGGCCTCGACTCTACGTCATGAGTTTTTGCACGCTTTGATTGAAGCTCAGGCAGCGCCGGGTACGCCCCTCTGGTTTCGCGAAGGGCTTGTTGAAGCAATAAGAAGTGATTTCAAGCCGGCCGAAGCGCCACCCACGCTCAAGCTCGACCAGGTCGACCGCGCTCTGGCCCACGCCGCTACAGAGTCTCAGTCCCAGGCCGCTCATCGCGCTGCCGCTTGGTATGCTGCACGACTTTTGCGCCACTATGGCCGCGCCCAGGTATTGAACTGGCTCAGGACTACACTCCCCGCCAGCGCCCTCGCCGAATTGAAGTGAGCCCGCGGCAGCACCCAGCCGGTTTATCCTTGCATCGATGAGCCAGACCCTTTCAATTGCCATGATTGCCATGAACGAGGAGGCGAACCTGCCTCGCACACTGGAAAGCGTCCGCTGGGCGGACGAAATCGTGATCGTCGACTCCGGGTCGAAGGACCGCACCCTGGAAATTGCGCATTCTTTCGGCGCCAAGACCAAATTCAACGCGATCGTCGGCCACGGCGAACAGAAGAACGTCGCTCTCGACCTTTGCACATCAGACTGGATACTGCTGCTCGATGCCGATGAAGTGCTCACACTGGAGTTGCAAAACGAAATCCGTCAGCTGTTAGCATCCGAGCCCAAGTTTGGCGCTTATTGGATTCCCCGGCTCAATTTGATTTTTGGACGGTGGGTGCGGCACGGAGGGTTTTATCCGGACCATAAGCTTAGGCTGTTTCGGCGCGGGGCCGCGCGGCTCAGCGAAGGCGTGGGCCCACATAGCACGCCGCAATTTGCGGGTCCCAAGGGCAAACTCAAGCACGACATGCTTCACTTCGCCTACCCGAGCCTGACGATTTATCTGGAACACATGAATCGCTACAGCTCTGAAATAGCCAAGCTACTCCAGAAGAAAGGCCGCACAAGTAACTCCCTGTGGGCCTTTCTGTGGAACACGGTGGCGAATCCGGCGGCAACATTTATTTATAACTACTTTTTCCGGCTTGGATTCCTGGATGGGCGCGAAGGATTGCTGCTGCACTTGAATCATGCGGTGTACATCCACTGGAAATTCATCAAAGCGTGGAGGCTCGGGCAAGGCAAAGAGTAGAAATCCTGCCAAGCCGCGTTCTACGACAGTCCGCCAGGCGGGTACTTGGGATGCCGGTTGTACGGCCCGCCTTCGGTGCCAGGGCCCTCGTCGGGATCGATTGGCGGCTCGGCTTTCGCGGATTGCGATCCCTTCGGCGGCCCGGCGAGCACAGGTGCAGACACGAGCGCTGCATCAGGGGGAGGCGCCTGCCGTCCAAACAGCGTAGCAGCCCAGCCGAGCAGAAAGACCCAACATCCCACCGCCAGTACATAAGCCGCACCAAGCTTAAGCCAGACGTGCCAAAGCTGCGCGGAGACTGAGCCGTGCGGCAAGCCGGCAAACAGCTTGCTGGGCAGCCACACTGACAGAAGCGCAGCAATGATTGCAGCGACCCACCACTGCCAGTTCCAGAGAATGCGCAAAACGCGTCGCAATGGCAGCCGCCATCCCCAATGGGCCGAGGCGACGGCGTAGGGAATTATCTTGGCCGGGGCGATGATCCAGCGCATGATCCATTCAAGGAGCATGAGGTCGCGCGTGATGTGCTCGAACGACAGATATGTGACACGGGCGTGAGGCGAACCCTTGGAGTTGAGGTAGCCGGCCCAGAGCGGAAATTGATCGTCGCACCAATCCAGGATGGCCCAGGTCGCCCAGGCCATGGCGATCCAGATGAGCAGTGACATTGCACCCCAGACCAGCTTGACGCGCTTACCGTCGTCGTCGGCGAGTTTGCGCATCGTCCCAGCTTCGAGTTCGAGCGCTGAGATGATGAGCAGTACCGGGATGAGAAGCGAAAGCGCAACTTGCCAACCATGCTTATCGGGCAGGCGGGTCCACGCCAATCCCGCAACAATCAGGAGGAGCGTCCCGCCAAACTGACCCGCTACCCAGCCCCGAGCCACCCACAACCGGCTAAACAGGCCATCCAGAATCTTCACTGTTGCACCTCCAGAGTTGCAGGGTCGGTTGTGGTCTGCACACTTGTCTGATACATCGGTCCGGCCTGCGCCGGACTTATCGCGAACTTGCCGGGAGTTACCACCTTCAGCAGGTAGACATACTCGCGCCGCTGGCTGAATTCCGTGTTGAAGAACGCAGCCCGGTCGTCGTGGAACTCCTTGCGCGTAAACCAATCCGCCCACCAATCGGGCTTGTTATTGAGCGTGTAAAGACCGGTGTTCGGCATGAACTCGGTACCGGCTGGGATCGGGTCTTCGGCAAGCAGATACTTCCAACTGGTGCCGTTGACCGCGAGTTTGACGGCCACGATATCGCCCACATGCACCGGGCCGGTGAGCGGAACCAGATCGTATGTGATGGGATCAGTAGGTGATTTCTGCCGCTTCTGCAGCAGGAAGTAATCACGGGTGATATTCAGCGCCAGTTGCTCTTTCTGGAACTGCTTCCTGTCGGCCGAATACCACGCGTTTTCTGTCGACCAGTAANNTAATTCCATTGCCGCTCTTGCGAATTGTTATCTGGCCCCCTCCTGCTGCCTGCGCTGACGGAACTGAAATTTTCCACGGCATTGCGAACCCGTCACCGACGCCGAAGTGCCGCTTGCCAACGCTTGCTCCGTTTACCAGCACTTCTACATCCGACGTGTTGGATAGTTCGCCGCTGAGTGTCAGGTAATCGGTAAGGCCCTGGATCACGATTGCCGTTTCCTTTGTTGATTCCCAGTAGTCGCCGTCGCGGTTCTTGCCCAGCCATAATGCGGCCTTGGGCAAAAGACCGCTCGACCGGTCCTGACGCGCAATCAGCTTAAGTGCGAACGCGGTTGTCTCGGGCGAAGTGTCACCCCAGTAGTCGAGCAGCTCATCGTAGTTGCCTGACCAGTAGGCATCCGTATCGGTGATCTTTGCCTTCTTTTCAACGAGCGTCGCTGCTTCCTTTGCACGACCGTCGCTGCTGGCATCGAGTGCCAACCCGATCAGAGCAAGGCCTTCGTCGCTCACTTTGCTTCGACCGTCCCAGGCCTTGTCAAGAGCATCCTTCGGTGCGCCGCCCGTCGTAGCCAACGCATACACCGAGTACGCTCTCAGGTCGGCGAGCATGTCAGGGTGTGCGGTGAGTGCAGCCTGTAACCAGGTTCTTGCCTTGTCCAGGCGATCGCCTGAGATGGTGTAGCCGGCATCTTTAGCGTGGCCCAGCCCGCTGACAACGTACGCAGTCATGAAGACCCGGCTATCATCATCCGGCCACCAGCCCCAACCGCCATCGTCATGCTGATAGCTGTAGAGCCGCTCCACCCCAGCCTTCACTTCATCATTCAATGTTGCTCGGTCAATCGGCGATTTCAGATGAAGCTTGTCCACGGCCTGAGCCACGATGACGTCTGGCAGGAAGCTTGACATGGTTTGCTCCGTGCATCCCCACGGATAGCCCGTCAAGTAGTCCAACGCCTCAAATACCGTCCCCGCAACACTTGGCGCAACTGTAATTGTGAGACCGCGCGATCCCGCTTCAGAATTCGCTGGATAGTTATAACTCCAACTACCCTGACCGGCTCCGGAGAAGACAACCCCCGACCCAGTCGCTCGCTGCTTGACGCCATACGGCAGCACCGGCAGGGTCATCTCGAGCGCGTCTGACTCTTCATTGGTAAGTGCCTTTGCGGTGAGCACGGCATTGCCAGTGGTGTGTGCCTTCACACGCCAGTCCACATAACTTTCGCCCTTGGCTGGAATGTTGATCTTCTGCGTTTGTCCGCCAACAACCTCCAGCCCAGTCACATCCAGCGCGAAGGTCACGTCTTTGGCTGACTCAAGGTAGTTATGTGCAATCACGCGCAGAGTTGCCTCGTCGCCCTGACGAAAGAATCTCGGCGCGGCGAGGCGGACTATGAGGTTCTTGCGCACGAGCACACGCGTCACCACTCCACCGGCCTTGCCGTCATCCGTCATCGCGCGAATTGTGGTTCGCCATGTAGTGAGCGAATCGGGGAAATTGAACTCGACCCGCGCATGTCCGTCGGGACCCGTACGCACGTTGGGATTCCAATACGCTGTATCCGGAAACGCCTTCCGGACCTTGGGGACAACCAGATCCGACCCGGGCTTTACCTGCGCCATGCGGGGATGGTAAAGCCCCGCCGCCTGCGCCAGCAGCGGGCTTTTGAGTCCGGCTTCCCCTGAGAAGTAGAAGGTGAACGACGTCTGCGGATCGAGTTCGACATAGCGCTTCGGATAGAACTGCGCGACAATGTCCCCACTCTCATCCGGACGCACAGAGTAAAGCGCCTCATCAACCTCACCAAAACTCAGATCCGCTTCAACCGGCTTGCCCTTGTAATCTACCGCGAGAACATCGAAGTTGCCTTTCTCGCCGGGAAGATAGGTTGCTTTGCTCGCCTTGGCTGTAATCGTCAGGGTCCGCTCCAGCAGTGGAACTTTCAGGCTTTTCTCAGCCGTGATGAGCTGGTCATCGTGAACGATAATCGCGGTGATGACGAGATTGGGTTGTGCGAGCGCGGTGACGGGGATGTCGAACGCAAAGCTCTGACCTGTTGCGTGAATCAACTGCCGCGACTGTATCGAGTCACCTTCAGCTGTGATTACAGCCCATGAATCCGCGAGGGGAGTGACCAGGAGAAGATGCGCAACATCGCCCACCTGATAGGTCTTCTTGTCTGCGACAATCTGCGCCTGGGTGTTCTGGTTGTACCATTCGCCTGCACCAGTCCAGATCCAAACCCAGGTCTGGCCTTCCACTGTCCGACTCTCCGGAGTCTGGGCGCTTGCGGTCACGTTAAAGTCGCCGCTGCCGGTGATCGCCAAATCAACCAGCGCGGTTCCGTCCGCCCCCGTCGTAACCTCACGGCTGGACACTGGCGTATCGTTCCGCGCGTGGATTGTCGGGTCCCAATTCCATCTCGTGGTGGCGATATGAATCGCCGCATGCACGGGCTTTCCGTCGTAGTCCAGGGCTGTGACTTTCACCTTGGGGGTTTGGCCCGGCTCGAAGACATAGCTTGTGGGCTCCACGCTTACCCTGAACGATCCATACGTTGCCAGTACCGTTGAGTGCCCGCTGACCTCACGATTTGCCGCATCGGTGACCCTTGCTTCGATGCGGTAATCCTGGTCAGTATGCTTGCCATCAATCGCTGTCGGCACCGTAACCGTCAGGCGGCCGTTTGCGTCCAGAACGCCCTCGTGCTCCTGCTGCTCCGTCTCGTCGTAGCTGTAGTCCGACTCTCCTGAATCATCGGCGGCTCCTTCTTCGCCGCCAGCATCGCTGTCATCGGCCTGATCTTCATCCCACCACCAGTGCTGCGAGGTGTGCACGACATACTTGACCTTCACGCCGGCGACCGGCTCGCCAAAGAAGTATCGCGCCTCAATCACTGCTTGAATCGAGCCGCCCTGGAGCACGCGCTGGACTGAAGGCTTGACGGTGACCTGGTACTCGGGCTTCTTGTACTCCTCGACATAAAAGCTGCCGCCGCCGGCATTGTTCGCGTCGCCGCCCAATAAGACGCTGTAATAGCCAAGGCCGGCATCGTTTACGAGTGTGAGGTCAGCGGTGACAGTACCGTGTGCGGAAACAGGGAGGTCTTGCTTGAAGACCGTCTTGCCTTCCGCATCATTGACCGTCAGGGTCAGTGTCTTTTCCTCTGGCAAATCCAGAGTGTCGTTGATCTCCTTACGAACCACCGCCTTGATGTGGACCGTATGACCAGGCCGGTAGACAGGCCGATCGGTGTAAACATAGGCCTTCAGCGTGGTTCCTGTATTACTGCTGAATCCATAGCTCCATGGAGTTACCAATGCCGCGTCGTCCCCATGCCTGGCAAGAATCCAGACGTTCTCAGGTTCCGCTCCCTGAGCAGCTCCCCGGACCTTCATGGTGAGGGAAGCCAAGCCGTCTAAGCCGGTTTTGCCTGACGACTGCAGGGTCTGACCTGTCCACAACGCCACATCGGCACTGCCGATGGGCGCGCCCGTCTTTCGGTCTGCAACATACAAGCTTGTATTAGCGCCATTCGACCGCTCGACCATTGCAATGCTGGTCACAATGGCCACGGTGTACGCCTTGTAGGTGCCATCGGTGGCCTCAACGAGATAGACACCAGCGGCAAGGCCGTCAATAGGCAACTGCTGCGTCTCGCTAACGATGGCGGGGGGCGTCACGAGCTTCCAGCGCGCTACGAGTTGGCTCTCGTTGAGCAGGGGAATCTGCGCGAATTCAGTGGTTCCCACTACCTGACTGCGCTTGCCGAGCTTGCCCTGGTTTTCGCGGAAGCTGTCCCGAGCCTCGTCGGTGAATTGGCCGCGGAAGAAGTGGCGGACGCGCCACCACAAATCAGCCTTGAAGTCGTGCAGGCGCTCGATCCACGTCCTTTCGTCGATCTGCTCGCCGGGCGAATAACTCTTGACGCCATAGCTGTGCACGTCTTTGAGCCCCGCGAAAAACTTCTCCGCGTCGCGCACTTTGTACACCCGAAATTCCAATGCCGGCACGTTGCGCGCGAAGAGTTGGATCTTCACGCTCTCACCGGGCGCAAAGGTCCTGTTTGTCGACAGAGAAAACGATCGAGGCGCATCCTTGGTCGCCGCCAATCCGGAAGTACATGCAAGAAGAAGCAACGATAAAGCAACCAGCAGCGACTTACGCAGACTCATAAAGTCCCTCGCAGAATATTCCACCTGTAAACGCCGAGGAAGTTAGGGTTAGAGGCCACCGGCCTCCATTGTGGTTGGGGATGGTCAAGCAACTCTGCCAGGGCCACGCGCCGCAACTCGCCGGCGTTGCCGTGATCCGTTCCCGTGTCGTAAACCACCGCCGCCTGTCCGCCGATGCGGGTCACGATCATGGAGTGCCATGGAGAAGATTGTCCAAACTGGCGGTAGAACAGCAGGTCCCCAGGCTGAGCCTCGTGCACATCGCGGCCCACAAGATAGGCGTTGCGTTCGACGAGAGTCTTTGCATCCGCAAATTGAGCGAACGCGCCGTTGCTGGTGTCGCCTGACTCAAAGCTGCCAGGGTGCACACGAAAGAGGCTCGCGCCGAGCGGAGTATCCGGATAGCGCCACGCGTGAATCTCGCCGGGCAGGGCTGCAACCTCAATTCCCGTGGCTATGAACCAGGAGTCGTCATGGCGCTTCAAGGCTTCGCGATAAGAAAAGCGCAACAGGCTCGCGCAATCCGTGATATCCGGCGGAACTTCGGTCTTAGGCCGAATCGCCTGGTAGTCGGCGATCAGCGTGAACCACTGACGGAAGGCGGCCTGGTCTGCCGGATCGGTCAGGCGTAGGAAGTCGGGTGTGCCATCGCCAAATCGGTCCGTCCAGGCTCTGCGATTCCAATCTGCGGCTTTGCTGTATTCAGGTCCGTAAGTGCCGTTCGGCGAAGCTGGCACCGCTGTCGGCGCAAACTGCTTTGCACTTCCTACCCTGCGACCCCCGTGGCCGTGAGCAAAAACAAAGAGCCGCAGCAAGAGCAGCAATACGAAAAGCGCAACAATGCCAGCCAGAACCAGGCTCTGCAACCGCGACTTAGTTTGGGAGGTCATGCGAAGGGTCGATGCCAAGCGCACCCATCTTACCGCGAATCCGGCGGCATCTGCGCGGTTCCGAATGAAATGTTTTTGGTTGCACTGCGATCAAAGGAGAGTAACAGCCGGTTTGCCGGGGCGCCGAATGCGGAAAGGCCCTTCAGCTTGCGCCGAAGGGCCATCAAAAAGCATAAGACCGCGACTAGAGCCTGTTATTAACATTGCGTGAGTTGGCGAACGAGGTTTGCGAGCATGAGGATGGCGAACGCGAGGTAGTGTAGCCCCGCGAGGGTTTTTCCAAGCCGTTCATAGTCTCTGGCCAGTCGGCGGAAGCGGGCTGCCCAGGCAAAGCTTCTTTCCACCACCCAGCGGCGCGGCAACAGGACAAATCCTCGTTTCGCCTCGGTATGTTTGACCACCTCCAGCCGCACACCGTGCTTCTCGGCTGCCTGCGCCGCGTTCTCGCCGGTATATCCCTGATCGACATATGCCAACTCGATGGTGTCACCGGTAATCTCCTGTACTGCTTCAGCCAGTCTCTCCACCTGCACTCGGTCCTGTTCATCGGTTGCCGTAACGTGCAAGGCCAGCAGATGTCCCAGCGTATCTACTGCCGCATGAACCTTCGATCCCTTGCGGCGCTTGGCCCCATCGTAGCCGCCGCGCGCACCCGACTCTGGCGTCGACTGCAACGTGCGGCTGTCGAGGATCATCGCCGTGGGCTGGCCTTTGCGCCCTGCAAACTCACGCAATAGAATGCGCGGATCCTCGACCGTGATTTCGAAACACCGCGCATCGATCCATCGCCGCATCTGCTGGTACACGACTGTCCATGGAGGAAGATCGTTGGGCATGAAGCGCCACTGATTGCCCGTCTTGGCGATGTAACGAAGANNTCCCATGCCTCCATCGTCAGCCAGCCAACTCTTTACCCCTATTCAAAGGCAAACAAAGGGACAAAGTTAATAACAGGCTCTAGGCAGTAATTGTTCGCGTGGGCTTGGAACCGACAAACCCGTAATAGGCAATGTAGAGATAACACAGCACCGGCAGAATCAGCGCAATCTGGTAGCTGGTGTTGTCAACCAGGTAACCAATGACCACGGGTATCACTGCCCCGCCGAAAACAGCCGTCATGATTAGCCCCGAGCCTTTGCTCGTCATCGGCCCCAGGCCCACGATGCCCAGGGTGAAGATGTTTGGGAACATGACCGAGTTGAAGAAGCCCACAAGGACGAGGCATCCCACGGGAATGTAGCCGGCTGTGAAGATTGCAACCACAACCAGCGCCGCCGCAGCCGTTCCAAAGATCCCCAGCAGTTTGCCGGCCTTGATCTTGCTCAGCAGCCAGGATCCGAGCAAGCGGCCTATGAGAGCGCCAAACCAATAGAACACGACCAGCTTCTGCGCCTCCGGCTTGAGCAATACGTGGAGGCCCCCGTGCTTGAAATCGCTGAAGTAGAGCACCATGGTGGTGGCCAGGCCCACCTCAACCCCGACATAAGCAAAGATGCCCAAAGCACCGAGGACCGTGTGCTTGTAGCTCCAGATGCTGCGGCTCAACAGCGGATCGCCTTCCTTTGCGGGGCGGAAGGACTGCGTGGCCTCAATGTGCGGCAGGTGCAAGAAAGCGACGACGATTCCCAGGATGATCAGCCCAAATGCAATCACAATATAGGGAATGCGCACGGTGTCCGCGATGCCTACCTGGTAGGCATGTTGTTCCGCAAGGCCTTTGAGAGCAACCTGGTCCGGGTTGAGCACGGCGGCGGTCAGGAAGAACGTTCCCGCGACCCATGGGGCGATCGATCCGCCGATGGAATTGAAGGCTTGGGCCAGATTCAGTCGGACGGGAGCGCTGCTTTCCGGCCCGAGAATTGAAATATACGGATTGGCTGAAGTCTGCAGCGCTGCCACGCCCGCTCCCACGACAAAGATCGCCGCCAGAAAGAGGGGGAAGGAAACGAATCGGGCCGCTGGCACAAACATGAGTGCGCCGATGACCTGAATGAACAACGAAACGACGATGGTCCGCTTGTAGCCGATTGTCTCGATCAGCTTCGAGGTGGGTGCAGAGCAAACGAGGTATGCGGTAAAGAATGCCCCATTCGCGAGCATTGCCTCCCATACCTGGAGCCCCTGAACCTCGAAGATGTTTCGCAGGTAAGGCACCAGCCCCATGTTCAGGTTGGTGATGAACCCGAAGATGAAAAACAGGGCGGTGACGATGATGAACGGGACGAAGTATCCAGGTGAGGTGAGAGCAGCCGGCTTTGTCGAACTCGTTGCCATAAGATTTATTTCCCGCTTCCTTGAAGAATTCGCCCAGTTTGGGCTTTTGATGCGTACTGGCCAAGGGACATATCCGGGACAGAGACGGTGGTTGCCGCCGCTCGGGCTAAACCCCAATTTGTTTACCGTTGCCCCGGAATCTCGGCATTTTGCTGGACACAACACTATACGGAAAGCCCCTCGCTGGGGAAGGGTCGAAAGAAAACGATTGAGCATCAGGCGCCTGTCGCTTTCCATGCGCACAATCTTCTTCAGCCGAATCTGCGCTGGCAGGTTGGCAGCCGAATCAGCCCGAAATACCGTATTCTCATATCAACGCGAGGAGACATAGTGGCAACTGCAACCATGACCGGCCCCAAGTTGAAGAAGGTGCTGGCTGCCCTGGAAGAAAACTGGCAGGCCGAAGTGGAGGCTTATCACACCTACCTGGCGTTGGCTGAGCGTGACACCGACCCTGTCCGGGCCCAGATTCTTCGCCACCTGGCCGGCGCGGAGTGGGAGCACGCGGCCCTGTGGCACGGCCGGATCACCGAGCTTGGCGGCCCGGAGCCCGTCTATCGCGGCAAGCCAGGGGGCGAGGCCGATTCTCTTGCCAACCGTGCGGGCGGCGTACGCATGGCGCTGCGCCGACTGGAAATCGAGGAGAGCCGGCACGTCGCAAACTATGGCGAGCAGCTGAAGGCCCTGGGCGACGAGGGCTCAATTGCCATCCTCGATCACGTTATCGAGGACGAAAAGGATCACTACCGCGAGCTGGGTTCGCTGATCCGCGGCCACTACACCGCCTCGGCCAGCGGCCCGAAAATCGATGCACAAGCGGTTCTCAATGAACTCCTCGCCAAGCGCAACCAGGGCCGCAAGCAGCCCGGAAGCTGGATCGGCGACGCGATTTACGGAGTGAACGACGGCCTTGGCGCTATCTTTGGCATCGTGTCAGGCGTCTCCGGGGCAACGGCCGGAGACAGCAAATACGTGCTGCTTGCCGGTCTTTCAGGCATGATCGCCTCTGCGCTTTCCATGGGCTCCGGCGCTTATCTGGCAGCCAAGAGCGAGCGCGAGATTTACCAGGCCGAGGTGGCCCGTGAGCGCGAGGCCATCCAGATGAACGGGCCCGAAGCGCGCGAACTGCTCTCGCTCTACTACCAGGTCAAGGGCCTGCCCGAGGAAGACGCGCACCACATGGTCAACCACATCGCCAGCGATCCCGAGCAGTTGCTGCGCGCGCTCTCCAGCGAACGGCTCGGCTCGTCTGAAGAGGCACTTTCCAACCCCCTAGTCTCGGCCAGCTCTGGCGCGCTTTCAACGGCGGTTGGCGCAACCATCCCGATTATCCCGTTCTTCTTCATGACCGGGATTGAGGCCGTCATCGCCGCCGCAGTCATCTCACTGGCCGCGCACTTCGCAGTTGGTGCAGCCAAGAGCCTGATTACTGTTCGCTCCTGGTGGTCGTCTGGATTTGAAATGACAGTGGTTGGCGCAGTGGAGGGCGCGGTCACTTACGGGATTGGAGTTCTGCTGGGTAAGGGCGGGGTGTAGCCAATCAGCCCTGAGATCACAATCTGACTTAACCCATCCCAACTCCAAACCGCTCGATTCGGTCGGCAGCCTGTTGCGCTCCGCCAAATCGCTTCATAGACTCGGCAACCCGTTGTGCCTTGGCACGATAGCCGGGCTCGTTCAACACGCGGTGTACCTTGGCCCTGAAATCGGCTACATCAATCTGCTTTTCGCCGTCCGGGCCTTCAAGGGGCATCGCGATCTCTCCGGCGCCCAAGGCTGTCAGACGGCGCGCGTTGCTCTCCCGCTCGGTGCTGGTGGGGATCACTACGGCTGGAGTTCCAACCGACAAACCTGTCATCACAGAGCTGTGACCGCCATGATGCACCATCAGATCGCAGCGCTCAGCCATGGCCAGGCCCGGCACATAGGCGGCGTGACGGAAGTTTGGTGGCAGGGCGCCAACTTCCTCGGGTACTTCTTGATAGCCGGTTGTGAGGACGACTTGAACGGGCGCATTCCCCAGGGCGGCGATCGCCGCGCGAATAACCACGATCGAGTCAAAAGGATTCGATGCCGCAGCGCCGGCATAACGAGGATTGCCGGAATAGACCCAGATGACAGATCGATCGTGGTTCAATTCAGCAACCCAGTCGGGCAAAGCGGCATTGCCTTTTTGCCAGATGATCTGACCGACGTGTGTGACGTTTGACGAGCCGGATACCGGGTCGGTTTCCGGCGTCCCCACGATCAACGAGAGATCGCCCGCCAGCAGATCGACTGAGCGGGCTACCGGAGGCAGACCATATTCAGCAAGAACCGTGTTGACGGCAGGCGCGGGGCTGGGCAATCCTGCTGGACGCTCGCCCTTCCACCATAGAAACCCGTCACTTCCCGGATGGAAATTGGCTTGAAGAACAGTTGCGAGTGGTACTCCGACAATGCGAGCGGCCATGCAGGTAAACAGCCCAAAGGAATCGACGACAACATCGGGTGCGTAGTCGCGCACCAGGTCGACATGGGCGGCCGTGACTGCGCGCACGGTGTCCACGTCTGAAAATAAGGCTGCAAACATCTCTTCGACATCCCATGCTGCGCTTGCCTGTGCCATGTCGCCTCCGATTGCCGGCATCGGGCGGGAAGGCATGGGCAGGTTGATCAGCCCCGCATCTTCGATCAATTTTGCGGGTGCAGGTGCGGGGTTGAACATCGCCACTTCGTGGCCACGATCCGCGAGTACCCGCGCAATTGGCACAAGTCGAGTGGGCAAGCCCAGGTCGTTCGCGGGCAGCATGGTAAACAGGAATTTGGCCATCGGACCTCTCCGTGATCTTAAACGAGCTTCATCGCCTCCGGGTCCCACTTCACAATTGTCCCGCGGTCGATGCTGAGGTTACTCAGCAAGGCGGCCCCGGCGGCGCGGAAGCCGAAGACCGCATCTTCCACCACAGGCTGGCGCGACCGCACCGCCGCAAAGAAGTTCTTGAAGTGGTCATAGCTGTCACTGTATCCAGGCGGCGCTACATATTTCTCGTAGCCTACGGGCGGCGCACCTTCAGGGGGCAGCATCGGGTACTTCTTTTTGTATTCCGCCACGATCTGCTTCTGCGTGGCTTCAGCGAAGCTTTCGATGGTGTAGCCTGGCGCTTTTTCGCGGGGCACCCGGTTGACGCTTACGGAGTTGCCGGCAATCTCCATGGTGCCTTCGGAACCAGTGAAGATGAGGCCTTCGCTCTCTTCGCCGCCGTCGACAAAGTCTACATGCAGGCTCAGGTTGAAACCCTCTGGATAGTCGAACAGCCCCAGCATCACATCCGGCACATCGCGGCCATCCTTCCAAAAGCGCAGTCCACCGGTTGCCATGCCACGCGTGGGTCCGTGCGATCCGGTAATGAAGTGCGTTCCACTGAAAAGATGCACAAACAGGTCGCCGGCCACACCACTGCCATAGGCCTTCCACTTGCGCCACTGGAAGAACTGTTCCGCGCTGAAGGGAATCTTGGGCGCAGTGCCAAGAAACCGTGGCCAGTCGCACGTTTCCGGCGATGCATCGGGAGGAACCGTATAACTCCACGCGCCCATGGTCGAATTGCGATCCCAGCGCGCGGTCACCATGTTCAGTTGACCGATGGCGCCCGCGGCTAGCAATTCCTTGGCCTTGGCATAGATCACTGAACTCACGCGCTGGCTTCCCACTTGCAGAATTCGATTTGTTGCACGCGCCGTCTCAATCATCTCCGGACCGTCGGCATAGAGGTGGATCATCGGCTTCTCGCAATACACATCCTTGCCCGCCCTCATTGCATCCACGCTGGCTTGTTTGTGCCAGTGGTCGGGCGTCCCAATGATCACTGCGTCAATGTCCTTGCGCGCAAGAATCTCGGTGTAATCGCGGGTGGTAAAAATGTCGTCGCCCCACAATTCCTTGCTGTGTTCAAGGCGGCCGTTGTAGCAATCGGCTACCGCGACAAGCTTTACCCCGGGAACTCGGATAGCGGTCTTTGTATCTCCCTGGCCCTGACCGCCCGCGCCGATCAAGGCAATCTGGATGTGGTCGTTGGCCGCAACCTGTGCAGCCGATCCTTTACCAAATCCTGCGAGCGCATGAAGCCTTGCCCCCAGCAGTGTTCCCGTTGTTGCCGCACTGGCCGTCTTGAGAAAACCCCTTCGATTCAAACCCTGCACTCCAGCACCTCACCGGTTGAATTTTCCCCCGTCAGCAACAATACACTGCGCAGGGAACTACCCTCACCTGTCATAGAAGCCACTAGAATGGTCTCGACCATCGCCGCTGAGGAATCGAGTGTCCATGTTGAAAAGAGCTTTTTGGCTTCTTGCCTTCACCGCTACCTTGTTGACCTCCAGTCTGGTAATGAGCCAAACTGCGCCGCAGATCGTCGTCGAGAAAAACATAGCGATGAAGACCCGCGACGGGGTAACCCTTCGAGCGGACATCTACCGTCCTGCTGCTGACGGCAGCTATCCGGTTCTGCTCACGCGCACCCCATACAACAAGGACAACACCGCCTCATTTGGTCAGGAGGGCGCCGCGCGCGGCTTTATGGTCGTGGTGCAGGATGTGCGGGGACGTTTTGCTTCTGAGGGTGAGTGGTATCCCTTCAAGCACGAAACGGACGACGGCTATGACACCGTCGAGTGGGTTGCGGCGCTGCCCCACTCCAACGGAAAAGTCGGCATGTTCAGCGGTTCCTATGTAGGCGCAACGCAAATGCTCGCCGCCATCGGGCATCCACCGCACCTTGCGGGAATCTGCCCTGTGGTCACCGCGAGCAACTACCACGAAAACTGGGCCTACCAGGGTGGTGCTTTCGAGCAGTGGTTCAACGAGTCATGGACCTCGTCGCTTGCCCAGGACACCCTCGACCGGCGGGTAGCGGAAGCAAAGAATGCACTCGTCGGAAGCGCCGTTCTGCCGCTCAGTCAGTACCCTCTCTTCAACGTGACCAAGGCAATGGATGGGGCCGGGCTCACCCGCTCGCTCGCACCCTACTTTCAGGATTGGCTTGACCATCCCACGTATGACAGCTACTGGAAACAGTGGTCAATTGAGGAGAATTACGAAAAGATTCAGGTTCCCTCGCTGACCATAGCCGCCTGGTACGACATTTTTCAGGGAGGATCGATCCGCAATTATCTTGGTCTGAAGGCGCACGCGGCCAACGAGACTGCGCGCAAGGAGCAACGACTGCTCGTCGCCATTGGTGGGCACTCCGGCTGGGGACGAACGATTGGCCAGGTCGATTTTGGCCCAAGCGCTCCGTTTGACGAGAACGAAATCACCCTCGAGTGGTATGAATATCTTTTCCTTGGCAAGCAGAATCGCTTTGCCACCGATAAGCCGGTCACGATCTTTGTGATGGGCAAGAACGAGTGGCGCAATGAGGCCGCCTGGCCGCTGGAGCGCGCGAAGGAGTCGCGCTTCTACCTCCGCTCTGACGGCAATGCAAACTCCATTTCGGGTGACGGCAAGCTCATTCCGGCGGTCGCGCTCCCGCACGCCGAGCCACCAGACAGCTTTGTTTACGATCCTGCCAATCCAGTACCAACCGTGGGCGGTCCCCTGTGCTGCGACGTGGTTCACCTTGCCCCCGGCCCGAGAGACCAGCGGCAGGTGGAGGCTCGTCCGGATGTGCTGGTGTATTCGACGCCACCCCTAAAAGAAGACCGTGAAGTGACCGGGCCTGTAACTCTGGACTTGTTTGCCAAGTCGTCGGGCATCGATACCGATTTCACCGGCAAGCTAGTCGACGTAGCTCCGGATGGCACTGCGATCAACCTTACGGAGGGAATACTGCGCGCCCGCTATCGCGAATCTACAACCGTTGCCAGTCCCATCGTTCCCGGCCAGGTCTACGAGTACAAGATCGATCTTTGGTCCACGAGCAACGTGTTTCTGAAGGGACATAGAATCCGGCTTGAGGTGAGCAGCAGCAACTTTCCCCGCTTTGACCGCAACCTGAATACAGGCAAGGACGCGAGCACGAGCTCGACGATGGTCAAAGCCACCAACACCATCCTTCACGACGGGACGCATCCCAGCGCACTAATTCTGCCTGTGGTGTCGAAATAAGGTGATTCGATCGAACCGTGATCTGTGATCTGAATGGGAGGCCGTGACGACCCGCTGACTAGTTGACTTGCTGAATACCCGACTTGGTGTGCGCAAGCATTTCCTTCGCAGCATTCCGTCCGAGTCGGATGCAATCCGGAATTCCGATCCCGTCATATGCATTTCCCACCAACCGCAACCCAGGCAAGGCTGCGACTTGCGCTTGAATCTGGTCAATCCGTGCCTGGTGGCCCACTGCGTACTGCGCCATCGCCCGTCGCCACCGGGACACCTGGGCGTATTCTGGCTCAACAAGCGGCCCGATCACAGCGTCGCCCAGAATCTCCGCAAGTTCTTTTCGCACCGTCGCCACGAGCGCCTCGTCTGAATCCGCCAGCAGCGCCTCGTTCTTCATCCCGCCCAGGAACGCTCGCAGCACTACTTTGCCGGGCGGCGTCCGGCCCAAAAACTTGCGATGCACAAACGTGCAGGCCAGCATCGCCCGGCCCTCGCTAGCTGGGACGAGAAAACCAAATCCATCCGGCAGCTGGCCCAGCTTTGCCATGTCGTAGACCAGATTCACGGTAATTGATGACGAGTAGGGGATCGCGCTGAGTTCTTTACCCAGTAATGCGTCCACCTTCCCGAGCAAGACTCCCGCCGCCCATGCGGGCGACGCAACAATCACAGCATCATAAAACTCAGTATTCCGTCCGGCCGTGACCATCCAGCCGGCTGCAACCTTTTCAATCCCGTTCACTGGCGAACCCAAACGCACCCACGCCGGATTCAGCCGAGCGGCAAGAGCGTCAATCAGCTGCTGCAACCCGCCCCGCAGCGTCGTAAAGATTCCCCTGGGTGCGGCAGGCTGGGCACCACTTGCAGCGTTAATTGGGCGAGGATTTCCGTTCTTCTTGGGAGCTGATCTCGCGCGCATCTTGCGGTGTGCTGCCAGCATCCCTCGCGTCAGGGAACCGTATTCGCTCTCCATCTCTACGAGCCGAGGCAGCACAGTCCGTGCGCTCAATTGCGCCGCGTCACCGCCGTAGATCCCGCTGAGCAGCGGGTCGGCAAGTCTGTCGACAGCCTCCGAGCCAAAGTGTCGCTCGACGAGCGTCGCCACTGCTTCGTCCGCTTGGCCAGTCGGCCGCGGCGGGTGCAGCAACTCCATCGCCATCCGGATTTTCGTCTTCAGGCTGAACAGCCGCGTGGTCGCCGTGGGAATCAGCTTGGTTGGCACCAGAAACATCAGGCCATCCGGGAGAGCGACCAGCCTGTTTTTCACGACAATATAGGTCTTGCGCGCCGCATCGTTTGACGGAATTAGATCGGCTCCTAGTCCCAGTTCCTTGCAGAGCTCAGTCGCCGCTGGTTTTTCCGTCAAGAAGGAATCCGGCCCACGCTCCAGCACCGCACCGTTCACAATTTCTGAATTCAAGACGCCGCCAAGGCGCTCCCCAGCCTCATAGAGGGTGTACTCCACGTCCGCGCCGGCCGCGCGCGCTTTCTCCAGGTCAAAGGCAGCCGCAAGCCCCGCAATGCCCCCTCCAATGATTGCTGTCCGCATTCCCTGTGTCCGTCTCCCTGACCTGATGCCCTCATTACACCAGTTCTTGCGCCCCACGGGCGAGCCCGGCTTGTCAAACTTCCAAATTTCCCAAAATTGAGTGGCCATGGATTGAGGATGAGGGAGTTAAGCCTAGATGCAAGTGATTTAAATCACACCAAGACAACTGTCCCTGCCTTGATTCCGGCGGGGCGACTACTCTCCCGCTGCCGTCGCTCCGGCCAGGATGATGGGCGCAGTCGGGGTGCTTGCTCCCTCAGCCTTCTCAATGGTCACGCCAAATGCTTTGGCTGGGACGCCTTTAGGAAGTGGCGGCATGATGACATTGGCGTCGCCCGCTGCGTCAGGACGGAATAGCCCAGCCGGGATTGGGTTTCCGCTGACGGGAATGACCCAGAGCTCGTAAGTCCTGTCGGAAGCGAGCATCTTGAGATGATTTGCCTGGAAGATCAGGCTGCCTGATTCTGCCAGATAGACGGCGCGGCCAGTTGGTTCGACCGATGCATTATTGGTTGTAAGGAGCACGCGCTGGGCGGAATGAGAAGTAAGAACATCGAGCACCTGCCGGGCCTGGGCAGATTGAACAGAAAGACTTGAGATCTGGCTGGATGCATCTCGCAATTCCTGATTGAGCGTGTTGTTCTTCACGCCAAGGAAAACGGCCACAGACGCGAGTGCTGCGGCGATTGCCCATGGAATCCAGGCCCGCGTGGGGAACGCCACGACTTTTCCGCCCGATTCATGCATCACAGGTCGCTGTGCCGAAGCGGCTTCCGCGGCTACTCGCTCGAGGAACCGGTCGCGAGCGCCGGCAGGCAAAGGCTGCTGCGGGACACTCAGCCCTACGAGCGCAGTGTCCCCGGCAAGCCCCGCGAACTCATCGCGGCACAAGGCGCACTGGGCCAGATGCGCGCGAACCGCCGTGGCCTCTCCTTCAGAGAGAGCCTGCATGGCATGCAGCGCCAGCTCTTCCTGCGAGATGTGTTCGTTGCCTGTCATGTTGCAAGTGCCTTTCGCAATCCAATTAATGCGAGTCTGATTCTTGTTTTCACTGTACCCAACGCGTCGCCGGTCTTCTCCGCAATTTCCGAGTGGCTCAACCCTTCAAAGTAGGCCAACTCGAGTGATGTTTGCTGCTCCAAAGGCAAATTCTTCAGTACACCGCGTACCTTCTCCATGAGCAGGTTGCGCTCGGTCTCCGATGCCAGATTTGTCTTCGATTCGAGCACTACATCGTCGGGTGAGTCGGTGGGCTTTCTACGGCGGATCTTGTCAATCGCGCGGTTCCGCGCCATCACCAAGAGCCATCCGCCCAGCGAACCGCGACCCTGAACGAAGGCATCCGGCTTTCTCCAGAGCTGAAAGAGTATCTCTTGCATCACATCTTCTGCCTGCCCCGGATCATTCAGCACGCGCAGTGCTACGGAGTACACCATGCCGCCATAACGATCGAAGACTTCAGCCATGGCCTGCTCATCGCCTCCGCCTAGACGCTCAAGCAACAGGTCATCAGTTGGATCGTGATCGTTAGTAGGAGTACGCTCGAGGGCCATGTTTGGATTGAGGGAAGTGCCGCTGATGAATGAAACAGCTCTCTTTATACTATTCGCGGTTTGACCCGTCCACCGTGAAGTAGGTGGTCTGCCGTGGCCATCGAACCACTCACCCAGGTACATTCCTGAGTTATCCACGCCGTGTAAATACGCATCCATTGCGTTCCATATCTGTGCTTCGCTCGCAGCTTGTGTACGAAGCTAGTGGCGATGTTGGATTTGCTCCCACCCGGAATATTTCCTTGTTGTGCATGAAACCGTTCTGCGTCGCCTGGCGTTCAGGGAGTGCAGTAAGTAAATCCAAAGGGAGCGAGAGGAAATCATGATGAAGAAGCTTTATGGAATCAGCCTGGCGGTTGCGATTGTGTTTTCATGCGTTGCAGTTCAGGCACAGAGGGACCCTGATGTGGGCGGCGCGTCGATGTACCCAACCAAAAACATCGTCCAGAATGCAGTCAACTCAAATGACCACACCATACTGGTTGCAGCAGTGAAGGCAGCCGGACTGGTCGACACACTGCAGGGCGTGGGGCCTTCCACAGTATTTGCGCCAACCAACGAGGCCTTCGACAAGCTGTCGGCGGGCGCGGTGGACGCGCTGCTGAAGCCGGAGAACAAGGATCAACTTACCAAGATTCTTACTTACCATCTGGTGGCAGGCAGATTAACCGAACAACAGGGCGACATACTGCCCATCAACATCGCCCGGACGAAGTCACAATCTACTATCGTTTCCACCCGTTGTGGATGTGCAGCCTGCCGGTGATCCGGTTGTACGAGCGTCTCGGCGAAGCGTTCTACGTCGTGCGGCGAGCTGACGGCCACCCGCTGGCGATTCCTGAATGGATGACTCGTCCAGAGGCGGCGAACGCGAAGCTTGTATCCACGGCGCGTCTGCCAGTTAAAGTGCTTCTCGGATTATGCCATGCGGCTGTGACCAGCTCCTCCTCTTTTGTGCACAATGAGCACCAGGAGGATCAGGATGCAACAGCTCAGGATAAGACAACAACGACAACTCTTCGAAGAACCTCTCCCCGCTCTCGGCGTACGACTCCCGCTGGAAGTGAAGGAGCAACTCCGCCATACACTTGCTCAGTGGATGCAAGTGCAGACCAGGAAAATCCGCGAGGAGGTCGGCGATGAACAAGATCACCGCTGATCATTTTGCCAGGCGGGCCTGTGTGTACATTCGTCAATCGACGCCGGATCAAGTGCGGCATAACCTTGAGAGCCAACGCCGTCAATATGCCTTAGTCGATCATGCCCGCACCCTGGGTTGGGAAGACATCGAAGTAATTGATGAGGATCTCGGAATGTCAGGGTCGGGAACGCGCCGTCCCGGTTTTGAGCGTCTGCTTCGTGCGCTGTGCGATGGAAAGGTTGGCGCTGTCTTCAGCATTGAGGCGTCCCGTCTGGCGCGCAATGGACGGGACTGGCATACGCTGCTGGAGTTTTGCTGTGTGGTTGGCGCGCTCCTGATCGATGCTGAGGCCGTGTACGATCCCAGACTTACGAATGATCGCCTGTTATTGGGCATGAAAGGCACGATCAGTGAGATGGAGGTTGCCAACTTTCGTGAACGAGGGCAGGCAGCACTGCGGCAGAAGGCGCAGCGGGGCGCCTTGGTTCAGCGGGTTGCGATCGGGTACATCAAGGGAGCGGACGACCGGATAGAAAAGGATCCGGACGCTCGAATTCAGTCCACCATTGATCTGATCTTTCGCAAGTTTGCGGAATTGGGAAGCGTGCGGCAGGTCTATTTCTGGCTGAATCGGCAGCAGATTCAGTTGCCTGTTGCTCGGGGCTCAAAAGAAGCAGGCGAGATCGTTTGGTTGTCTGCCCGATACCACTCAGTTCTCAGCGTGTTGAAAAACCCGGTCTATGCCGGCGCATACGCATATGGAAAGAGCAAGGTGATAACGCGTTTGGAAGCAGGCCAGAAGGTGCAGCGGCAGGTGAGGCGCCGCCGTGAAGACTGGGCGGTATTGATTTTGAATCATCATGAGGGTTACATTGATTGGGACGTGTATCAAAGCAATCAAATGATGATTGCCCACAACGAAAACGCGAAGAGCTACGCTTTGCGCGGAGCAGTTCAGCACGGCGAGGCTCTGCTCGCCGGGTTGCTTCGCTGTGGTCACTGTGGCGCCAAGTTGTTGGCGCAATATCCTCGTCCGCATGTCATCCGATATCAGTGTTCCGGTCACGCACTGAATCCCAATCAAACCTCCTGTGTGCTGTTCGGCGGATTGCGCGCCGATCGCCTGGTATCGGAGCAGTTGCTGCAATGCCTGACGCCGTTGGGCATCGATGCGGCAATGGCCGCGATCGCCGCACTCGATAATGCCAGCGACGGGCGCATTCATCAGAAGGAGTTGGCGCTGAAACAAGCGCGCTATGAAGTGACCCATGCGCGTCGCCAATATGATGCGGTGGATCCCTCGAATCGGCTCGTTGCTGCGGAACTTGAACGTCGCTGGAACAAAGCATTGGCTGCGGAAGCTGAGCTTGAAGCTGAACTCGCAGTACTCGAAGACGGTCGTGAACACCCCATCACCGACGCTCAGAAGCGAGAACTGCTGGACTTCGCACGCGATATCCCCAGACTATGGGACAATCCCCACAACTCGCCAGAATACAAGAAGCGTCTGCTTCGCATCGCACTGAAGGATATCACCGCCACTTCTGAGGGCGAGACGATACGCCTCGTGTTGCACTGGCAAGGCGGAGATCACACACAGGTGGAGTTTCCCAAGCTTCAGACCGGACAGCATCGCTATGCCACCGAACATGATCTTGTGGAGACCGTTCGCAAACTGGCGAGAATCCAATCCGACGCACGGATCGCATCGATCCTGAATAAGAATCAACGCCGCACGGCACACGGACAAATCTGGACGGCGATGCGTGTCTGTTCGGTGCGCAACCACCATGCGATTCAGGTCTATAGTGAGGGAGAACGACAGGCTCGTGGCGAAATGTCTGTCCGTGAAGCCGCCGATTTCCTCGGAGTCACACCGACGACTATCTTCCGCCTGATTCAGTTGAAGCATTTGACGGCGACGCAAGCATGTGTGAATGCACCGTGGGTCTTGTGCAGAGAAGGCGTCGAGCGATACAGCGACGAAAGGAACCGAGCAACACCCCCATCACCGCCCGATTCATCACAGTGTCTCTTTGAGATTCAATGACATACGAAGGAGTGCACCATGTCGTATTCTCGAAAGAGACTTGAAACATCAGATCAAGATGGGCTCGGGCAAAGCGGTATTGAACACCGTCTCTGGAGGGGTGCTGACGGCAACCTTGCACGACGGCAAGATCATGCTCACGGATGAGAAAGGCGGGATGTCGACAATTACTGTCGGTGATGTAATCCAGTCGAACGGTGTCACCCAGGTGGTGGACAGCGTTCTTTTGCCTAACTGATTGCGGCTGTTACAGATGGAGACCGCTTTGGTGCTGCGGTCAAGCAAAAAACGAAGGCCTGCATGGCTACATNNATGTAGCCATGCAGGCCTTCGTAAAAGTGAAATTCAAGGGCACTTTAGCTAAGAATTGGGAGCGTCTCAACAGCAGAATGGGCAAAAGCGGAAGCTTCACTCTCCAGTTCTGGGTCCCAATTCTTTGGCTGGTAGATGCAGCATGGCTCCTGGGCCAGTGGGTCGCCGGTGACCGCATAGGCTCTTGCACGCGATCCACCACAGATCTCTTTGTACTCGCAGGCCCCACACTTGCCTTCAAGCTTGCTGGTATCCCGCAATGATTTGAAGATAGGCGCGTTGCGGTAGATGTCCTGAAGCGGCGTCTGCTTGATATTTCCGGCATGAATGGGCAGAAACCCGCTTGGATAGACATTGCCTGTGTGCGACACGAAGAGGAAGCCCTTGCCGTCGTTCACTCGGCGCGTGGCCCAGCCTACGGTGCGGCTGTGGGCGTCGCTGGTCGGCGTTCCTGCTTCATAGCCTTTTTGAGGGCCGGCGCTGTGCGGATGCCCATGTCCCATCTTGCGCTCTTCAAGATTGTGCTGCAGCAGGTAACGCCTGTAGTGCATTGCTTCAGTGGTCTTGATCTGGAAGTTGACCCGATGGGAAAGCTCGTAAATCTTACCAAAAACGTTTTCGAATTCTTCGCCGCTGAGCAGGTCACCAAGTTGTCCCCGTCCAACCGGCACCAGGAAGAAGACATTCCACATGACGATTGCGAGTTTTTCAAAGAGTGCGCATAAATTGTCCAGATCATGTACGTTATGCCGGCTGATCGTGGAGTGTACCTGGACAGGAATCCCTGCCTCTTTTGCCCACTCAACTGCCTGAATTGTCCGCTCCCACGCACCCGGGAGGCCACGGAAAGTATCGTGAATCTCCGGTGTCGACCCGTCCAGTGAGATTCCCAATCGAACCAGTCCAGCCTCTTTCAACTTGAACATCGCTTCGCGCGTCAGCAGCGGCGTTGCACTTGGCGTGACGGCCACCTGCACGCCCTTGTCTGCCGCATACCGAATCAGCTCGAATACGTCCTTTCGTTTCAATGGGTCGCCACCAGTAAAGACAAAAATGGGC
Source organism: Acidobacteriaceae bacterium (assembly GCA_003140705.1). Classification (GTDB taxonomy): domain Bacteria; phylum Acidobacteriota; class Terriglobia; order Terriglobales; family Acidobacteriaceae; genus Telmatobacter. The sequence goes on from PLKU01000112.1 coordinate 35,077, forward strand.
ACATGCATTTCGGCGATCTGGTCGATCAGGGCCTTGCCTTCGGCATTGGTCAATTCGTCTGGGTGAGCAATGGGCTGGGCTGCGGCACGGCAGTGCTTGCAGGCCAGGTCACACGACTGAGTGACCTCCCAAATGGCCAGAAACGGCGTTTCATCAAAGTTCAATCCGCCGCGGGCGGGTATGTTGTGCATCGGCTGCATAAAGACCTCCATCGAATCGTAGCCAGCAGGCCCACAAACGGGTTCAGCGGGGAGGGCCCGGCACCAATCAGCCACGATTTCAACTCAAGGAGACCAGTCGCGGTGCAGAGTGCGCTGTGATTTGGATCACGTCATCTCGCTCGATGGATAGCATCTGCTTCCCGGGTCTGGACAATTCTGCACGCATGGCGCAAAATCCATTCTTAAGTGAGCAAGCATTTTGCATCTCCCGTCTTTATGGACGAGAGCGGGATCGTGATGGTGTTGGCGCCGGAAATGTCCGCATCATTCGGAGTGAGCTAAATCACGTTCTCTTGTGCCGCCCGGCACCGCAACCTGATGCCGAATCTGTCAATATATTTTCCGCACCATCACAAGGAGGTTCCCATGGCAGGTGTTATCAAGCCAGGCTGGAGCAAACCCTCCACCATCCTCTTCGCATCAGAGATCCCCGCAAATCAGAAGGCTTTCGCGTTTGCCGTTGCACAAGCCGCCGAGTTTGGCGCCGATCTCATTCTTTTCCACGCTTATGACACGCTGGTAGTGGCCGCATCGGAAACCTCAGGTATCCGCTACTACGACTATGCCGCAGCCGCCCGTGCCGAAATTCAACATCTGGAGCCCCTGGCGCAATGCGTTCGCGACGCTGGTGTTCAATGTGAGATCGTGGTCAGGCCAGGCTTGGCAGCCGACCAGTTGCTTGCGTTCCTGCGTGAGCGGGAGATCGATCGCGTCGTCATGGGCACTCATTCTCCTGGTCCCATTGGCAAACTGCTTGTGGGCTCAGTGGCTGAGGCCGTGCTCCGCAGCGCCAAAGTTCCGGTATACATCGTCGGCCCCGAAGTGGTCGACGGAGAATATCGCAAATTTGCGACGCGAAACATCCTTTGCGCGGTCAGCCTTCAGGAGGCAAGCTATACCGTTGCCGCTTTTGCCGCGAATCTGGCTGAACAGCACAACGCTCGCCTGATTCTGCAGCACGTAATCAGGCCGCAGGATCGCGCAGAGGTTCTTGCGGGTCGGACCATCGATCAGATTGAGTCCTGTCTATTCGCGCTGATTCCGCCTGAGTTGAAACGAAAGATTGCAGTTCAGACGATTGTGGTGCCCGGCGACCCGACCGAGGAACTCCTTTACCAGGCTCGGGCCCAATTCGCAGATCTGATCGTATTGGGAGCTCAGGGCGCGACCGCGTTCGCGGCCATCACCCGCCATGGTGTGGTTTACAAGGTGCTGGCCCACTCCCATTGCCCGGTAATCACGCTGTCTCCTGTTGTTCTGGCCGAAAGTGCTGTCAGGGGAGAGAAGCCGCTGGCCTCCGAGGTCTACATGGCGGGCGTTTTCTAGGGCCTAGCCCGGGGCCGAGACCTCTGGCGTGCTGGCCGAATTGCACCCATCAGGGCGACTGGCAGAAGTCCCTGCGTTGAAGCCGTCCGTTTTCCTGCCGCTTACAGTCTCTAGGGATGAACCTGCGTGTCGTCGACATAGAGGACGGTGCAGGTTTCCTTCTTCTGTGCCGATTGGCGGCAGCGCTCCAAGGCGTTCTGCTTTGCTTCGTCAATAGTCATATTCGCCGTGGAGAAACCGAAGAAGTGTTTAGATGTGGCGAATGCTCGATGCGGACCCAGCAACAGATAGGCTTGAAACGCTTCGAGACCGGTTTCGCTGAGGCCGGAGGGAGGGGTAACGTTTGCCGGCCTGATTTCAGGAAGTAATTCAGCTAGTGGCTCGAGGTTCTGGGTCTTCAGGAATCCCTCCACAGTCGCAGATCAGGCGTCCACGTGACGAAAGAGGGAGTGTCCGTCTGTTCCAATGGCTGGCGCGAGGACGAATTGGTCTACGCCGCCCTTGGAACGAAATGCCTCGTCAAACTTTTGTGCAAGCTCGGGCCAGAAGTACTTGTCGTTCTCGGCATAGATCCAAAGTTGGGAATCCGGGCAGTCTTTCCAAAGCCACGATAGGCACCAATGACTTCGCCTGCATTGGGTACATCGTGATCAGCTCTTGAGCCTGTGCCGCCGGCGAAGTTGATGGCCGCCATCAGGCCCGGAGGGGCGTTTGCGGTAAGAGCGACAGTAGCGAGTCCCCCCGTAGAAACGCCAGCCGCGACAATATGCGTTGCATCCACCTGCGGCAGTCCGCGTGCGAAGTCAATGGCCAGGCGCAAGTCCTGCGCAGCGTTTCGAGCTGCATCCTGGGGATCGATTTGCATGCATTGCGGCATCGGTGCATATCTTTTTCGCCACCCGACGTTCCATAGCCGCGGCGCACCACCATCAGTGCGACAAACCCGCGCCGTGCAACCCATAGGGCCTGAGGGAGCTCTTGCCAGGGGGTCAAATGGGCCTGTTCATCTGGGTTACGCGATGATCCATGTGTGAGCAGGGCGAGCGGGTGCTTTCCGGGCAAATCCGCGTAAACCAGCAACGCATCCAGGCCGCTTACCCCAGCCATCACCCAGGGAATTCTGACTTCGCGCTCGACGTAGTGCTGTGCATGCGCACTCAACACTGCCAGCAGCAGGACTGAGAGACCCAGGACAGAAGATCGCCATCGGCTTCGCACGGCAAAATGATACACCGGCAAATGAGCTCAACTTTTTGGCTTGGTTGTCCTGGCGGCAGGTTTTGCCACGGGTGCAGGCCTTGTTTCGGGCGGAACTGAACAAGGTTTGCCAGCGCAAAGCGCGGCAGTAATCCCCTGGCCCTCGGTGATGGTGTAGATGCGATCTTCCGCAGGCAGCTTGACCATCTCTCTCGCGCCGGAGGGCCAGTGAATCTCCGCCATTCCTGCGTCGGTGGCATCTCCAAGCCCGAAGTGGAGCCGCCGGTCATTCGACGAAATGTAACTGCCGCTGGCCAGCACATCCTGGCGCATGCGCATGCCGTTGGCCTTCAGATAGACCGTTGCGCATGTGGCATCGCGCGGACTCTTCGATCCGCCGACGAGTCCTATTTCTACCCAATGATGGTGGTCCTTGTTCACATTTCGCAGCAGAGTTGGCGGCCCGTCGATCGGATTGATGATCACGTCGATCTTGCCGTCGTTGAACAAATCACCAAACGCTGCCCCTCGCGCAGGAATCACTACGGCAAGCCCCGAACCCTTTACCGGCGGAACGTATTCGAACTTTCGCCCCTTTAAGTCGGGCACGTTGTGAAACAGCAGCGGCCGCTCGGCAAAGGTCGTGCCCCAATCGCGCTGGTCGACCTCAGGGTACACGTGCCCGTTCACCATAAAGAGGTCAAGCCATCCGTCGTTGTCGTAATCGAGGAACCCATCGCCCCAGCCGACAAAAGGAATCGTTGTTTGCGCCACTCCAGCCTTGTAACTAACGTCGGTGAAGCTCGCGTCACCGTCGTTGTGGTAGAGCACTTTATAGTCGTCGCCGAAGTCGGTCACAAAAAAATCGATCAGTCCATTGTTCTCGTAGTCGCCCGCGGCAATACCCATCGACGCAATTTCGCGCCCATCCTTGTTCAGTGCGAAGCCCGATATGTAGCTCTGGTCATCGAATGTGCCATCGCCCTTGTTGATGTAGAGGTAGTTGGGCTCAGAGTCGTTGCCCACAACAAGGTCCGGCTTCCCATCTCCGTTGATGTCCAGAAAGATCGCCGCGAATCCGTAATAGTTGTTCTTGTCTTCCACGCCGGCCTTCACGGTTACGTCGGTAAAAGTTCCATCGCCGTTGTTATGGAAGAGATGGTCAGGTTCGCCTTTCAGGCCTCGTGGCCCGCAATTGACGTTCGCGCCTCGATAAAGGCAACTGGCGAACCCCACGGCCTTGGTCCCTGAGATGGGCAAGTTGTCGCGATCAAAATGGACATAGCCGGTGACGTACAAATCAAGCAGCCCATCGCCGTCGTAGTCTCCCCATGCCGATCCGGGCGACCAATTGCCCAGCGCGACGCCGGCCTTTTCGGCCACATCGGTGAAAGTTCCATCGTTGTTGTTGTGGTAGAGCCGGTTCTTGCCGTAGTTGCCTATGTAAATATCGGGCCAGCCGTCGTTGTCGTAGTCGGCAACCGAGCAGCCATATCCCCAGCGATCGTTCTGCACGCCTGCCTTGGCGCTCACATCGGTGAACGTTCCATCGTGGTTGTTATGGAAAAGCGCAGCGTGTGGCGGCGTCTCCTTGCCGTCCAGCGAGTCGAAGGTCGCGCCGTTGACCAGATAGATGTCGAGCCAACCGTCGTTGTCGTAATCGATCAGACAGACGCCCGACCCGTTGGTCTCAACGATGAACTTCTTTTCCGGCACGCCCATCTTGTGGACCCAGCCGGACAGTCCCGCGGCCTTGGTCACGTCCTCAAAAATCACAGGCCCGGTGTCGACAAAGCCACCGGCGGTGATGGGCCG
>PLKU01000112.1:39681-40200 GCA_003140705.1 Acidobacteriaceae bacterium
TCCGCGAACACGAAGCAACGAAGGTCCTCCACCGGTTGAAGTGTATCGCAATGGGCGGTACGGACGTTGGAGTGCTTGCTTGTGGTCGCTGTGCGACAGACCGGCCGGTCACCAGTTGGAAACACAACCCTGTTCCAATGATGGAAGTTTATCGCGCTGCACTTGCCCCAGGTCGAGCGGGGCGCTTTGGCGAGAGGTGGGCCGAGGGCAGATCAGGGCACGGTTTGCCGGCGCACATCATGGCAGTAATGCCCTTGGACTCGGTGATCGTGTAAATGCGATCGACTGCGGAAAGCCGGACCGATTCGACTGCGCCGGATGGCCAGCGGATCTCCGCGGTGCCCGCGGCGGTCGCGTCCCCAAGGCCGAAGTGCGGGCGCTGATCGTTCGACGAGATATAGCTGCCGCCGCTCATCACATCTTCACGCTGGCGCATACCGTTGGCCCTAAGAAACACACGCGCGCCCACCGCATCGCGCGGACTTTTGGGCCCTCCAATGAGCTTCAGTTCCACCCAGT
>PLKU01000532.1 GCA_003140705.1 Acidobacteriaceae bacterium
CGATCGAGAAGGGTGGCAATACAGGTAGCGTTGGGAAAGACCTCGTTCCATTCTTTGAAGGGACGATTGGTAGTTACGATCAGGGGCTTGCGTTCGTAGCGGCGGTTGATGACTTCATAGAGTAAGTCGGCGGCCTTGTCGTCGAAGGACAGATACCCTACCTCGTCAACGCATAAAAGTCCCACGTTGGCATAGCTGCGCAGCTTGCGGCGCCGCCCTTCCGGCGTTTGGCGGTGCAGATCTTCGAGCAGCGCCGGCGCCGATCGGAACAGTACCGAACTGCCCGCAAGCACCGCCGCATGACAGATGTTCTGAGCGATCATCGTTTTGCCCAGACCGTTGCGACCGACCAGAACCAGGTTGCGCGATTCGCTCAGAAAGTCGAGCGAAAGCGCACGCTCGATCACGTCGCGTTCGATTTTCGTCGGCCAGTTCCAGTCGAAGTCCGCCATCGGTTTGAACCCTTTGATGCCGGAGTATCGAAGACGCCGTTCCATGCTGCGGCGCGAACGCTCGTCGATTTCGGCGCGCACCAGTTGCTCGATCAGCTGCTGAGGAGACCAGCGGTTTTTCGTCGCCCGCGCCAGAAAGTCGTCGAGATCCGCGGGTATCGCGCAGAGGCCGATCTGCCGGAGTTGCGAGGAGAGACTATTGCTCGGAGTCGTCGTCATCGTTGCGGGCGAGTTCATCGTAGGTCTCCAGATCGTGAGGCCGGACTTCGATAGCCTGGGCTTCGGGGTGACGGCTGAGATCGACAGCCATGGGCGCGGGCGCGGATCGCTGCTGTTTGCGCAACAGAAACGCAACCGACGAAGCTCGCGGCGTATTACGTTCCAGCGCCTCATTGATGGCGCGGCGCAATGCGGCCGGGCCATACAGGTCTAGCAGCTTAAGCAACTGCGATGTTTGGCTGCCCGCCGACTCTCCCTGCGCGAAGGCGAGGTCGATCAGTGCTTTGCTTTCCGGCGCGGCGAGAGCCAGGCGACCGCCGGGCGTTGTGTCGAACGCCTTACGCTTCGTCTTCAGCAACGCCTGCTGATGCGACGTGTCCAGCACCAGCTGATGGCGGTCGTAAGTGCGGTGATGGCGGGCGACCTCCGCAGTCCCTTCCAGAATGCGTACCTCAGTATCGGAGGCGACAAGCGTAAGCTGGCGACCGACCGTTTCGGGAGGGATCGAGTAGTCGTTGAGATCGAAACGAACATAGATGGTCTTTGCCGTCCGCACAGGCAGGACGAGATTAGTCGGAAAAGGATGAGCGGGTTGGGGCAACAGGCGCGGTTGTTCCTCCATGAAGACCTCGGCAACGGTACGGCTGTCGTCTCCGGGCCAGCCTCGCCGATGCGCCACCTGATCGCGCCAGAGCAGTGCCTGCCGATTGCATTCGGCGAGCGTGGTGAAGCGGCGGCCCGCCCAGAAGGACTCGCGAACATAGCGAATAGCCCGTTCGACGCGGCCTTTCTGATTACCGGCCCGCACCTGGCAGGGACNNGAGCGCAGAGTTCCATTAGTCTCGGGTTGAAGTGGATCTCGTTGCCCCGGCGTTCGAGGACTGCACTGCGAAGGTTGTCGTAAAGGATCACGCGGGGCTGACCGGACCAGTCCTCAAAGGCATGGACATGCCCGCGCAGGAAGTTCTCCATCGTCTGGTCGAAGAAGAACTCCAGATACANNTGATCGAAGAAGAACTCCAGATACAGCGCCCGCGACCAGGAGAGTGTAGCAACGAAGCAGGACAACGTGCGACGAGCGCGGCCCACTGCTACCTGGCCGAAGTGTGCCCAGTCTACCTGGGCCTGCTCGGCGGGGAATGCCTGCAGTTTCAGGAAAGGCTCGCGCGACGGAGGGCGCAGCCGAGCCACGGCGCGGCGCAACTGGATTATGCTGCCGGTGTAACCGCGATCCCGGATCATCTGATGAATGCGCGTGGCCCGCAGTCGCGGATGTTGATCCAGGGTTTGGCGGACGAACTCCATATAACCTGAATCCGGCGTGAAAGTAGTGCCAGAAATGTGTCTGGAGGCCCTGTTGACTGTGGTTTAAAGCATGTTTGGGAGCTCCCACGTTAACCTAACTTTTAGTGAGGTTAACGTGGGAATCAACAGATCGCCAAGAAATCTGCGAATCGCGTGTGATCACAGGGGTTTGACGCACTTCGGTGGCGTGTATTTCTTTCATGAATTTCTACAAGTGCTGCAGGTCCGCCGTTTCCTGACCCAAAATCTCGACTACCCCCGGCGCAATCAGCGCTACAGTCTGGCGCAGATGATTCTGGCTTTGGTCTACCCGTTGGTGCTGGGCCTGGATCGCCTGGAAACCGCGTCATTCCTGCGTTCCAACGGTACCTTCCAGTATTTGACCGGTCTTCAGAGCTTCCCCGACCCGCAGACACTGCGCCGCTTTTTGCTTCAGGCTCCCGACTCGTTTTTGCGTCAGATGCACCGCGTAAATGATCGACTGCTGCAGAACTTCATCCACCTCCCCAGCCACCGATCCCGCCTCATCCTGGATCTCGACAGTACGGTGGTCACAGTTTTCGGGCGCCAGGAGAAGGCAGAGGTTGGCTACAATCCTCGTTATCGCGGCAAGCGTTCGTACAATCCGCTGCTGAGCATTGAGGCCAACTCTTCCTATCTTTGGGATACCGAACTGCGGCCAGGCAACGCCGGCACATGGGACGGAGGCGTTGAACTAATGGCGACCTGTTTCGTCAACGTACCGCGCGACATCCGAGAAATTCGTGTTCGGGCGGATGCCGGGTTTGGCTTCAACCCCGTCCTGGAGATCCTTGAGGCCAAATCCACACAATACGCTGTCGTGGCCCGTTTGACCCAGGCGTTCAAGCGACTACTGCCGGGCTTACGCTATGAATCCGTGAACCGGCAGTGGGAGATGGCGGAGCACGAGTATCGCCCACATGGTTGGTCAAAGGCCCGTCGTTTCGTGGTGGCGCGAAGATTTATTCCAGGAGAGGAACTTGACTCCACGCTGTTCACTTTGGGCCGTTACATGTATCGCGCCTGGGTGACCAACATGAATCTGACCCCGGCCGGCATCTGGCACTTTTACGACGGCCGCGCCGGCATGGAACCGCGGATCTGTGAATTGCGCGAAGACTTCGCGCTTCGAAAGATACCCACCGCATCGTTTGCAGCCAACGCACTGTACCTGGAAGTCATCCGGCTTGCCTACAATCTCGTCACCGCTTTTCAGCGAACATGCCTGCAGGAATCGTGGCAAAACCTGACGCTTGGAAAACTGCGCTACAAACTCTTCCTGCTCCCCGGCGAACTGACGCGCCCGCAAAACCGTCCCGTTCTCCGGCTCAAGGAGTCACCAATGTTACGCAACCTGGTCGACGAGATGCTCAGCAAGATCAACGGACTCGAATCTCTTCAGACGTGAAGCCCCGCACTTTCACGCCGGATTCAGGTTGTAGAGTTTCACGAATTGCTAACCTTAGGTTAGGAATTCGCGAAATGCCGTATTCGCCACGAAATATCAAGATCGTCTGTAATCATGCGGGTCTGACGCACTACGGCGGCGTGTATTTCTTCCATGAATTTCTGCGAGTGCTGCAGTTCCGCCATTTTCTGGCCAGGCACCTTACCTACCCGAGGCGCAACAGCCGATACCATTTGTCCCAAATGATACTGGCCCTGATTTACCCCATCGTCCTGGGGCTGGATCGCCT
>PLKU01000096.1 GCA_003140705.1 Acidobacteriaceae bacterium
GAATGTCGCGGAAGTGATGCACGTGGTTGGCGATGTGAGCGGCAAGACCTGTCTCATCATCGACGACATTATTGACACTGCAGGAACTCTTGTAAAAACCGTCGACGCCCTCCACGCTGCCGGAGCGGCCACCGTGTATGCCGCCGCCAGCCATGCCGTGCTATCGGGCCCGGCCATCGATCGCATTGCCAATTCGCGCCTGGAGCAGGTTGTTGTCACCAACACCATCCCGCTGCGCGAAGCGGCGCAGAAGTTGCCCAAGATTAAAGTGCTTTCCATCGCCGGCCTGTTGGGCGCGGCTATTGAGAGCATTCACATGGAGACCAGTGTAAGTACGCTGTTCAGCTAGCATCAACTTTCAGCTTCTAGCCTCTAGCTAGTTTGGACGGGAGATTGACCTTTGCGATTGCGCGAAGGGAAAAGAAGAACGTGATGAATCATCGAGCAAGTCGATTCAGCGCGCAACAGGAACAAGCAGCTAAAAGCTAGCAGCTGGGAGCTAGCAGTTAAAAGCTGCTTCTAACAAAGGGAGCGGGACAATTTCGTCCGCAGCCGTAGCACCTGGCCAGAAGCTAGAAGCTAACAGCGGTTTTTCCGTGCCCGAAACAAGGAAACGAGAGAACAAAATGCCAGAAGTTGTTGTAGCCAAGCCCCGTGAGGGCAAGTTCAATAAGAACGCGGCTCGCCGCGTCCGCGTAGCAGGCAAGATTCCTGCCGTACTTTACGGTTCTGGTCATGCACCTGTGGCCGTCGAAGTGGAACCGAAGCAGATTTCCCGGATTCTGTTTTCAGAGACTGGACACAATACGATTTTTGACGTGGAAGTCTCGGGATTGCCCGCAGCCAAGGCCATGATTGTTGATTGGCAGCGCGAGCCGATCAATGACCGTTTGATTCACATCGACATGAAGCGCATTGCCCTCGACAGGTCTCTCCGCGTCAAGGTGCGGGTCAAGCTCGTTGGCATACCGGTTGGAGTCAAGGCTTCCGGCGGCATCCTGGATCAGGTGTTGCGCGAAGTCGAAATCGAGTGCTTGCCGGCCAATATTCCCGCAAACATCGCAGTGGACATCAGCCATTTGGCTCTTTTTGATACCTTGCGGGTCAGCGATTTGCCCCACTCGGACAAGATCAAGTTCCTGAACGCCGAAGATGCCACCGTCGCCCACGTGGTCTCGATCCGCGAAGAAGTTGCAACCCCAGCCGAGGTTGAGGCAGCCGCTGTGGCCGCCGCAACCGCGGCAATTACTACGGCCGAGCCCGAAGTTGCCAAGAAGGGCAAGCCAGAGGCCGAGGCTGGTGCCAAGAAGCCCGAGGCAAAGAAGTAGACCTTGGCCGAGGCAAGCGAGTCCGGAAGCAGTCAACGCCCTTTTCTTGTGGTGGGGCTTGGCAACCCCGGCCTCGAGTATCTCTGGACTCCGCATAACGCGGGGTTCATGGCCATCGACCGCATCGCCCAGCAAGAGGGGGTTGTGGTCCAAAACCGGCGCTGCCGGGCCGTTACCGCAACCTGCCGCATGGCAGGGCGCGTGGTGGTCCTGGCCAAGCCGGAGACGTTCATGAACCTGAGCGGGCTGGCAGTGGCCGCACTGGTGAAAGAGTTTGAAGCGGACCCGGCGAAGGATCTGCTCGTCATCCACGACGAGCTGGACTTGACGCTGGGAACGTTCAAGATCAGGGAGCGCGGTTCGCCGGCGGGACACAACGGAGCTCGCAGCGTCACCGGCGCCCTGGGAAACGAAGAATGGTTGCGCCTCCGTATTGGCGTGGGATTGGATCTTCCACCCGAGGCAATAGGAGTAGGCGGCAGGCGTCCCGGCAGGGACTATCTTCTGTCGCCAATGCGCAAGGCGGATCTGGCGGTTCTGGACGAGGTGCTTGACCGGGTGGCAACAGCCACGCGGCGCATTCTTGAAGCCGGGCCAGCAGCCGCAATGAACGAGTTCAACCGCCGCGAGCGAAACAGCCCGGCGGAGGGGTAGGCAAGGCAGGAAAGAGTAGAAGGCAAGGTTGGAAGTCAGGGCTGGACCCCGACGATCCGGCGGAAAAGGAATTGAGATGTCCCGTGTGTATGAGGTGATGTTTATTGTTCGGCCTGATGTGGCCGAAGAGGATGCTGACAAGCTGATCGCCGGCTTTTCCGCCACTGTGACCGGTGGTGGCGGAGTGGTGAAGTCTGTCGAGAAGATGGGCCGCCGCAAGCTCGCATACCTGGTGCGCAAGTTCAACGACGGAAACTACGTTCTGCTGACCATCGAAGCCGATGGTGCTGTGGTTCTGGAGTTGGAACGGCGCCTGCGCGTTACTGAGCCGGTGATCAAGTTCATCACTGTGCGCATCGACGAGGAAGAGAAGCGCCTCGCAAAGGTCAAGGCATTGCGCGGCGTCCGTCGCAAGGTGAGCGGTGAACACGCGGCGCCGTCTGCAACGGCGCCCGCCGCTGCAGCGCCAGTTGCTGCCGTGGTAGAAGCAGAGCCGGCGCAGGCCGCCGTCTAGTCCGGTTGTCATGAATTGCCAAGGCCGCGCCCTGATTCGGGGAATTCGGCTTCGGCCCGATCCAGCGTCCCAGGATTGCCAAAGCAGGTCCTGGGACCGAAGAGAGTGAAGAGGATACACAATGTCTGAAGAAGCCCAAGGAAAGGCGCCCGAGATGGGCGCGTCAGCAACACCTCAAGGCGGTTCTGGCTCGGAATCCGGACCAGGTTCGGGCTCAAGTTCAGTTTCAGGGCCGGCCCGCTCCGGCGGACGGCCTTCCGGTGGACCTGGAGGCCGACCCTCCGGCGGACCTGGCGGCCGTGGCAAGTTCTTCCGCCGCAAGAAGGTCTGCAAATTTTGTACCGAGAAGATTGACGCAATTCCTTACCGCGACGTCCGGCTATTGCAGGGATTTGTGGCCGAGCGCGGCAAGATTGTGCCTCGGCGCCTCACCGGCGTTTGCACCACGCACCAGCGCCG
>PLKU01000452.1 GCA_003140705.1 Acidobacteriaceae bacterium
TTTACGACGCCGAGATCGCCCAAGCCATGCGCGCCTATTACCACGACACGCACAACCTCGCCGAAGGCGCCGGGGCCGCCGCCTTGGCTGGGGCTATCAAAGAAAAGCAGAGCCGAGCAGGCAAGCGCCTTGGCATAGTCCTCACTGGCGGCAATGTTGACCGCGAGACCTACAACGACGTGCTTGCAGGAAAGGTATAACAAACGAAAAATGACAGAGGCTCTTGAGAATCTAACGCCATTTGCACACGCCGCCCAAAACCGCTGTTTTGGTTGCGGTCCGGCAAATCCTGCAGGACTGCACCTCTCTTTCCTGCTCGCCGAAGATGGATCGGTGGTTTGCTTCGCAGACATTCCAGACACTTTCGAGGGTCCTCCAAATTTCCTGCATGGCGGAATCATCGCCACGTTGCTGGACGAAACTATGAGCAAAGCCGTTCGCGCTCGCGGCCTGACGGCGATGACGCGCCACATGGAGATCGAGTATCTACGCCCCGTTTCCTCCGCCGTTCCCATCCGCATGGAAGGTAGCGTTCTGCGCAGTGAGGGCCGAAAACACTGGGCCGAAGCCCGGATTCTCAACGCCGAGGGGGCCGCACTCGCCCAAGGGAAAGGCCTGTTTATCGAGGTTCGCGCCCGGTGATTGGCAAGCGCCCCAACATCCGCCCCAAAAGATCCTCTAATGAACCATGTTGATGATCTCCTGGGCAATTGCCGACTCAAGGTCGCTCGCGCGCACGTCCGGCCGATGCCGCAGTGGTTCCGAAAGGCTGCGGAATTCCATGAACGATGCCGTCATTCGGTCTGTTGGCCTGGGAGCCGCGGAGGAGTCCATTTCCAGAGCAGGCAATCGCCATGTGCTGGAGTAGGTCTCGTTGGCCGCGGTTGGACTGTCGAGTGCAAGTGCGTATTCGATGCCGCCGTATCGGTGTACGATTACGCCGCCCACATGCGCTTGACCTACGAAGCCAATCCCGCAGAGTTCATGCTTTTGCTGTGCACTCACTGGCTCGTGTGGAAGACTTGTTCTGGTACATGGCGGCGTCGGCTCTGGAGAGGAGATTCTTCATGGTTTCCGGCGCCCGATATTCTGCCACGCCCATCGAAGCGTTGACCTTGAGTTTGATTTGCCCGGACCTTCCTTCCACGGTGTGGTTTCCGCACACCCACTCTCTGGTCCGGTCAATCTGGGCTGTCGCCTTGGGCAAGGCACAATCAAATAGGATCACGAACTCGTCGCCACCCCAGCGGCCAATGGCATCTGTTGAGCGTCACGCTGACTTGATCTCACCTGCAAACTGCTTCAACAATTCATCACCGGTCAAATGTCCATGACTGTCGTTCACTTTCTTGAAGTCATCAATGTCAATCATGGCTACGCACAGTGGACTTCCACCGGCCATGCGACGCTCCATCTGGCCCTCCATCCAAACACGGCTGCGCAGGCCTGTCAGCCCGTCCGAGGAGGCAGCGCGTTCCGCCTCCTACAGCTTGGCCTGGTAGTCCGTCACTTCTGCGCGCAGCTCTTCGATCGCGGCGTTGCCTTCAGAGATTATTCTTTCAATCTGCGTCTTCAGCTGCGCCGCGCTCTCCTCAATCGACGCGCGGACCTCAGCCAGATTGTCCAAACTCGCGATCTTTTCCAGCCTGGACGTCACGGCGTTCATCTGTCCCGCACAGCGCTGATCCCTTGCGCCCACCGATTCGGCCGTGTGCGCCATCACAATCAGCAGCTCTTTCAACTCGCGAGTCCTCAGCTGGTTTTGCCTGGCTGCGCGCATTCCCCAGTTCTGCAACTGTTTGCGCACATTTCTCTCTGTAGCATCAACTTGATCGCGGCTCATGTCGACTGACAGCTTCTCTTCTAGGCTGCCCAAACTTTGCTTGAGTCCCTCCCCGAGCCCTGGACACGCCTCCGTCCCGCAGCTTCCTATCCCCAGCAGGGCTGAGCCATATGCNNTCATCTTCCGGGCAGTCAACAGAAGAACCGGCCGATGATGGGGCATCAAGGTACCTTTTAAGTGAGATCATCTTTCCTCGGGGCGTCCTTGACCGAGACCTATCGATGTGTGGACGATTGTCTGTAGATATCGGCAGAAGAGTGACTTTTCATCAGCTTTGAATATGACCTTTTTTGATCACATCTGGTCTTCCCGCCGCCGCTAACTCGCTTCGGCTCATAGCGGTACCTGTTTGGGCCTACTCTTGATACCCCTTTGACCGCTCATTGCGCCCTCACAGATGCGTCTGACGCCTCATGTTTCAGCCCGGCCGGACCTGCCAACTGCAAACACGCACCGATAGCCACAACAAGAGAAATGTTGCAATTCATTCATTACTCATTGATTAACCCTTGGGTTCGAATTTAAGTGGCTTATCTGCGTGTTCCGTATTCCATCCATATCTGGCTAGTCAGCCTCCACGCCCGGCGCTTCTGCCCGTTTGTCAAAGATGAAGCCAAAGGCAGCTACACCCAAGGGGAACCAATCATCCGGAATTATTGGACGACAAGGGTTATCTGCGTTGAGGCCGATTGCAAGCCTGAAGTTGCTGTCACAGTCACGTTACCGGTGCCGGTTGGCGTTCCTGGGGTGCCACCACTGCTATAGATTCCAGTCATTGAGTCGTACCCGGCGGTTCACCTGCCAAAAAGCTGATCGATCATGTTCGAGTGCTGGGAGGTGAGACGAGTGCCGGAAGCAACATCGATATGGCCATGATGCCGGCGATGATATGCAGACCGCTTACATAGGAGCCGCTGGATTGGCGCAGGTGGGCAATGAGCAATGGCCCGAATGCACTTGCACAGCCCCACGCAGTCAGCATCAAGCCATAGATCGGTCCAACATTCTTCGATCCAAAGTAATCGGCAGCAAAGGCGGGCATGGTGCCGAACCCTCCGCCGTAGCACATGAGAATGATGAAAGAAACCAAGGTTAAGACTGTTGCCGAAGAGAGACCTGGCAGCATCCAGAACAGCCCCACCTGCACCAGGAACATGGAAACGAATGTCCAGCGCCGGGTGATGGCATCCGAGGTCCAGGCCCAGAAGATTCTGCCCACTGCATTGCCGATGCTCGCGATGCCGACCATGCCTGCGGCAGCAACAGCGCTGACCTTGGCGATTTCCTGGAACATGGGTGATTCCTGCGAGATGAGCGAGATGCCCGCCGATACGTTGAGAAAGAGCAGCGCCCAGAGAGCCCACCATTGCCAGGTTTGGAGCGCCTCGCCAATTGAGTAGTCTTTTGCCGCGCGCTGCTTGGACTGGGTTGCATTGGCAACCCAGCCCGCCGGCTGCCAGGCGCTGGGTGGGTTCTGCATCAAATAACCTGTCGCCATGACCACAACAAGATATGAAATGCCCAGATACGCGAACGTCTGCAGAACACCGACACTTTGAATGAGTTTGGTTGCAACGGGAGCAGTGACCAGCGCACCGGCCCCAAATCCGCCCACCGCAACGCCGGTAATAAGGCCCCTTCGGTCGGGGAACCATTTCACCAGCACCGCAATTGGAACGATATAGCCGAATCCCAGTCCGACGCCTCCGATGAGCCCGTAGCTGAGATACAACCACCAGAGCTTATTCGCCGAAAAGCTGGCCAGAAAGACTCCGAGCCCGTACAAAAACCCGCCTGTCATGGCAACCACACGCGGCCCTTTATTGCGAAGCCACAAGCCGCCAAAGAAAGCGGACACCCCGAGGGTGAAGATCGAAATAGTGAAGGTGAGTGTGACGTCGGAGATGGACCAGTGGAATTGTTTCGAGAGGGGGACTCGGAACACGCTCCACGCATAGACGGCGCCAAGCGCCATCTGCATCAGAAACCCGGCAACTGCAATGCCCCAGCGATTCATATTCGACATAATCACTCTCATCCGAAGAAGTCTTGGATCAGTGGTTTGTCTGGGTGGTCCCCCGGGCACTCAGTTGAATGCCGAGAACTTCCAGGAAGCGGTTGATCAGCGCAATGCTCCGGCGCAACTCCTTGTGGCGGAATTGGCTCAGCAGCGAGAACAGGCCGGGCGGCTCGATTACCGGCTTTCGGTAGCTACCGAGTGTTTCCTCTGCGGCCACTGCGATACCCTGGAGCAGGTCAGGATTGATGGAGCCGAGCATTTTGCCGAGGATGATAATGTTGCGCAGCGCGCGGACCGACAGCTCAGCCTTGGCCGCTTCCACCGTGGCCTCGACCAGCTTGTCGCTTGCCCCGATCACGCCCCGGACTACTTGCAAGACGCCGTGCGCGTGCAACTCCTCAAGCAGCGCATAGCAATCGAGCAGGGCCTCGGCGTGCTCAACAGGAGCGTTCTCCAGGCGGTTGCGCAACTCCTCTCGGGGATCTTTGGGCGGCGATTTGAAGGATATTGGTTGAGCCATGGTGTTCTTCCTTTCATGTAACGAGGCCTGCGATTTTTGCTATTTCGTCCTGATCTGCACCAGATCGCTGCCGGGCTTTCGGTAGTCCGGCCGTTGCCACTTTCGCTCCACTTCCACACCGTTCTGCGGGGTCGGGTGCCCGAAGCGCGAGTTGGAGGGCGGCAGCGGGTTCTCGCCCGTTTGGCCCAGCAATTTCAGATGAACCGAAGTCTCCTTGTAGGCCGGCGTATGAGTGGCTTTGTCGGTGAAACTGCTGGTAAGCCGATTGACCGGCTCTTCCACTGAGTTCATGGGCATATACAGTTGCTTGCCCTGAACTCTCTCAGTAACCACAGCCTGGGCTTTGAGCCTTCCATAGGCTGACGTCAACTGCACCCAGTTCCCTGTCTCAATGCCCCGGTCTGCCGCCAGTTCCGGGGAGACCTCCACAAAGGTGCACGGAGTCTTTGCCCGGATGCCTTCGGTGCGATAGGTCATGTTGCCTTCATGGAAGTGTTCAAGGAGCCTGCCGTTGTTGAGATGGAGATCGTATTCTGCGTCCTGTTGACTCGACGGCTCCGACCACGGAACTGGAAAGAGCTTCGCTTTGCCACCCGGCAAATTGAACTCCCTGGTGTAGAGAAGGGGCTGGTCGGTACCGTCCTGCGCTACGGGCCATTGCAGCGACTTATAACCTTCCAATCGCTCGTACGTGACGCCCGCCATCAGGGGAGTCAGCGGCGCGATCTCTTTGTAGATCGCGGAAGGATCCGCATAGTTCCAGCCAGCACCGAGGCGATTCGCGATTTCCTGGATAATCTCCCAATCGGGACGGCTGTCTCCGAGCGGCTCCATGACCCGGTAAAGGCGCTGGATTCGGCGCTCGGTGCTGGTAAAGGTGCCTTCCTTTTCGAGGCTCGGACATGCCGGCAGAATCACATCAGCGTAGCGGCAGGTCTCGGTGAAAAAGATCTCCTGCATGACGAAAAATTCCAGCTTCGACAGGGCCTTGGATACATAGTTGGCGTTGGAATCTACAATGCTCAACTCTTCGCCGAAGACGTACATGGCCTTTATGCGGTTGTCATGAATGCCGTCGATCATCAGATGGTTATCAAGCCCGGGCTTGACTGGCAAGGTCACATTCCACGCCTTTTCGAACTTGGCCCGAATCGTGGGGTCGTCCACTTTCTGGTAGCCAGGGAAGTATGCAGGCATGGCTCCGTGATCGCTTGCGCCTTGCACGTTGTTGTGCCCGCGCAAAGGAAAGGCCCCCGTGCCGGGTCTCATGTAGTTGCCCGTCACCAGGAGGAGATTGGAGATCGCCGTTGACGTATCAGAACCCATGATGTGCTGGGTCACACCCATCGCCCAAAGAATGCACACAGAATCTGAAACGGCGATCATGCGAGCGACCATCGCTAGCGTCTCCATCGGAATCCCACAACGCTGGCTGGCCATCTCAAGCGTGAAGGGCTCCAGGCTCTTCAGGTATTCCTCCTCGCCATTCACCCATCGGTCAAGAAAGGCTTGATTGGCAAGGCCGTTGTCCAGGATGTATCGGGTGACCGCCGAAAGCCAGAACAGGTCGGTGCCAGGGCGGGGACGCAGAAAAACATCGGCACGCTCGGCCATCTCGTTTTTGCGCAAATCAGAGACAATCAGCTTCTGGCCATGCAGCTTGTGGGCGCGTTTCACGCGGGTCGCCAGAACCGGATGGTTCTCCGCCGGGTTGGCGCCGACGATCAACACCAGCGAAGCCTTTTCAATGTCTGAGATCGAGCCCGAGTCGCCTCCGTAGCCCACCGTGCGGAACAGCCCTGTGGTCGCCGGCGCCTGGCAGTACCGCGAACAGTTATCCATATTATTGGTGCCAATGACTGCCCGCGCCAGCTTCTGCATTAGATAGCTTTCCTCATTTGTGCACTTTGAGGAAGAGATGAAAGCCAGCGCATCGGGACCTGAAGCAGCTTTGATCTCTGTGAGTCGGCGGGCAACTAAATCGAGCGCCTCTTCCCAGGATGCCTCGCGGAACGTGTCACCCTCGCGAATCAGGGGCTTGGTCAACCGGTCTGGGCTGTTGACGTAGTCCCAACCGAACTTTCCCTTGATGCACGTTGAGACTCCATTGGCCGGGCCGGACTCCGGTTCAACTTTCAGAATATTTCGTCCCTTGGTCCAGATGTCATAA
>PLKU01000122.1 GCA_003140705.1 Acidobacteriaceae bacterium
AAGGCCGCAGTTGCCGGGGCTGGCATTTCCGATTGGCAAAGCTACTACGGAGAAAACTCAATCGATCAATGGATGATTCCATATTTTGGGGCATCAGTTTATGACGATCCAGCGGTCTATGCCAAGAGCTCGGCCATCACCTTTATCAAGCAAGCGCGCACCCCTACGCTGGTCGTGGTGGGAGATCGGGATGGCGAGTGCCCGGCGCCACAGTCGTACGAGTTCTGGCATGCGCTGCGTGATGAGCATGTTCCGACACAATTGATTATCTATCCCAACGAAGGGCACGGTTTTATGGATCCGGTTCATCGGCGTGATGTGATGGACAGGGCCGTCGAGTGGTTTGAGCACTCCATGCCACCCGCACAGTAGAGGAGGGGTTGCTCGCTATCCGCAGTTGCAAGCGTCTATGGGAGCAAAGGTGGAGAATCACGCCTGGCGCTTGGAGCCCGGGCTTCCTGGCATCGCCTGCCTGGGGGCAGCTGGTCCTGATACACTTTTCTTTGGAGTATTGTAAGCGTGTTTTCGCCGACTGGCTGATTGGGGCCGTACTGCCGGAAGCTGGTCATTTAAGCGGATTTCGCCGGCTACAGGCCACCCTGGGGCATGTTGACGGACCGCTGTCACCCATTTTTTCTAGACGTATTCGGAGAGACCGTTCCGCGGTTCGAAGAGGCGGGGCGGGGAGGATTCATGCGGCGGTTTTTGACGCTTGTTTGCTTGTTGTGTGTGGCCATACCGGCCGGAATAACATTCTCCGGCTGCACGCGAAACCCGGCGGGGAACTATTGCAATGGTTTGGGCTATGGGTTGAAGAACACGGAGGTGGCCTCGATCGTCCTGCAGCCGCAGACCACGGGCATCTCCGTTGCCTTTGGACAGACGCAACAGGTCGCAACACCAACCGCGCAGACCTGCAAAGGGGCTTCTGCGACTGTTAGCTCATATACCTATGGCACCACCAATAATCAGCTGGTGGACATCTCGCCCACGGGGAACATCTGCGCAGGCACATGGAACCGGAATACAGGTGGCGGAATTGCAAACTTCACCGTCTGCAACAAGCCGAATCCTATGCCTGTCTCCAAGGAAGGCCTGCCTTACGCGTCAGCCTACGTTACAGCCTCTTCCAATTCGGTAACTTCCAACCCGGTGCAGGTATACGTGCATGCCCAGGTGACCTCAGTGACGCTGGCAATTGCCGGCCAGCAGCAGTGCTATTCGCAGGGCCAATTGGAACAGTTGGATGCACAGGCCTGCTTCACCGGAAGCAACAATCAGCAACAGTTGTTCTGCGCGCCGTCCACGGTCTCTAGCTCCAACTACGCCTGCAAGCTGCCAGCGGGGGTAACCTCGGTTCCCAACTGCTCGGCTCCCCTTGGGACACTCAGCTACCAGGTCGGATCTGCTTCCATTGCTCAAATCAATCCGGAAACCAACCAGATTACTGCGGAGCAGCCGGGTACCACTGTGATCACCGCATCTGTGGCAGAATCGGGGTCATCGGCCGGCTACTTCTCTACTTGCCCCCCGGCGTCAATCCGCGTAGCTTTGGCCAATGGCAAAACCACAGGTACAGTTACCCAGGGTACCCAACAAAACCTGGTCACCACCATTCTCGACACCAACCAAAATCCAATAACCGGATTAACGCTTGACTACGAATCCACCGACCCGGTCGACATCAGTTCCCAGACAGGCGGCGCTATCTCTACTTCGTTTCCGGGTGTGGCTTCGGTCTATGCCATTTGCCAGCCACCCACCTGCAATGCGTCTCCGATCAATGTGATTGGTCTGTTTGGCACCGGCCTTTCGCTAACGTCGAACCCGGTGGACATCACTGTCCCCGGCACTGCCAGCCAATACGTCTGGTTTGGAGCGCCCGGCCATTCGCAGTACTTTGTTCCCGTCGAGTTGCTCGCCGGCACAGTTGGCTCGCCAGTGCGAATGCCATTTGTTCCCAACTCGATGGTGATGGACAGGCTGGGACAGAATCTCTTCTTTGGTTCTAGTCATGAGTTGATGATCTACAGCAGTATCAGCAACCAGCTTGCGAAGCAGGACACAAGCGTCCCAGGCGTGGTGCTGGCTGTTGCGCCGAACGACGCGACCATCCTAATCAACGATCAAGTGCGCCAGCTTTTTTACATCTACAGCGTGACCTCCGGGGTCCAGCAGACCTTTGGCGGCGTTGGCAATGCTGCTTCCTGGACGCCTGACTCGAAGACGCTTTACATCACTGACAGCGCAAGCCTCGGCGCTGGTCACAGCGACATGTTGTACGTCTACAGCCAAAACACCGGCTTTACCAGCTACGATTTGAGCACCGCGACTGGCGGTTCTCAGAGCCTGGCGATCACCATTCCCAGCGTGGGCGCATACCTGAGTGGAAGCGCAGGCTTTTCAACGGTGGCACACACGTGGTGCCCCTCGGGCACGATTCAAAACTCCATCGCGAATATCACTTCTTACTATCCGCAGGGTGACGCGGTAAGCGCGCAGACCGACGTTCTGGCTGCGACTACGGATGGGCAGCACATTCTGGGCGCTGCTCTTATAGGCGGCGGGGTGACGCTTTCTGACATCGGAGTCACGATTCCCACAACACAGTGCCCGGGCGCTGGGACCAATACGCTCTCGCCGCTGACAATTGCGCATACGCTCAACCAGCTGCCACTGACCAAGGTGAACGCCACGGCTCTTACTGGCGTGGTACCTTCGCCGGCATCAAATCTGGCATTCATCACTTACAACGGATCAACGCCTGGAGCCATGCTGCCTTACTATGTGCCGGTTTCCGGCGGGGCGGCGGGCACGGTTAATTATCTGCCCTTCGGCGGAAGCGCGGCTGCTACGATCACTGCTCCCGTGGCCGGCATCTTCAGTCCAGACGACACACTCTTCTTTGTCTCCACGGCGGGCGACAATCTTGTCCACTACATCAGCGTGCCGCTTGTCACCACCAGTCCTGCGAAGGCCGACACGCAGCAGATAGCGCCCAACCTCCCCGCTTGCACGCCCCTATCTGCAGGTGGCAACGATCCTGGTTGCACGCTGACGACGCCGACCGCGAATCCTGTGCCGGCAACGGTCATCACTGTGACTCCTCGCTCCACGACGTAGTCTTCAGCATCGCAAATTCACAACGCAGAAGGGCCGGCCTAATACCGGCCCTTTTCTGTGACCATGTCCACTGCGGCAGAGCCGGAGAGCGCCGCCTCAGCACGATAGAATCAAACCATGATCAAGGGGATCTCCATTCTTCGTCCTGCCGGTGGGGCTGCTGCGTATGACCGGCTGGCGAGTTTCTTTTCAGCGCTGGGATTTGCGCCGGGACAAGGATGGAATGAAGACAGCAGTCACCCCAACGACAAAGACCTGTCGTCGGGGACCCCGATAAGCAGCCGTGGCGCATCGTTTCTTGCACCGTTGGGCAACTTTGAAGTGGTGGATGGCCAGTTTCCTTCGACCGCAGATGTGCTGGTGGAGGTGACCTCGCTGGATGCCGTGTACCAGGCAGCCGAGAACTGGCTGAAAACGAATGGAGGCGAAGCAGCTGTTGCGCGTCTCACCTCAATCACCGAAACACACTGGAAGTCGCGTATTTTTACCGTTGAGCCGGAGCCGGGGTGTGCACTTAGTTTCTGGGCGTGGACAGATCCGCTGAGGGGCAAGCCGGTGGCCGTGGAAGGCGACTTGTCCGCGACGGGGATGAAGTTTGCAATCGTGGTAGCTCGCTGGAACGCTGTAATCACCGACCGCTTGTTGGAAGGCGCGCTGGACGCTCTGCTACGCAGTGGTACGNNTCGGCCAGTCGCAGCAGGAGACGGGTATTCCGCACAGCTTTGGCGTTCTCACATGCGAATCTCTTGAGCAGGCACTCAACAGGGCCGGCGTCAAAGCTGGCAACAAGGGTTTTGAGGCGGCGGTTGCGGCCGTTGAGATGGTGAGCCTGCGCCGAAAGCTTCAACAAGGTGAAAGCTCACAAGGCGGCCAGGCTTGAGCGGCGGACCGCGGCGCAAGTCGCGCGAGCTGGCTATGCAGATGCTGTTTCAGGCGGACATCGGCAAGCAAACCGCCGACCAGGTCCGCGCCACTTTCTGGAAGGCAGGCGATGAAGTAGAACCGGAGGTCCGCGGCTTTGCAGAGGATTTGTTCCGCGTGGCCATCGCCCACCAGTCAGAGATAGACGATCTCATCGTGGCCAACTCCAAGCACTGGCGGCTGGAGCGCATGCCCGCTGTGGATCGCAACCTTTTGCGGATGGCCGTGGGCGAGATGCTGGGTTTCAAAGGCACGCCATTTCCCATTGTGATCAACGAGGCCCTCGAGATCGGTCGACGCTACTCGGCGCCCGAGTCGATCAACTTTTTGAATGGGATGTTGGACGCGATTGCACGGAGTTTGATCGGCAAGTGAGCCGTGCTCGATAAACAATGCTAGCAATGAATCCTCAGTTTGTTGATTCGAGCGGATGTCAGGCTTACAGCTGATCGAAGATTTCGCGGAAGTCCCACACGCCGGATTTGCCGGCTAGCCACTCGGCGGCGCGAACGGCGCCCATCGCCAAGCAGCGGCGGCTGCGCACATCGTGGTTCAACTCAAGGTAGTCATCAGGGCCGGTAGCGGTAACGACATGCTCACCCATGGCGTCGCTGATGCGGTGCGAGGTAATCTCCACCTTCGCTCCGGGCTGTGCAGCTTGAATGATCTGCTGCAGCGTAATGGCTGTACCCGAGGGGGCGTCGAGCTTGGTGACGTGATGGGTTTCGCTGATCTGGAAGGTGTATCCATCCAGCTTTGCCAGGTCGGCGGTGAGGCGGAAGAGCTTTTGCACGCCGATCGAAAAGTTGGTTCCATAGAGGAGTCCGCCGTGGCGTCGAATGGCAAGGGCCTTCATCTCGTCGAGTTGTGAATACCAGCCGGTGGTACCGACGACGATGCGTGCGCCCAGAGCGAGCACGGCGCGCATGTTTTCGACTGCGGCTTCGGGGGCGGTGAAGTCGATGACCACGTCCACGCCTGCAAGGCTTGGCGCGGTGAGGGCGGAGGCATGTTCATTCTCGAGTATGTCGAGCGCGCGCACACCGTGTCCGCGCTCACGAGCTATTTGAGCGACCAGGCTACCGGTTTTTCCTTTACCCAGGACGAGAATCAGCATAGTTCTCTTTTCATGTGCTTCTAAGAGCTGGAGGCCGGTGCAAGCTTTCGCGCTTCCACATCGAAGATGTTGGGGTCGGGATCTTTGAAGAAGGCGGCGTGCAGCGAGCGCACGGCCTCATCGGCATCATCTTCGTCGATCATGAAACTCATATTAATCTCGCTTGCGCCTTGCGAGATCATACGCACGTTAATGTGGCGGATGGCGGAGAAGACCTGCGCGGCCATGCCGCTTTGTCCGCGGATGTCTTCGCCCACCATGCACACCAGCGCCTTGCGGCCCTCGTACTTGACGTCGGCCAGTTTGCTCAAGTCGGCGGCTATGGCGGGAAGGCTTTCATTCGAATCCACGGTGAGAGACACGCTGACCTCTGAAGTAGAGACCATGTCGACGGCGCACTGGTGCTTATCGAAGATGGCGAATATCTCACTGAGATAGCCGTGAGTCATCAACATGCGGCTGGCCACGACGTCGATAATGCTTAGCTTTTTCTTGACCGCGATGGACTTGAACGGGCTTTTGCAATGTGGCGCGAGTGACGTGATGCGCGTGCCCTCAGAGCTTGCATTGCGGCTGTTAAGCACATGCACGGGGATGTTCTTTTTGACGGCTGGCAGGATGGTGGCCGGGTGCAGGACCTTGGCTCCGAAGTAGGCGAGTTCGGCCGCCTCCTCAAAGCTGATGACCTTGACGCGCAGGGCGTCGGGACAGACGCGGGGATCGGTGGTCATGATGCCGTCGACGTCGGTCCAGATCTCGATGGCGTCCGCGGTGAGTGCGCCACCGACCAGTGCGCCGGTGAAATCGGATCCGCCGCGGCCGAGGGTGGTGGTGACTCCAGCTTCGTTCGAGGCAATGAAGCCGCCCATGACCGGAACCTTCCCCAGACTGGTGAGGGGAAGCAGCTTCTCCTGGGTGCGCTTGTCGAGGATGTCGACCTGGGGAGCGGCCTTTTGAAATTGCGAGTCGGTGACGATGATGTCCCGCGCGTCTACGTGCTCCGCGTCGATGCCGTCCTCAAGGAAAGCTGCCGCGACGATGAGGCTGGAGATACGTTCGCCATAGCTGACAATCCGGTCGGAGATGCGAGGGGTGAGTTCAAGCACTGCGGCAAGGCCGCGCAAAATTTCATCGAGCTTATCGAACTTCTGATCAATCAGGTTTTGCAGCGCCGCGGCATTCGGCGCATTTTTGACAAGGGCGGCGGCGGTATCGCGATGGCGTGAGCGGAGCCGTGAACTGATGGCCAGGGCGCCGGTCTTGTCACCTTGGCCTGCTGCTGCTGCGGCGCGGAGCAGCTGGTCAGTCACCTTGGCCATGGCGCTGACCACAACCACCGGTTGCTTGCCCATGGCGACCCGTCCGGCCACGATTGCCGCGGTGCGTCCTATGGCGGCCGGGTCCTCGACCGACGTTCCGCCAAACTTCATGACTACGAGACTCATGCGAATCTTTCCATCGTCTTCATCGGCATCAGGCGCGCGCGGCGGCTCCAGCAGTTTCGGTGACTGGCTCAAGTTTGCCGAGACTTGCCAGCAGTTCGGCGTTGAGGATGGTGGCTCCGGCGGCTCCACGAATGGTGTTGTGCGAGAGCACCGTAAACTTCCAGTCGAGCAGCCCGCATGGGCGGAGACGGCCTACGGTGACGGCCATGCCGTTGCCGCGATTGCGATCGAGGCGGGGTTGTGGGCGATCATCCTGGGGCGCCCACTGAACGGGCTGGTCGGGAGCGGTGGGCAGACCTTGCCCCGCCAGGGGACGGAACTCTGCCCATGCAGCCAGCAGATCTTCGCGCGTAGCGGTGCGGCCCAGCTTGTTGCCCAGCTTGATGGAGACATTTTCTGTATGGCCATCTTCTACCGCGACACGATTGCAATGGGCACTAATGCGCGCCGCAAGCGGGGTCACCGCATGGCCCTGAAGCTTGCCCAGCAACTTGAGGGTCTCGGATTCCATCTTCTCTTCTTCGCTGCCGATGTACGGCACCACGTTGCCGAGGATGTCCATGGAAGGCACCCCGGGATAGCCTGCGCCGGAGACGGCCTGCATAGTGGTGACAAAAATCTGCTCAATGCCGAAGCGCTCCTCAATGGGCTTGAGCGCCATGACCAGGCCAATGGTGGAGCAGTTTGGATTCGTAACCATGTAGCCGCCCGATTCGTGGCGCGAAGGCTGCTCTTCAATCAGGTGCAGGTGCTCGGCGTTGATCTCAGGGATGACCAGCGGCACATTGGCGGCCATACGGTAAGCGCTCGAATTCGAAACGACGGAGCATCCGGCAGCTGCAAAGCGGGGCTCCAGCTCGCGGGCAAAAGCGGCGTCGAGCGCGGCAAAAATAATCTTGGGTGCGCCCGCGGGATCGGCAGCCGCGACCGTCATGCGGGCAATACGCTCGGACAAAGGCGTGTCAAGGCGCCACTTGGCGGCTTCGCCGTAGGGTTTGCCTGCCGAACGGTCACTGGCCGCAAGCCAGGTGATCTCGAACCACGGGTGGTTTTCAAGGAGCTGAATAAAGCGTTGGCCGACCATTCCGGTCGCGCCGAGGATTCCGATTGGATGTTTTGTTTGCATGGCAATAGACACTCTAGTGTACAGGAGGATGGGTGCGGCCATGCAAAATCCCTGATAGGTGTGAGGAGCAAAACACCTTCGCATTAGCCTGGCGGCGGCACTGCGCTCAGCCTGACGGGCGTTGCGGCACCTTCTCCCGCAACCGTCGTCCATTCACGCACATACCAGCGTTTCACGATTCCGTTGGTCACGTAGGGATCGGCCTTGGCAAATTTCTCTGCCACTTCAGGCGAGCCGCCCTTGAAAAGAAGGAGTGCGCCATCGATTGGATTCGCCAGCGCTCCGCCCAGAACCAACTCACCGCGCTCACTTGCCTCCCACGCCATGCCGAGTGCGCACTCCGGAACTCCCCACGCCTGGGAAGATAGTCATCGCCAACTTCGTAGAACAAGAGATAGTGCATTCGATTGACTCGATTCTGGCCCTACCCCATAGCGGCAAGCACGGCGTCGGCAAACTGGGTGGTACCGGCGGCGCCGCCTACATCACGGGTCAGGGTCTTGCGTTCGGAATAGACGGCTTCCAACGCTTTCTGGACCTTGTCTGCCGCTGCCGATTCGTCGAGGTGACGGAGCATCAGCACAGCCGACTGCAGAAGTGCGGTAGGGTTGGCCGCATCTTTGCCAGCAATGTCTGGCGCCGATCCGTGAACCGCTTCGAAGATCGCGCACTCCAAGCCGAGGTTGGCGCCGGGAACAAGTCCGAGGCCGCCGACAAGGCCCGCGCACAGATCGCTGACGATATCGCCGTAGAGGTTTTCAAGCAGCAGCGTGTCGTACTGGAAGGGATTCATGACCAACTGCATGCAGGTGTTGTCGATCAAATGCTCGCCATAGACGATGTCAGGGAATCCCTCAGCCACTTTGCGCGCGCAGCGAAGAAACAAGCCGTCAGAGAGCTTCATGATGTTGGCCTTGTGCACGGAGTGGATCTTCTTCCGCCCGTGTTTGCGGGCGTATTCAAAGGCGAATTTGGCAATGCGGGTGGAGCCTTTTTCGGTGATGACCTTGATGCTCTCGACAACGCCGGGCACGACTTCATGCTCCAGGCCCACGTATTCGCCCTCAGTGTTTTCGCGAACAATGATGAGGTCGACGCCGGGCCAATGCGTGGCCAGTCCGGGCAGATTCTTGACTGGGCGGAAGTTGGCGAAGAGATCGAACTTCTTGCGCAGGGTGACATTGATGCTCTTGAAGCCCCCTCCGATCGGCGTGGTGACTGGCCCCTTGAGCGCTACGTGGGTGCGTTCGATGGATTCAGAGAGAGCGGCGGGAATGTACTCGCCGTAGATTTCAAAGGCTTCAGCGCCGGCGGCGAACCGCTCCCATTCCCACTTGACCCCAGTGGCTTCGAGAATGCGAACGACGGCTTGCGTGACCTCGGGTCCGATGCCGTCACCGGGGATGAGTGTGACTTTGTGGGTCATGATTCAGCTCCTGGCTACTAGCTATTTCTTCTTCGCCGCACTGCGTCCGCCAAGCAGGCCTTCGAGTTCTTCCTTGAACTCGCGGACATCCTTGAAGTCCCGATAGACGGAAGCGAACCGGATGTAAGCCACGGTGTCGAGAACTTTCAGATTCTGCATGATCAGCTCGCCAACCTCACTGGTGGTACGTTCGCGCTCCGGTGCATCCACAAGATAAGCTTCGGCGGCGTCGACAATGGCCTCGAGTTTGCTGGAAGGAACGGGGCGCTTTTCACAGGCACGGAGTAGTCCACTGAGCACTTTCTGGCGATCGAAGCGCTCACGGCGGCCGTCTTTCTTGACCACCATGTAGGGAATTTCGTCGATGCGNNCCTCTTTGCTCTCGCGCGAGTCGACGACCCGGTCCTGCCCGAAACCACAATATGGACATTTCATGCTTAGGTCGATTTTACGGCATGAACGAAGCCGTTGATGGGCGAGGCGTGCGCAGAAGGGGAAGGCCGGTCAGGCGACCGGGATCAGCAGGGTTTTGCTGGCGACGGCAGTGAGTCCGTCCAGGGTGTCAAGGAACGCGGAAGCGATGGGCGGTGCGTCCGCGAGATGCCAGAGCAACTCAGCGTTGTTCCACGCGGCCTCGCGGGCGGCGGTGACGCTCCACGCGGCAAGCGTGTCGTCGAGGGCTGAAACCGGAGGCAGGGCATCACCGAGCAGGCGAACACGCAGGGTCTTCCTGGCCGAGTCGATAAGGCTGTCGAGGGTGGCGTTGAGCGCGGCGTAGTCGTTGAATTGGGTTGTGCCGTGTTGCGCAGGGATGCCGGTGGATTTACAAGTGGCCACTATGGCTTGGGGGAGATCGTGGTTGATGTGCGCATTCATTCCTGCGAGCGCGAATTGAATGCGGGCAATTGCGGGCTGGTTGCGCTGGGCGAAGACGGCCCGCCAGCATCCGGGGGTCGAATTTCCAGATAGAGAGGAGTTGATAGCGGCGAAATAGAAGCTGGCGAACTGTACGTCGAGCGCGGCGATCCACGAGGAGTCGCCAAACCCGTTTGTGTTGACGCGCGTTTCAACAGCCTGGGTGACCTGAAGGTAGAGCCAGTTGAACCACTTCAGACCGTCACCATCCGTGCATGTTGATGCAATGGCCTCAAGGATCTGGACCACGTCGGAGATGGATTGCGGCGACGATTGCATAGCGGCGAGGAGTGTGAGGTCGTAGGGAAACATGGTGGGCCATGATAGCTGGGATCAAAGGATTTGGGAAGCGGCATAAGGGGAATGCGTTGAATGCGGCGGCCGCTGGTGCATCGGTTTGTCCAGCAGTTACACTTTCAGGGCTGAAGGGAAAAGGGGACAATCGATGTTCAATCGCCGCACATTTCTGAAGACCGGCCTGACAACCGGTGCAGCCGCACTGCCGCTGGCCTCGGCGCTCGATGCAATGACGCTTGATGCGAAGGAGGTGGCACCCAGTTCTGCGCCGGCCAGTCTGCCCACACTGGTTACGCTTCCCACACGTCTCGGTCCGATTGACCCGGAGGCGGAGCCG
>PLKU01000072.1 GCA_003140705.1 Acidobacteriaceae bacterium
AAGCCTGACCTTCGGCAGCGTGCAGGTGAACAACACTGCGGCAGCACAGTCGGTCATCCTGACCTCAAGCGGCACCGCGCCGGTTACGGTCAACAGCCCTTTGCTATCTGGGGCCGGGTTCACGGTGTCGGGCGCTACATTCCCAGTTATGTTGAACCCGGGTCAAGCAGCGACGCTGAGCGTCCAGTTCGATCCTGCGACCGTGGGCGCTGCGACAGGCCAGCTGACAATAACCAGCGATTCATCGAGCAGAGNNTATGGCGGTCATCGGCCTTAGCGGCACGGGTACTTCGGTGCCCGCGAACCTGACTGCGCTCTCATGCACATCCTCGTCACTGACGGGAGCGAGTTCAGATTCCTGTACGGTAACACTGAGCAATGGAGCCTCAAGTGGCGGTTTCGTTGTCAGTTTGGCAAGCAGCAACGCGGCGGTCAGTGTGCCTACTACGCTAACGGTGCCTGCCGGTGCGAATACCGCTCGATTCACGGCAGCAATATCATCGGTCGGAACGGCGCAGTCCGCGACATTGACAGCCACTGCGGGCAGTGCATCGAAGACCTTTACGATGCAATTGAACGCGGCAGTGCCTACGCTCAGCGTCAATGCGACGAACGTTGGGTTTGGAAATGTTGAGGTGAATTCTGAGGCGACGCAGTCAGTCGTCTTGACATCGACTGGAACAGCGCCTATAACGATCAGCGCGGCAACAGTCACTGGCGCGGGCTTCACGCTGGCTCCAGTTACGTTCCCGCTTACCATGACTTCCGGCGAGACTGCGACATTGGAAGTGAGCTTCGATCCCAAGATCGCGGGATCAGCAAACGGTCAGGTAACCATCATCAGCAACTCATCGACCGGAAATACAGCGGTGATTCCGTTGAGCGGAACTGGTACTCCACCGCTGGTCGAGCTCAGTTGGAATGCACCAAGCGATCCCACGGATCCGATTGCCGGGTACAACGTCTATCGAGCAGCGACTGGAACAAGTGGCTTTCAAATGCTGAATTCACCGGCCGTTCCTGAGACGACCTATACAGACAACACTGTACGAAGCGGCGAGACATATGAGTATATCGTTGAAAGTGTAGACCAGGATGGAGTCGAGAGCATTCCGTCCAACCTGATCAGTTTGACTGTTCCTTAGCCAACGAAGCTACGACAGCGGCCTACTGCTGATTTCAATCAATTCTGCCACCGTGTGCAACGATATGCTGCCACCTGTGCGAATCATCATCCGTGCCAACGGCGTGGCGAGTCTCTCGTTTTTCAGGAAGGTGGAATGCACAGACTCATCAACGCCGAAGGCGTGTCGGTATTTTCGTCATCCCCGCGGCCGGCTTGGCGAGTCCAGAGTTTTCAGGGAAGACTTTCCTGGTTCCCGCAGCTCCGCCTGATGCGGGTCCGGCTCGGGCGCGAGAGCAGTTACGCCACGCCGCACAAAGGAAATGAACCTCAGTCCGACAATCCTTCTGTGTCCCAGAATTTAAATGTGTGCAACGTCGCCGATTCGCACAGTGGATTTGAGTGGGCTCCTCTGGCTGGCCTTCAAACTTTCAGAAAACGCCTCTGAAACGCCTTGGCAGCCTTTAAGAGACGTCGATTCTTACTCAGATAGTTGTCTCTGACTTCAGAAAGCCTCCTTCGTAAAAAAGCCTGAACATTCCAACGTAGGCCGAGGTTTCTAACGGTGGCGCGAACGTTTCGATGAACCAGAGAGAATGTCTGCGAACTGCCGGGAGCTAATTCTACTGACAGCCGGAGTCCGGCATCATCGATCTCCAAGCCGCGGGAGGGCGTTCCGTCCATAAGCACTTGCTCAATCGAAGCGCCGTCGCAAGAGTTGCCCCACTCGATCGAATAACGCCGGATGGAACCCGAGTCGTTCGAAATTCGTACGGTACCCGAATAAGCGCGAACATGATGCGTCCCATCTGGCGCTCTTCGCGTCAGAATTGAGTTGCCGACCACGGTCGCGAGGTTAGACCAATGTACTTCCGACGCCACAGAGTTGATTCTTGCGGCAATCTCGACCAGAGACTCCGGACGTTGGAAGATTTCGTGGTGCTCGACGATCAGAACGGGTCGGCCAAAGAATAGGTTGAAAGCGATGTCGTGGCTCTGGGTTTGCGAGATAGGTTTGCGAATGAATAGCGGAAAACCTCCATATCGAAGTACGGCAGGCTGGGCGAGCTCACCGATTGTGAGCCGAACTGGCTGTCCCGCGGGGTAAGGAACCGTGTTCACTGCGGCGTAGAAGCTGTGGGATTTGAGGACCTTCATTGCTTCTACTGAAAAATTCCCCTGCGGAAACACCATTACCTTGTCGCAGGGGAGGCCGGTCATTTGGTGGTGCAAATACATCCGATCTTCAGCGATTCGGAGCGAGGTGTCTAGGAAAGCCAGATCGGATGACGCAAACTCCCCCTCGGTGTGATCGTTCCCGTGGAAGCAGATCGACAGGNNAATTGTGCTGCTCTGCAAGACGGAGGAGAGATTCGAAATTCAGAAACCCATAGCTCTTCCGCAGAAGAGGGTCATCTATGATGATCGAAGCGTGGGCTCTGCTTGGCCGCCAGCACTCTTCGCCTGCCGCATAACGCAGCGCCATGGCGTGCGGCATAAGCCGGGAAAAGTACTCGGCCAGGGGCGCGTCGCCGACCTCAGCGTTCAGGTCCGCTACGTCTTCACTGGCTACAAACAGGATTTCGGTTCCTTCCAGCCTTACTGCGGCCATAAAGGGCCGACCGTCAATCGAAATTAGCTGCTCCACCGCCGGGTCGGTACAACTGGTACAG
Source organism: Acidobacteriaceae bacterium (assembly GCA_003140705.1). Classification (GTDB taxonomy): domain Bacteria; phylum Acidobacteriota; class Terriglobia; order Terriglobales; family Acidobacteriaceae; genus Telmatobacter. The sequence goes on from PLKU01000072.1 coordinate 2,797, forward strand.
AAGACATGATCGTTGACAGGATTCACCGGGCCAAACGACAGTCCCGAAAATGCTTCGCAGACATGCGCAGAATCCTTGGCGATTACATAAACAGGGCTCCCCCCGTCGATCGCGTGGACGGACTGCAGTCTGCCCCGCGACAGAGCGGCAACCATCTCGGCGTCGAAAGTATTCACGCGCAGGCCGTGCACCAGCAGGTGCGAAAAACGCGACAATAGGAACGAAGCCAGGTCGGTGGGAATCCCATCGGT
>PLKU01000500.1:0-22271 GCA_003140705.1 Acidobacteriaceae bacterium
GACGGAAAACTCCTGGCGATGGACATCGATCTCGCCACCGATGGCGGAGCCTATTCCACTTTGTCATCCACAGTGCTCTCGCGCGCTACGCTGCATTCGCCGGGACCCTACGTCTGCCCCAACGTTCGCGTGCGCTCGCACTCCTGGGCCACGAACACCGTTCCCTATGGCGCGTTTCGCGGATTTGGCGCGCCGCAGGCCATATTTGCCGTAGAACGCCACATGGATGAGATTGCCGCCGCCATCGGCATCGATCCGATTGAACTACGGCGCAGAAACTTTCTGCACGACGGCGACACCACGGCCACCGAGCAGCTGATGCGCGACCCGGTCATTCTCGATCAGTTGCTCGACCGCGCTTTGGCTGAAAGCGATTACGACGCCAAACGCGCCCGGTTTGCCCGCGAAAACCCGAACAGCCCAGTCAAGCGCGGCATGGGCATCTCCGCCTTCTACCATGGCTCGGGATTCACCGGCTCAGGCGAACGGAACCTGAATTCGCTTGCGGGATTGGATGTCACCCCGGAAGGCAAAGTGCGCGTACTTGTATCGAGCACCGAATTCGGCCAGGGCACAAACACGATACTCACCCAGATTGCGGCAGAGTCCATCGGCATCGACTATGACGATATCGCCATGGCTCCCGCAGACACCGGCATCGTTCCCAACAGCGGACCAACCGTTGCCTCGCGCACATCAATGGTCGTGGGCCGTCTGATTGAACGTGCGGGTTTGCAACTCGTCAACCTGCTACGCGAGCATGCCGCGCTCGGCAAACACTTTACTCGAGATGAGTTCTTTGCCGCCTGTGAGCGCTATCGCGCTCTAAATGGCAAGGTGGAATCGCTCTGCCGCTACGAGGCTCCGCCAGACATATTCTGGGACGACCAGAAGTATCGCGGAGAGGCTTATCCGGCCTTCGGCTGGTCGATCCAGGTAGCGCAGGTAGCTGTGGATACACTCACATACTCTGCTGAAGTGGAGGAATTCTGGGCTGTCCAGGAAGTTGGTCGAGTGCTCAATCCCGCGCTGGCAGGCGGTCAAATCGAAGGCGGCGTCGCGCAGGGCATCGGTTACGCGCTCTACGAAAAGGTGCTCTTGCAAAACGGCCACATGGCCAACAACCAGATGACCAACTACATCATGCCCACCGCCGAGGATGTGCCGCCCATTCACGTTTTCTTTGAGCAGATTCCTTTTCAGCATGGCGCCTATGGGGCAAAGGGAATCGGCGAATTGCCGCATGATGGCCCCGCCCCCGCAATCCTGAATGCCATCAGGGACGCCACGGGCATTGGCTTCCGCGCCATTCCGCTGTTGCCTGAAGACCTGTTTGCTGAACTTGCCGCTCAGCTTCCGGCCGAGGAGCCATCCGCCGTATGAGCGCGCCATGGGCCACCATCCGCTTCATTCTCAACGGCGAGCCATGTGCCGTTCATGCGCCACCCATGAAGCGGTTGCTCGACGTGCTGCGTGAAGACCTGCGCCTCACCGGGACCAAAGAAGGCTGCGGCGAAGGCGAGTGCGGCTCGTGCTCCGTGCGCATGAATGGCGAATTGGTCAACAGCTGCCTGGTCCCCGTAATTCAAGCCGAGGGCGCAACGGTCCAGACTATTGAAGGGCTCGCAACCAACGGAGAGTTGCATCCTTTGCAAAAGGCATTTCTTGCCTGCGGAGGCGCACAATGCGGCATCTGCACCCCGGGCATGTTGATGGCCGCTGCACAATTGCTTGACGTGAATCCCCATCCCAACATCGCCGAAATCCGCGAGGGCCTTGCGGGCAATCTCTGTCGCTGCACGGGATTCATGCGCATCTTTGAGTCGGTGGTCAAGGCGGCGGCAAACGAATCGACCTCCACTGAAGAGCAGGCAGCTCATGCGCGGTAACGCTGAGGCCCACCAGATGATCGCGCCGGGCAGCCTTGCAGCGGTGCTCGATCTTATGTCCAGCGCACCCGGCGAGTGGACCCCGATCGCCGGCGGAACTGAAATCATGGTGGCTCACGCGGCAGGCAAGCCCGTTGCAGAAAAGCTTGTGAGCCTCTGGGGCATCCCCGAGCTGCGTTTCATTGAGGACAGGACAGAGAGCATTGCCATCGGCGCAGCCGCCACGTTCCGCGACCTTCGCGCACATGCGGCGATCAATGCGGATTGGCCGCTTGTGTCCAGAGCCTCAAGCTGGATCGGCTCCATCGCCAATCAGAGCCGCGCTACGGTTGGCGGCAATCTTGTCAACGGATCACCAGCCGCGGATTCCTCGCCCGCTTTTCTTGTATACGACGCGGAGATCGAGCTCGTGTCTTCGCGCGGTAGCCGCCGTATTCCCTATGCAGCTTTCCACACCGGCTACAAGCAGAATGCGATGGCTCCTGACGAACTGCTCTACGCCATTCATCTGCCTCGGCGATTCGCGCAGCACCGGCAGTATTTGCGCAAAGTTGGAACGCGGCGCGCCATGGCCGTTGCAAAAGTTGCGCTCGCCGTGACGGCGCTCCTCAAAGAAGGCCAGATGAGCGAAATTCGGGTGGCAGCGGCCAGCCTCGCGCCCTTTCCGGTACGCCTGGTGCAGGTTGAAACTGCTCTTTTGGGCCAGCCGATCAACTCAATCACCATTCAGCCTGCGCGGGCCGCTTTGCTGGCGGAGGCCACGCCGATAGATGACATCCGATCCACTGCCACGTACCGGCGGCAGGTGGGCGCCAATCTCCTTGAGGAATTTTTGATAAAGTTGCGGACAGGGGATGCGTCAAAGTGAACTCCACCCTGCACGCCTGGAATACCGCAAACCCGGGCACGGCGCTGGCAGCGATGATTGCCTGCTGCGGCGCACGCCGTTGGGCCACGGCCATGATCGCAATGCGTCCTATGCGCAATATCGCTGAACTGAGCGCTGCGGCCGATGAAGTCTGGAGCCGCATGGAAGAGGAGGACTGGCTTGAAGCATTCGCCTGTCACCCGCGCATCGGTGGAGAAAGATCTGCGCATGCCTCGCCGCAGTCCTCCGCATGGTCCAGCCAGGAGCAGGCTTCCACGAGGGCAGCAACGGCAGCAGTGCTTGCCGAACTGGCTGCGGCCAATGCCCAATATGAGAAGCGCCTCGGATTCAGCTTTATTGTTTGCGCGACCGGCAAGAGCGCTGAAGAGATGCTTGAGATTCTCAAACACCGTCTGGTTGCCGATCGAGCCAGCGAGTTGCTTGAGGCCGCGGAACAGCAGCGTCAAATTACCCAATTACGCCTTGGAAAGTGGCTCCTCGGATGAGTACCATCACGACACACGTATTGGACGCCGTACTTGGCAAGCCAGCCGTGGGCATTTCGGTCCGTTTAGACCGGCGAGACGGGGACGCATGGACCGCTGTTGACGCGGGCGCAACGGATGCCGACGGGCGTTGCCGGCATCTCGCGCAGGACGCGCAGTTCGGAATCTATCGCCTGACATTTGATACCGGTGCGTACCTTAGGCACGCTGGGCGCAGCACAATTTATCCTGAAATTACCGTCGTCTTCCACTGCGATGGTGAGGCGCACTATCACCTGCCGCTGCTCCTGAGCGACAACAGCTACACAACCTATCGAGGAAGCTGAGACGATGGCAAAACTGGGTGAGAATCGCTACGGAAAATCGCGCGTGCGGCTGTCACGGATTACGCGGCATGGCGATCGTCACGACTTCAATGAGTGGACCGTGCAGGTACTGCTCGAAGGTGATTTCGAGACCAGCTTCACTGAGGCCGACAACAGCAAACTGCTGCCCACAGACACGATGAAGAACACCGTTTATTCGCTGGCACGTGCCTCAAACGCAGAAACCATCGAAGCATTTGCCATGGAACTCGGCGATTATCTGCTGGCCAACAATCCGCAGGTCAGCGGGGCCTGCGTCGAAGTTGAAGAAAAGGCCTGGGAGCGAATGATCGTGGATGGCGCGCCTGAAGCAACCACCTTCAAGCTTGGCGGTCCTGAAGTCCAAACCGCTCATGCCGTGCGCGACCAGGGCCGCGAGTGGTCCGTCAGATCCGGCGTGGATGGCCTCGTGATTCTCAAGACCACCAAGTCCGCGTTTACCGGCTACATCAAAGACAAGCTCACCACGCTCAAACCCGCCACAGATCGCATCTTCGGCACCCGCGCCACGGCCACTTGGGATTACGCCGCCAGCGCGCCAGACTACGCGCAAGTGAGGTCGCGGATCGTTGCTGCCATGCTCAAGGAGTTTGCGGCGCATCACAGCATGAGCGTGCAGCACACGCTATTCGATATGGGAAAGGTAGCCCTGACGGCAGCGCCGGAGATTTCGCGCATCAAGCTCACCATGCCCAATCTTCACCATCTTCTGGCTGACTTGAGCCCGTTTGGTCAGGACAACCCCAACCACATCTTCGTCCCCATCGATGAGCCACATGGCTACATTGAAGCTACGATCGAGCGCTAGGGCCTACTTCAACTGCGCCAGGTCGCCGGGCTGGTCAATGTCCACTTCACCGCCCTCAAGCGGCAATGCGACCACCGGCCATTGCGGCACAGCCAGCAGCGACCGCGCCCCCTGGTCGCCTCGCAACGCAAGCAGATTCCCAAATGCTCCGCGTGGAAACACGGCGGGCACTCCATGAACTCCGGCATAAGCTGAGGCCACAATGGTGGGCTCATTGTGCACGGTAAACTCCTGAATCAATGCCCGCAGATGACCGGCAGTGAGGCGTGGCTGGTCGCAGCTTAGGATCAGCACCCCTGACGCCTCGCGAGCGATAGCATCGAGCGCATCAATGCCCGCACGAATTGAGCTGGCGATTCCCTGCTCCCATTCGTCATTGAGGATATGGATCGCGCCCTCAAGTGCAACGGCCGCGCGGATCGCCTGATAATGAGCGCCCAAGACAGCGATGACCGGCGCCGCGCCGGCCTCATTAGCCAGGCGAACCGCTCGCTCAACCAAGGTCTCGCCATCCAGTTTCAGTAATTGCTTCGGCTGGCCCAGCCTCCGGCTCGCCCCCGCGGCAAGAACTATCGCTGGAATCGAAGCACTCATGGCTGCCCTTCGACGTCTGGGTGCAATACGAACAGCAGCACGATCCCAACGACCGTAAACATGCGGAACGCTGCCGACTGGCCGTTCCACTGCGCTGATTGCCACATAAGAAACCATTCCTCGCCTACTGCAAGAAAGGCAACCAGCCACATCAACAATGAGAGAGTCAGCGCTGCCACAGGCACGCCCTTGGCAGCGTTGAAAGCAACTGCTGGCAGCCGCAACGCTCGCAGCAGCCGTACACTTCCCCACCACAGCAGAATCGCCGTCAATATCTCCCACGCAATGATTGACAGGTAGAAAACAAGTTGAATTGCAGGCGAATGCAACGAGCGCCACATCCCATTGTTCCCGGGAAACGTCGTATCCATCGTCAGCGTGTGGCGAACAAATACGTAATTCGAATTGAAATCGGTCAGGTTGTTGAAGGCGACCAGCGAACAGTAGAAAGCGACCCCTGCAACCAGCAGCATCTTCGCGGCACGCGTAATCATGGCTCATGCTATCTTGGCCGCGCCGAACGGCTCAAGCGGAATCCTTCCGTGCGGGCTCCCCCGATCCAGTCCGCGCCGAGGGCTTGTTTTCGTCCCAAGCTGGCCACGGTTGCCAGGTTTACCGATTTACCTTCCCGAAACGGAGATCTCCCCCCAAACGCTCGCCGAGGCAATCCGTCGGAGAAGAGAGCCTTCTGCCAGTTGCGCTGTCCGGGGAATCCCCAGACTGCGCTGATAGCTCAGGCCGCGCGGTTGCCGCACCGACCAATCTCGGGGTTCCCGTGTCTTCTTTGCCCGAACGATACCGGCCGGGATTTCCAAACCAAAACTACCAAAAACTTAGATGATCCTTATGGACTAATCGATATCCTGTCTGCACTTTGTAGTCAAGATCGACCAAGATAAAACAAAAACAAGAGCGCCGGCCGTCCAGGCGCCGATTTTTGATCTTTTCATATCCCCAGGGACCTTTCGGGGAAATCCCAATTTCTGAGGCCAATCCAAGTGACGTCTTCGCTGCGTAGCTTCCCTTCTCTGCTTCCGCGACTGCTTGCCATGTTGGCAGCCGCTGCGCTGTGCTGCTCCTCCTTGTTCGCACAGCAAACGCTTGGCGGCATCACCGGTGAGGTGACCGACCCCTCGGGTGGTGTGATCCCCAATGCCACGGTAACGGTTGTGGATGAGCAGACCTCGCTTACGCGCTCGACGAAGACGAATGGCACTGGCGGCTACACTTTTGTGAACCTGCCCATCGACACCTATACCCTCACCTACACGGCGGAGGGTTTTGATGTGCAAAGAACACAGCACATCGCCGTGCAAGCCGATCGTACGGCCACGGTGAATGCCACGCTCAAAATCGGGCAAACCACGACCACAGTTGAAGTGGAAGCCGCGCCGCTGATGAACGCCGTGGACACCACCAATGGCTACGTGCTTGATACGGCGCAAATTGAAGCCGTACCCCTGGCGACGGGCAGCTTTACCGGCCTTGCCACGCAATCCACCGGCGTCAGCGCGGAACTTGGGGGCGGAACCGGCGCAAACTCCGGCTTGGGCAACTCGCCCATCTGGGCCAACGGCCAGCGCGATACNNACAGCTTCCTGCTGAATGGCGTGGATGCCAGCAACCTGTTCAACGGCAAGAGCACCAGCCAGGTGTCCTCGGCGCGCGTGATCAACTCAACCGGCGCCCAGACCAGCCCCGGCGGCGGTGGCGGCGCAATTCTGTCCGTCGCCTCCATTTATCTCACCATCGGCAACGCCATACCCACGCCGGCGCCCGAAACCATTTCGGAAGTGCGCGTCAACGCCTCGATGTATGACGCGGAGCAGGGATCGACTTCCGGCGCGCACATCGATCTCAGCACCGCTTCAGGCACCAATACCTGGCACGGCACGGTCTACGCGCACCGCGGCACCAGCTGGATCAACGCCGCTCCATTCTTCTTCAACCAGGATCCGGACGTTCCGGCGAATGACAAGGTGCCGGGATTGAACCGTTACGTCCTCGGCGGCACCGTTGGCGGTCCCCTTATCAAGGACAAGCTGTTTGGGTTCGTCTCTTTTCAACACCTGCATGTGGCGGATCAGGAGATCGGCGACTCCTTCATGGACGTTCCCATAGGCCTCACGGACGACCGTTCTGCAAACGCAATTGCGAGTATCTCTAACGCCTCTTTTTGCACGCCTCAGGGTCAAGCTGCCGGTTATTGCAACCCATTGGTCTCCTCCCAGATCGACCGAGACGCCCTCGTCTTGTTCAACTCACCCGCACTACCCGGCGAGCCCGGCAAGTGGCTCATACCGAATGATTCCCTAAAGGGCGTTGCTCCAACTGCCTCGCATATTGACAACGCCTTCCTTCCCGGCACCGCGCGGTTCAAGGCAGACCTGGCTGTCGCCGACATCGACTACAACGCCACCAAGAAGGACACGCTCAGCCTGAAGTACTTCTACCAGCACGATCCGACAATCGCGCCCTACGGATACTCCAACGTCCCTGGATTCGACGAGCACCTCGATTCCGGCACGCAGGTCGCCTCCATCATCAATACCTTTGTGATCAAGTCGAACCTCAGCACAACACAGACGCTCGGCTTCATCCGCGAGAAGAACTGGGGAGACAACATCCAGCCCTTTGGCCCAAGTTCAATCCCCGGCGGCGCTGCCGGAACCGGCTCCATCAATATGTTTGGATCGAATTACTTTCCCGGCGTCTCCGTTTACAACATACTTGGCGATAATCAGCCCTCCGGTGTCAGCCCTGTGTACCTCAACATCGGCCCCAACGCAGAAGGTCAGTCTGCCAACACCGGCGTGTTCCAGAACCGGTTGGCGCCCTCAGGCAACGCCATCTGGATTCTGGGCAAACACACGGTCAGCTTCGGGGGAAGCTATACATACACTCAGTTGAACACCATCGATAAGCGCACCGGGACAGGTACGGTTGCCAGTGACGACTTCCAGCAGTTTGTGCAAGGTTTCGTCACCCCCGGCAGTTCGGCAACTGGGTTCTATGTCACCTCATTCCTGCAGGGCAATGCGAACCGCTACTACCGCGCCAACCAGCTCGGCACCTATGTGCAGGACAAGTGGCAAATCACTCCAACCCTTTCGCTCACTGCCGGCGTTCGCTATGACTGGGATGGCGGGCTGACCGAGAAATACGGCCGCATCTTCAACTTCGAACCCACACTCTACAACTACAATGCAGCCTCCGACGTGATCAACAACACCGGATTGATCATCGCCGGCAACAACGCCAACGGCACCAGCGGCGTGAGCAACACCACCCTCACTGGCCGCCAGTGGGGCATCGGTCCGCGCGTTGGCGCTGCCTGGCAGCCATCAATGTTTCACAGTAAAGTGGTCGTCCGCGCAGGCGGCGGCTTGTATTACGACCGCGGCGAACTTTTCAGCTACTTTTCGCCCGGTTACGCCATCGGCACCGTCACCGGCGGTCCCTTCGGCGTCAACCAGCAGCTGCCCTTCGTGAATACTTCAAGCTGCCCATCAGCCTCGCAGTCACTCTACCTGGACTACATTCCCACCTGCGGAGGCAACGGCGGCTTCGGTAATCCCACAGGGCCACCCACAGACGCTGCCGGCGATCTTGAGAATCCATATGGCACCAGTCTGGAATTTGCGGCTCCCAACAACCCGAAAGCCTCGGATCTGTCGGCTCACCTGCCCAACGTCTGCAGCATCGTGAACGAGGGATTGGGCGGTATTTCGGGAATTTGCCCGGGACCGGGAAATTCCAACGGATTGGTCACCAACAACGGCCAACCGATCTCTCTTGGCGTCTACGACCGCGCCAACAAGCTGCCTTATACCATGAACTACACGCTAGATATTCAATGGCAGCCCAGAAATGATCTAGCCATTGAAATAGGCTATGTGGGCAACCTGGGTCGCCACCAGGTCATCCCGCTGCCATTCAATCAGCCCAAGATCGCCTCTCCCTCAAGTCCGCTCCTCGCCGGCGGCTCATGCCCTCAGGCTTATAGCTACGGCTACAATGTCGGGTTCAACAGCTTGCCGGCGACAGCGCCTGCCTGCTTCGGATCGTCCGCCTATTATCTTGCCAACTACGAGGGTGGCAACGTCGACCTTCGCGTTCCCTATATCGGCTACGCGGCAGAATCCATCTCCTATGTTGCGGAAGGCGTTGATGCGTACAATGCGGCACAGATACATGTCGACAAGCGCATGAGCCATGGCATCCAGGTTGGCGCTTCGTACACCTTCTCGCACGCACTCGACGAGCAGAGCGGACTCGGCCTGTTCTATAACGGCAACAACCCTCTCAACCTGCGCAGCGGCTATGGTTCCTCCGACTTCGACCGAACCCACGTTCTGAACTTCAACTACGTCTTCCGCCTCCCCGAGTTCGCCAAACAGAGCTCACTCGAAGGCAAATTCATCGACGGATGGTCGTTGGTCGGCGATACCGTTCTGCAAAGCGGCCAGCCCTACAGCATCATTGATTTCTCCGGCTCGATCGGCAGCATTTACTACTCAACCGCCGACGGCATTACCAACCCCATTGTGCCGCTGGCTGCAGGTTGCACGGCCAAGTCTGCCCTGACTCACGCGTCCGGCGCATGGTTCCCCGTGACTGGCGTATCGGCGTTGAAGCCGAATTGCTTTACACTTCCACTGCTGCCCGCGGGTGGCCTGAACGGCGCCATCCCACCTGATGATCCTTATGAAACCGGCTTTACCACCGGGCAACGCAACATCTTTCGCCAGGCCTTCCAGAAGCGCGCCGATGCTTCGCTCATCAAGGACACAAAAATTGGCGACAAGTACAGCCTCAAGTACACCTTCGATGTCTACAACCTGACCAACACTACCAGCTTCGATATTCCCGGCAACGAGGTCTCCCAAAATGCGGGCTACAACGCCTTCCCGACTCCGGGAACGCCCGTCCTGCCGGGTACCTGTACAGCATCGGGCGTTGCGTCTGTCCCGAACAGTTTCTATAGCTGTCCGAGCGGTCTCGGCATCGTTACCCACACCATCGGCAGCCCGCGCCAGATTCAAATGTCTCTCCACTTCAACTTCTAAACCACGCGGCTCGACCAGGAGGGCGGTCCCAACCGGGACCGCCTTTCTCCTTTTGCGCCCTTCGTGAGATTCCCCTGGACCGAAAAACGAACGAATGCCCCAACTCTCCTCCAGTCGCAAATCCCCGCATCCTGAGCGACAATAGACGAATGACCGACCTTGAACGAATTCTGCCTCTCTGGCGGGAGCTTGAAGCCGCTTCGGCGGACTACGTTCTTGCGACGGTCGTAGCTGTCCAGGGTTCCAGCTATCGCAAGCCCGGCGCATGCATGTTGATCGCCCCGGATGGCCGCCGCGCCGGCACTGTGAGCGGGGGATGCCTCGAGGCCCAGGTGGCCGGCCGCGCCTGGTGGCTCACTGAGAACGGCCCCACCGTCCAGCGCTATTCCACGGTCGAGGAAGACGGCGATATGCCCTATGGCTCCGGCTGTGGCGGCGTGATCTTCCTTCTCTTGGAACGCCGCCCGACCGCCAGGCCGCTTCTCGCGGCACTCGAGCAAGCCTTTCACCAGCGCACTCCCATCGCCATAGCCACAGTCCTTGAGGGCCTACAAATCGGTCGCCGCGCCTTCGCCGGCCTCGAACCCGATTCGCTCCCTGACTTTCCGCAGACAACCCAGGCCGCCGACGCCTCCCTGGTGAACCTGGCTCAGCTGGTTCTAGCTCACAAGGAGTCGATGGAAGAGCGCATTTCAATGGATGGAAGCGAAGTTCGCGTCTGGACCAACTTCCGTTCTCCCCGGCCCGGCCTTTGGATCTTCGGCGCAGGCGACGACACCAAGCCGCTGCTGAGTCTTGCAAAAGAGCTCGGCTGGTTTGTCTCCGTGGCCGACGGCCGCTCTCAACTCGCCACCCACGAGCGATTCCCCACGGCGGATGCTGTGACCGCCCTGCGCATCAATGAGCTTCCGGTCGAAAAGTCCGCTCGGCCAGCACCAACTTTCGCCGGGATGCGAACCCGTGACGCAGCCGTTATTCTCACCCACAGCTTCGAGCAGGATGCGCGCATCCTTGCCTCGCTGCTGACATTAGAAAATCCTCTCGCTTATATCGGTGTGCTCGGCCCCCAGAGGCGCACGCGAGAACTGCTCGTCGAAGTTGCGCGCCTGCTCAACCTGCCTTCTCCGGCCGCCTTTGCAGGCGAACCGTGGATCGAGCGCTCGCTCTCTCAACTGCACGCTCCCATGGGACTCGATCTCGGCGCAGAATCTGCTGAAACCATCGCCTTTTCCATCCTCGCTGAGATTCAGCAGTCCCTCACCGCTGCAACTGCATTGCCGCTGCGTGAGGTGCGCAATACAGTCCAGACCATCTCTCCCTGATCGCCCAGGTAATCTGCCTGGTTCACAAGATGTCTCTTGCCTGGTGAAGGATTTGGACTAGAATATGAACTCTGGCGCCGTCAGAGTCTTCCCGTTTGCAGGGCCCGATCAGTTGCACCCGTTGCACTCAAAGCCGCCGTTAGAGTAGAGATACACATCCTTTGCTAGGAGTCGATGGATGGAATCGGCATCTTCAATATCAAGAAATACCACCCATGCGCTCGCGGAACAACTGTCCCCGCTCACTCAGAATGCCGCGGCCATTGAGGCGGACCGCTGCCTCTACTGTTACGACGCACCTTGTACCCATGCGTGCCCCACTCATATTGATATTCCCCGCTTCATCAAGAAAATCGCCTCCAACAATCTGCGCGGCTCCGCTGAAACCATCTTCGCCTCAAACCTCCTTGGCGCCACCTGCGCTCGCGTCTGCCCGGTGCAGGAGTTATGTGAAGGCGCATGCGTGCTTGGCGCAGATCACAAGCCCATTTCCATTGGACGCCTGCAACGCTACGCCATGGACTACGCTCGCGACCATCGCAGCTATCCTGTCGTCAATGCCTCTCCCACGGGCCGCTCAATCGCTGTTATCGGCGCTGGCCCAGCGGGCCTCTCCTGCGCCGGCGAACTAGCCAAGCTGGGTCACACAGTCACAATCTTTGAGAAGCGTACCCAGCCCGGCGGTCTTTCCACCTACGGCATCATCGCGCTGCGTGAACCAGTCGACGTTGCGCTCAACGAAGCGCGCATGATCGAAGGCCTCGGCGTCACCATCAAAACCGGCGTCGATTTCGGCAAAGATCTTTCTCTGCCCGCGCTTCAGAAGGACTTTGACGCCGTTGTCCTCAGCGTCGGCCTCGGCCGAACCCCCGGCCTCGGGATCGAGGGTGAAGAAGCGATTATCGATGGCTTGGAATTCATTGAAGCAAGCAAGGCGAACGCAGCGAGCTTGAAGGTCGGCCGCAACGTCATCGTCATCGGCGCCGGCAACACTGCTGTCGATTGCGCCACCATCGCCAGGCGTCTGGGCGCTGATCGCGTGACGATGGTCTATCGCCGCACCGATCGCGAGATGAGCTGCTATGAGCACGAATACGACTTTGCCCGCAAAGAAGGCATCGAGTTTCGTTTCCTCACTCAGCCTTCGCGCGTGGTATTGGAGGGCGGCCTGGCCATCGGTCTCGAGTGTCTGGGCGTCGAATTAGGCGCGCCCGATGCATCTGGGCGTCCCTCGCCAATGGCAGTGAAGGGCTCGGAGTTTCTTCTCACCGCCGATCAGATCGTCAAGGCAATCGGCCAGATCAAGCCTTCTCTCGCTGCGGATCTCGGTTTGGAAACAATGAAAGGCTTCATCGAAGTCGACGCGAGCTTTCAAACCAGCCTTGCCGGCGTCTACGCAATCGGCGATTGCATCCGCGCATCCGGTGCCGCCTCCACGGTCATGGCCGTGCAGGACGGTAAACTCGCCGCCGCCGCCATCCACCATTGGTTCGCGCAGCAATCTGCGCCGGTCGAGGTGAACTAGCCATGGCAGACCTTCGCATCAACTTTGCCGGCATCAAGTCACCCAATCCCTTTTGGCTCGCCTCGGCCCCACCAACCAACTCCGGGGCGCAGGTCCACAGGGCCTTTGAGGCGGGCTGGGGCGGGGCTGTTTGGAAGACCATCGGTGCTCCTGTGCTGAACGTCTCCAACCGCTACGGCGCATGGCACTATGGCCGTCAGCGCATGTTGGCCATCAATAACGTAGAGCTCATCTCTGACCGCCCGCTTGAAATCAATCTGCGTGAGATTGCCGAGGTCAAGCGCGCCTGGCCTGATCGCGCGGTCATTGTCTCCGCCATGGTCGAGTCCAAACCCGAAACCTGGCGCGACATCGTACGCCTCATTGAAGACACCGGCGCGGACGGCATTGAACTGAACTACGGCTGCCCGCACGGCATGAGCGAACGCGGCATGGGCGCGGCCGTTGGCCAGGTGCCGGAGTATTGCGAACAGATCACCCGCTGGGTCATGGCGGCCGCCACCATCCCGGTCATCATGAAACTCACGCCCAACATCACCAACATTGTGTTGCCTGCGCGCGCCGGTGTGGCTGCAGGGGCTAATGCACTTTCGCTCATCAACACCATCAACTCCATCGTCGGTGTCGATCTTGAAACCCTCGAACTCACCCCGAGCATTGGCGGCAAAGGCGGCCACGGCGGCTATGCAGGGCCCGCCGTCAAGCCTATTGCGCTCAACATGCTCGCCGCGCTCGGAACCGACGAGATTGTGGGCAAGTCGGGCATCCCCATCTCCGGCATGGGCGGCATTGCCACCTGGCAGGATGCGGCGCAATTCCTTCTTCTGGGCGCATCCAGCCTTCAGGTCTGTACCACCGTGATGCATTATGGCTATCGCGTCATTGAGGACCTTTGTGACGGGCTCTCCAATTGGATGGACGAGAAGGGTTTCAAGACCATCCCGGAGGTCTGCGGCCACAGCCTGCATCGCGTCTCCGATTTCAAGAACTTCGATCTCTCTTATCGCGCGGTCGCCCGCATCGACGCGAGCAAGTGCATCAAGTGCGATCTTTGCTACGTAGCCTGCAACGATACCGCGCATCAGTGCATTGACCTGGTTTCGCCCCAGGGCACTCTGGTTGAGCCGCGCGCCTACGATATACGCTCCAACGGCAAGGATCAGGCCATTGAAACTCGCCCTCAGCCCGTCATCCGCGAAGCGGATTGCGTTGGCTGCCGTCTCTGCTATAACGTGTGCCCAGTCGACGATTGCATCCAGATGGTCGAGCTTCCCTCCGGCCGAAGTGAAGTGACATGGAGCGAGCTGTCCGAGAACCAAACCCAGGTCACCGAGGACTGGGAGACCATGAAGGCCTATCGTGATCGCGTGGGCATTCACATCCACTAGCTCACATCAAGAATCACCGTAGAAGCGCAAGAGGAGATCGCTGCAATGGGACTGCTGATCAGGGGCGGAGAAATCGTGACCGCGGAAAGCCGATCACGCGCCGATATCTTTATCGAGCATGAAACCATAACCCGCATCGGGCTTGACCTCGCAGTGCCGGCCGGGACTGAGGTCATAGATGCGACAGGAAAGCTGGTCTTTCCCGGCTTTATTGACCCTCACGTTCACATTCATCTTCCTTTCATGGCCACCTTTGCCAAGGACACTCACGCAACAGCCAGCGTGGCCGGCCTCATCGGTGGGACTACTACGTTTATCGAAATGGTCTGCCCCTCGCGCAACGAGGACGCGCTCGAGGGATACAACACCTGGAAGCAAAAGGCTCAGGGCAACAGCGCCTGCGACTATGCCTTTCACATGGCCGTTACGCGCTACGACGCCAACACCGAGGCGCAACTGCGCGAGATTGTCGCCGACGGAACCGCATCTTTCAAAATATTTCTTGCTTACAAAAACTTCTTCGGCGTCACCGATGAAGAGATGTTCAATACCCTCAAACTTGCCTCGAGCCTTGGTGTCATCACCACCGCCCATTGTGAGAATGCCGAGCTGGTTGGTCAGTTGCAGCAACTCCTCCTCTCCGAAGGTAAGACCGGCCCTGAATGGCACGAGCCCAGCCGGCCTGAAGCTGTTGAGGCGGAAGGCACCAGCCGCTTTGCGACTTTTCTCGAAGAGACCGGCGCAACCGGCTACGTGGTGCACCTCTCTTGTGCTCCGGCTCTCCGCGCTGCCGTTGAGGCCAAATTGCGCGGCGTCAAGATTTACGTTGAGTCGGTGCTGCCGCACTTTCTGCTCGACAAGACCTTCGCCGAGCNNAGCGCAATCTTCCCATCCTGTTGGGCGCGCTTGAAGCCGGACTAATCGACACAGTTGGCACCGACCATTGCCCCTTCGACACGGAGCAGAAGCTTCTCGGCGCCAAGGCCTTCACCCAGATTCCCAACGGCATTCCCGGCCTCGAAGATCGCGTCAACCTGATGTACACTTACGGCGTAAAGCGCGGCGGGCTCAGCCTTCACCGCTTNNCCAAACTGTTCGGCCTCTTTCCGCGCAAAGGCGCGATCGCCGTCGGCTCGGATGCTGACCTGGTCATCTATGACACCGAGTATCGCGGCACCATCTCTGCGAAAGCGCAGCACACCAACAATGACTACAACGGATTTGAAGGTTTCACCATCGAGGGCCGTCCTTCCGTGGTCACCGTGCGCGGCAAGGTGCAGGTGCGCGATGGAGTCTTTGTCGGTGAGCCAGGACGAGGACAGATGATCCGCCGCAAGCCGCATCATGCCGCGCAACAGGCGGTGAATCATGCCGCTTGACGCCAAAGATGCCATCGAATTGCTCAAGGAGCTGCGCTCCCTTACCGCCGACGAAAACGGCGCGCAACGAGTTGCCTGGACGCCCATCTGGCTCAAGGCACGCGAGTGGTTCCAGTCCAAACTGCGCACACTTCCCATCGAGCACCATCTCGACTCTGCCGGCAACAGTTGGACCACCCTCCCTGGCGCTTCTGATAAGACACTGATCCTCGGCAGTCACCTTGACTCCGTTCCCAATGGCGGCTGGCTCGATGGCTGTCTCGGCGTCATCGGCGCGTTCGCCGTGCTTCGCCGCATTGCCGAGGAGTACAACGGCAAACCGCCCATTACTGTCCGCCTCGTCGACTGGGCCGATGAGGAGGGCGCGCGCTTCGGCCGCAGCCTCTTCGGATCGTCCGCATTCGCTGGTACTGCAACGATCGATCAGGATCGCGGACGCACCGACGCGGCCGGCATTCGCCTTGAAGATGCGCTGGCCAATTGCGGCGTCTCGATCGATTCCATCGGCGACGCGCAACGGGAGCGGAAGAACGCCGCAGCCTATCTTGAGCTGCATATCGAGCAGGGCCCCGTGCTTGAGAGAATGGGCTTTCCGCTCGGCGCGGTGCTTGGCACCAAGGGCGTCGAGCGCCATGCCATCACCTTTCACGGCCAGGAAGCGCACTCCGGCTCCACACCCATGAATGCGCGCCGCGATGCCTTGGCTGCCGCCGCAAAGCTCGCTCTTGAGATTCGCCCCATCGCCATGAAGCATCCTGACGCCGTCTGCACCATCGGCAGCGTCAAGACCTTCCCGGGCATCGTCACTGCTGTTGTTGGCCGTTGCGAAGCAACCCTCGACCAGCGCGACCTCAATGCCGACGTGCTCGCCGCAATTTATCGCGAGGCCCAGAATAAAAGTGCTCAATTCGCAAAAGAGGAAGGCTGCACCGTGGAGTGGTCCCGCATCTGGAACATTGCCCCAGAGCCATTTCACCCCGCATTGATCGAACGCTGCGAAGAAGCAATTCGCGAAACAGCCGGCCGCACCCATCGCTTGCCTTCCGGCCCGTTGCACGATGCAGCTGAAGTCTCGCGATCCGGCATTCCGACAACCATGCTCTTTGTGCAATCGCTCAAAGGCATCAGCCACAATAAGATTGAAGATACACAGGAAGACCATCTGCAGCTTGCCATGACGGCGTTCGACAAGCTGGCATCGAAAACGATCGATTGGATACGAACGTCCTGAGGAGGTTCCAAGATCATGAGCGCATCAGAGACATTGACCCACACCGTGGTCTCTCATTGGATCGACGGGAAGTCGGACGCGGCAACCTCCGGGCGCAGTGGCGCCGTGACGAACCCCGCTACCGGCGAAGTTATCGCCGAGGTAGGCTTCGCCTGCGTTGAGGATGTGGACCGCGCAGTTGCAGCCGCCAAAGCCGCAGCAGCCGAGTGGCGATCCACGCCCCTGTCACGCCGCGCCGAGGTCCTCTTCAATCTGCGCAACTTGATTGCCGAACAGCGCAACCGGCTCGCCACATTCATCAGCCTTGAAAACGGCAAGACCATGGCCGATTCGCTCGGCGAGGTCGCGCGCGGCCTTGAGAATGTAGAATTCGCCTGCGGCATTCCCAACTTGCTCAAGGGCGGATACACCGAGCAGGCCAGCCGCGGCGTCGACGTCTACCAGATTCGTCAGCCGCTTGGCGTCGTCGCCGGCATCACGCCCTTCAACTTTCCCTGCATGGTCCCGCTCTGGATGCTGTCGAACGCCATCGCCTGCGGCAACACTTTCGTCCTCAAGCCCTCTGAAAAGGTCCCGTCCGCCAGCGTCTTCATTGCGGAGTTGGCCAAGCAGGCAGGCGTTCCCGACGGCGTTCTCAACCTGGTGCACGGCGACAAGGTTGCCGTGGATCGGCTGCTCGCGCATCCTGACATCAAGGCCATCAGCTTTGTCGGTTCAACGCCCGTGGCCCGCTACATCTATGAGACGGCCACTCGCAACGGCAAGCGCGTCCAAGCCCTGGGTGGCGCCAAGAATCACATGCTTGTGCTGCCCGACGCTGACATTCCCATGGCCGCTGACGCAGCGGTGTCCGCCGCCTATGGCGCGGCCGGCGAGCGCTGCATGGCCATCTCCGTCGTGCTCGCAGTCGGCGATGTGGCCGATCCCCTCATCGCTGCCATCCGCGAGCGGATCGCTCGCATCAAGGTGGGTCCCGGCTCAGAGCCCTCCAGCGAGATGGGCCCGCTCATCACCCGCGAGCATCGCGATCGCGTCGCCTCCCACCTGGACACTGCAGTGGCTGAAGGCGCAATCCTCGCAGTCGACGGCCGCCTCGATCCAGCAATGAAGACCAACGGATTCTTTCTCGGGCCTTCGATCATCGACAACGCAAAGCCTGGCATGGCTTGTTACGACAAAGAGATCTTTGGCCCCGTGCTCAGCATCGTCCGCGTCGCCAGCTATGCTGAGGCTCTTCGCCTGATCAACGACAATCCCTTCGGCAATGGAACCGCCATCTTTACGCAAAACGGCGGCGCGGCGCGCCAGTTTCAATTCGATGTTGAGGTGGGCATGGTCGGGATCAACGTGCCCATTCCCGTTCCCGTTTCCTATTACAGCTTCGGCGGCTGGAAGTCTTCGCTCTTCGGCGACCTCCACATGTACGGCCCGGAAGGCATTCAGTTTTACACTCGCTCCAAAGTCGTCACCAGCCGCTGGCCCGATCCGAGCGCCAGCAAAGTGGACCTGGGCTTCCCGCAGGTCCGCTAGCTTAGGCTACGCTGCCTCCTCCGCAGCGCCGGAGGAGGCAGGCACGCTCGCCTTCATGAGCACCAGGTACGCCGCTCCCGCCGTAAAGAACCCCACAAACCACGCGTAGTCATACAGGAAGTGCAGCGAACTCACGCCCAGGCCAATCAGCGCGAGCCCCACGCCCAGCACCAGCGCTGTTACCGCACGCGGGTTGATGCCCTTTGAATAGTGGTACGCCCCCTCGCGATGATAGAGCGAATTCACATCAAGCTCGGTCTTGCGAATCAAGAAGTAATCGCACACCATGATCCCCGCTACCGGCCCCAACAGTCCCGAGTATCCCACCAGCCATCCAAATATGTAGTTGTCCGGCGTGGCCAGCAGCTTCCATGGACACATCGCCAGCCCAAGAAAGCCCGTAATCAATCCGCCCGTCCGAAAACTGATCAGCCTCGGATACAGGTTTGAAAAATCGTTGGAGGGCGAAACCACGTTGGCCCCGATGTTCACGTTCAGCGTGGCCACAAGAATGGCGATGAGCGCAAAGAATGCAACGACAGGCTGATGAAATGCGCCCATCAGCACAATCGGATTCCAGATGGGATGGCCGAAGAGCACCGCAGAAGCTGACGTCACAGAGATGCCCACAAAGGTATACAGCGTCATGGCCACCGGCAATCCAAACGCCTGCCCCCAGGCCTGCGATGTTTGAGACTTTGAGTAGCGCGTAAAGTCGGGAATATTCAGCGCGAGCGTCGCCCAGTAGCCCACCATCGCCGTCAATGAAGGAAAGAAGACCGCAAGAAACGCGCCCGTCGAATGAAACTGGCTCGGCGTCGACAGCATTGAGCCAAAGCTCCCCGCCTTATTACGCACCCAGATCAACAGTGCCGCGGCCATCACAAACATGAAGGGCGCGCCGAAGGCCTGCAGGTGCCTGATCGACTCAACGCCGCGCCACACCACAACCATGTTCAGCAGCCAGAAGCCCAGAAAGCACGCCCACAGTACGCCCTCTAGCGCAGCAAATGATGGCCAGATTACCGCAAGCATCGAGTGAATCGCCGTGCCGCCGATCCACGACTGAATCCCGAACCATCCGCACGCCACAATCGCGCGCAAAATCGCGGGCACATTCGCGCCCCGCGTCCCAAACGAAGCCCGCACCAGCACCGGAAACGGAATCCCGTACTTCGCGCCCGCATGCGCATTCAGCAGCATGGGAATCAACACAATGAGATTCCCCAGCAACACCGTGGCCAGCGCCTGCTTCCAATCCATGCCCTTGGCGATCAATGACGACGCAAGCTGATAGGTCGTCACCTCCATCGACATCGAGAACCACAGGGCAATGTAGTTGTACGTGCCCCATGTCCGCTGCGCCCGCGTAGTCGGGGCCAAGTCGCGGTTCGAGAGTGACGGGTCAACAGCGCTCACGGCTCCTCCTCTGCGATAAACGACAAACTTGTCCCAGTGCTTTGAGGGAAGTGGCCAGACAGCAGAGACTCATTCAATCCCAGAAAAATCGCCCCATCCCGCCGCCGGTTGATTGATTTTACACTGCGGCCGCATTGTATTTCGCTACTGCAGAATTCCCTCACTTCGGCTCAACGTGCCGTCCCATGCATCCACCGGGCGTTTCCTAGATTCACCCAATGACCAGCGCTTCTCGAGTCCGACAAGCCACTTCGTCAGCATTCATGCCTGTATTGCCACTTGCCACAAACTCGCGGCTCAAACCGCCCGATGAACAATGTATCCCGCTGTCTGCTACAGGCCCGCGAGATAGTGGATATGCGACAAGCCAGATTCAGCATTCGGAGGTGCCGAGGTCGCCCAGTTGTATTCCGGTGGAACCAACGTTGCTACAAGGCGCTCCAGGCTTGAGACAGGAGTGAAATCCGCGTCATGAGGATGCATTCAGGGCAATGACAATTCTCGTCGTCGATGACTCGGTAACCATGCGCATGAGCCTCAAGACCACTCTGTCGATGAGCGGCTTTCTCGTGGAGACCGCAAACCATGGTCAGGCCGCGCCGGAAAGGTTGAAGTCAGGAATCAAACCCAATCTGATCATCACGGATGTCAACATGCACCTGCAGTACCTGATGGAAAAGCCTTATGACCCTGGCTGGGACGGATGCCTCGAACGAACCTTCCCACAAATCCTTGCGGACCACCTGAAAACCTACAGAATGAGAAGCCAGACGCTCACCCAACCTTGCCGTATCGGGAGAAGGACCCACCAGCGACCAAAGCAGGCCTGCCATTGAGTTGTTCTGAGGTCTGAAACAGCCAGATACAGCCCCCCATGGACGTCGCTCTTCGTTCGGGGCACGGCTGCTCCTGCAAGATCCCGGCAAGAGGACTACATTGTTATTGGGTGATTTTGTTCCAATCCAGATCCAGAATTCGACAGCGGTCACCCATTTCAAGCGCTCCACCGAGCCTGGATCTCTCAGCAGCAAAGAATCAGCACGTTGGGGTAGAGAATTGCCCGAGTCGATTGATTGGCCAGTCAAGTCAAACACGCCGCGGCCTCGCCGCCGCATCTTCCTTTTCCTCCTCGCCGCCATCGCAGTCATTGTGTTTTCCAGCAGGACTTCGCTGTCGTACTGGGTTGACCTGCTCTGGTTCCGTTCGCTCGGTTACGGTGACGTGTTCTGGAAGACGCGTGCTCTTGAATGGGGAATCTTTGCAGCTTTTGCTGCTGTCACTTTCCTCGTTCTCTTCGGTGCATTCTCTGCACTCAAGCGCACGCACGGCGCCGATCTGCCAGGCTCTCACACCATCTTCATTGGCGGCAACCCAATAAACCTTCCTGTCGAGTCTGCGCTGAACGTCGTCGCGGTTGGCGCCTCGCTGCTGATTTCGCTCGCTACCGCGGCTGCAATGGAAGCGCAGTGGAACGTGCTGGCGCTCTACTGGTACGCGCCGCGCGCTGCTGGAAGCGTCTCCGACCCCATCTTCGGTCTGCCCCTCAACTTCTATCTATTTACGTTGCCCGCATGGCACACCATCGTCGGCTGGCTGCTTACGCTGTCCGTTCTGATCTGCATTCTCTCCGTCCTGTTCATCATCATCACCGGGGGCACGCGGGCCTTCGGCGGCCATTTCAGCGGCTCCGTCCAGATCCCATGGCGAGCCCCTTCCATTGCAGTCGGAATCCTGCTGTTCGTCTTCGCGCTGCATGTGTACGTCGGCCGGTTCGACCTCCTGTTTGAACACCACACCATTTTTGAAGGCGTCACCTACACTGACGCGCACGTCACCCTCACCGGCATGCTGATTGTTTCCTGGGCCCTTTTGCTGGGAGCGGCAATTGCTTTTGCAGGCGCCGCATTCAAACCACGTGGGCGCTGGCTCGTTGCCGCCATCACCCCGGCCGCCGTTTGTTATGTCGTCATGGGCGTCGTCGGGTGGTACGTGAGCAGTTTCCTGGTCAAGCCGAACGAACTGGTGCGCGAACAGCCTTACATCGCTCATAACATCGAAATGACCCGCCAGGCCTACGGTCTCGACAAATTCACCCAGCGCGAATTCCCCGCCGAGACCACTGTCGGCGCCACCGATCCCGCCAACAACCAGGCCACTTTGCAAAACATCCGCCTGTGGGATGTGAAAGCACTGCAGGACACGCTGCGCCAGATTCAGGAGATTCGAACCTACTACGACTTTCCCGATATCGACATTGATCGCTACGAAATCGACGGCTCGCCGCGCGAGGTCATGCTCGCCGCGCGTGAGCTCAGCCTTGACAAGCTTCCTGAGAGCAGCCGCAACTGGATCAACGATAAACTCATTTATACGCACGG
>PLKU01000500.1:22336-25099 GCA_003140705.1 Acidobacteriaceae bacterium
GGCCAAACCAACAACCTTACTTCCTACCAAGGCAGCGGCGGCATTGTTGTCGGTGGCTTCCTGCGCCGCATCCTGCTCGCATTCGACCGCGGCGACATTGCCAAGCTGCCCTTCAGCGACGATGTAAATGCACAGAGCCGCCTGCTCATGCGCCGCAACGTTCACGACCGCGCCGCGGCCCTGGCGCCCTTCCTTATCTTCGATGAAGACCCGTACATAGTCGTTGGCGATGACGGTCGCCTCTCCTGGGTCATGGATGCATTCACCTCATCGGACAGTTATCCCTACTCGGCGCACGAGACCCTTGGCAATCAGTCCATCAACTACATGCGCAACAGTGTCAAGGTTGTCGTCGACGCCTACGATGGAACCACAACCTTCTACGTCTTCGACTCTGAAGACCCCATCCTTGCTGCCTACCGTGGCATCTTCCCTTCCCTTTTCAAGGACGCTTCCGCCATGCCTGCATGGCTTCACAAGCACATCCGTTATCCTGAATTGCTGCTCAGCGTGCAGGCCCAGGTATACGGCCTGTACCACATGACCAATCCTGAAGTGTTTTACAACCGCGAGGACCTGTGGACCGTTGCCACTGAAACAGGCTCAATCCAGGGCGGCGATCAATCTACACAGCCCATGGAGCCCAACTTCGTGCTCATGAAGCTCCCCGATGAGTCCGGCCTCGAGTTCGTTGAGATTCTCCCCTTCACGCCCGCCAACCGCAACAACCTGATCGGCTGGATCGCCGGACGCAGCGATGGCGCGCACTATGGCACCGCGGAAGTCTATGACTTCCCCAAGACCCGGCTCGTCGACGGTCCCCAGCAAATTGAATCCCGCATCGACCAGAACGCGCAGCTTTCCGGCCAATTGACGTTATGGAATCAGCAAGGCTCCCACGTTCGCCGCGGCAGCCTGCTGGTCATTCCCTGCGGGCGCGCCTTGCTCTATGCGGAGCCCATCTACCTGCAGGCCGAACGCAGCCCCATGCCCGAGTTGCGCCTGGTTGTCCTTGCTTTGCAAGACCGCCTGGCCTATGCGCCAACCTTTGAGGCGGCTCTGGCTTCCCTGTTCGGCTCGGAAAGTTCAACGCTCAACGCCACTGAAGCGCCTCGGCCCACAACGGAAACCGCCGGAGCACCCAGGCCCGCGGAAGATCAAAACACCCTGATCACCCAGGCCGCCAAAGATTTCTCTGACTACCAGCGCCTCACATCCGAAGGCAAGCTCGCCGAGGCCGGCCAGAAGCTCGACGACCTCAAACACGTCCTCGAACAGCTGAACACCCACCGCAAGTAGCGCGCGCACTATGGCTGCTGTACATGTTGATCCGCGTCAGCAGTTCTGATATTTCCAGTTGCGCTGCTTGCCTTCGCTCATCCACTCAACGGCCGTGGCAATGCGCTGGTCGCGAGTCTCGGCGCGCTTGGCGTCGGCGATCCAATCGACGTACTCCTTTTTGCAACTGGGGCTGAATGCGGTGAATACGGCAGTGGCCTTCTTGTTCGCCTTGAGCGCTTTGGTAAACTCCGGCGGCGCAGCGGGAGCTTGAGCTTTCACCACCTTCGGTCGGGCGGCAATGGGACTGGTGTACTGGCCGCTGTCAATGAAGCCCACAGCTTTGCGCAGAAATACGAGCATCTTCTTGTCGGCGGGCAGGTCTTCGACGCGTGTAAGGCGTCCCAGCGATCCCATGGCATCGGGCTGCAGAACTCTTTCTTCGCGCAGAATCTTTGAGATTTCAACGCCCCAAAACCCAAAACTGCAGTGTTCTTTGAAGGCGGACATGTTGCAGAGGATGGCGCCCTTATATTCGAAAAAGGGCCGGCTCCATTTGATGGCTTCGACAACGCCGGGACTGGCTTTGTGTACCAATTCTCGGATGTGCATGAGGATCGGCTGCGCATACGGTTTAGCCTTTGCAATGTAGGCGTCAACTCGGGGATCGAAGGTGGATACAGGGGTCAAGGCTCGCTCCTTAATGGTGTGGACAATAGTGTAAAGCCGTTTCGGCCAAACTCGCAGCCTGAAAATCGCCATCCCGAAGATCGTGTACCAGCTGGCGCTCTGCGTTTCCGCACGGCGCTGTCACTCGACCGGCCGCGGACGGCTCTTCCTCGAAGTCCACCGCCAGCCCAAGCTGGAAGAGCTTCCGTAGAAGGACCCTGCGCCTGCATTTATGGATGCCATCCCCGCCGGCGCTCCGGTATATTGCTTCCATGTACTTCCCCGACGCCCTGCCTGAATCTCCCCGCCGCTCCGTTTTGCCACTCATCCCCGTCTCCGCTCTCGCCTTTCTTCTAGCCGTTTTCGCCACCCAGCATGCCTTTGCGCAGCAGGCCATGGCCAGCATGCCCGGCATGGACGGCATGCAGCTCGCGACACCCCCTGAGCAGCTTCCCGCCCCGATTCGTATGACCGGGATCGGCAACAGCCACATCACCATCAATACCAGTCCGGAAGCACAAGCCTGGTTTGACCAGGGGCTCAACCTCATGCACGACTTCTGGGACTACGAGTCCGAAAGAGCCTTCGAGCAGGCCATTCGTGTCGATCCCAAATGTGCCATGTGCTGGTGGGGCCTCGCCCAGGCCGAGGGCTTTCGGAAAAGTGATACCAAGGCCTACGGAACGCGCGCGCAGGCCGAGGCTGTGCGCCTCAAGAACCCCGCCAACGCCGCCGAATCGCTGTACATTGACGCGGCCCAGGCCCGTTCCGTAGCCAAGGAAGGCGACAACGCCGCGGAGGTTGCAATTCTCCGCA
>PLKU01000430.1 GCA_003140705.1 Acidobacteriaceae bacterium
TTGGCGTTCGTGTCGCCATTGTCGAGCCCGGCATCATTGATACCGCGATGGCAAGAGGACTTGGGGGGCCAATGCGCGATTCCCTTTACCCGCACCAACGCCGATTTGCCCACATGATTGCCGCGTCGCTCCGGAGTCCCAGGCCGTCGAATCTCGTGGGCGAAAAGATCCTCGAAATTATTGAAAGCGGAACCTGGCAATTGCGGCATCCGGTTGGACCGGATGCCGAACCATTCCTGGCATCGCGCAGGGCAACAACGGACGAAGACTATGTAACCTTGCACGGTTCCGAGGACGATGCGTGGTACGAAACGATGGAGAAGAACACCGGACTGTCCATCCGGCCGAGGGACTGATCTCGATGGATGCGGACGCGAGAATTTGTAAATGCACCACAGGAAGAATCGCGCTTTCATGATGAACGGCCCCGCAGGGGCATGGGACCAGATGGAAACTGCCATCCTCCCAGAGGGGAATCCTCCGCCGATCATATCGCCGAAACTCGAAATCACGAACAGGTTTCGCCGCAGCCCCTACCTCTTCAGCCCGAGCGCCTCTACGACTTTTTCATCCACCTTCGCGGGCTGGCCGTCTTCTTTCCAGACAACACCAAAGCCCCCGCGATAGTCCCACATTGCCCAGCCGATCCCATCCGCTTCAAACGCCGTCCTCACGTCACGAATCCAATTCATCCGTGATTGTTCGTCGGCATACGCCCGGTAAGCTCCAAACTCATTGCAAATCAGCGGAACATTGTTGGCGTGGCCCCACCCCGCCGCCTCGTCAATCAGCAGGCGTATCCGATGTGCGTCCCAGTGATCCAACCAGTAGTTTTCCAGCCCAAACCGGTTTGCCGGATCCGGCACTTCCTTCAACAGCTCCGCCATGTTGCCTTCTGACGCGGGGTATGGGATGTTGTGGGTATAACTCCACCATGCCGCCCCCCAACCCGCGCCCTGGTGAGTAAACTCATGAGGATCATAAAAGTGAAAGTTATAAATCACGTTCCCGTCGCTCAGTGGATGCTGCGTCAGCAAGTCAGCGATGTCGGAGTAGTTCGGACCCGTTGCAATGATCGTGTTCCTCGGCGCGACTACGCGAATAGCAGCCGCTAGCCGTNNCCTGGATACCCGCCCGCCTATAAACGTCGTTTGCCTCTGGCTCGTTGAGAATCTCGAAGAACACGCGCTCCGGGTCGCGGGTTGCGTAGTGTGCCGCAAGCTTACGCCACAACATCGTCAGCCGATCCACTGCGTAGTCGCTTGTCCGCAGTTGTTGCTTGTAGCTGTCTTCCGGGTGCAGGTCGATCTGAACCGCCAACCCGCTGGCCAGCATTGTATCCACGGCTTGGTCAAGCCGTCCGACGAACTCGTCGTTCAACCCATCTGCGCCACGCGGCCACTGTTCCAGAGGTGTCGCGTCAATGCTCACTCGCACATTGTCGAAGCCAAGCTGCGCCATCAACGCAATGTCTTGCGCATCCGTGTAGCGGTTGGTCCTCGCCGCAGAGTAGTCACTGGCCGACTGCGCAAACCACTCGCTCGCGTTGATGCCCCGCTTCAAGTGACCCGCGCGAGCGAACGCGGTCTGCAACGCTGAAGCATGATCTTGTGCGGCAGCAGGAAGCGCCATGACAACCAAGGCCGCCAGACAACGTAGACCAGAACGCATGAATGACTCACCTCGAAAGCGAAAATCCGAACCCCGCCAACCATACCATGAGTGTACCGGAACATCCGTTACACTTTGGACCGGGGACCTCCATTACAAGTCCCTTGCGGTGATAGGGGCTTAAAGCTGGGTTTAGTGCTGGGTCTTTACCGAAGCTTCTAAATATCTAATCTCGTCGTCGAGGACGTGGGAATGTGGAAATCCCGAAGGGATTTCCAAGGAGTGTGGGAAGGGTGGAAAGCNNCTGTCATTTCCATGGCCTGCTTGCGAATGGTCGTTGGGGCTCGAAGTTACCGAAAAGGCCGTTTTACATTACATGCACTTCGCCGCCGAATTGAGATCGTCATTGGGCAGAATTACTTCCGGATTGCCGCCGGTGATTCACCCGCCAGCAACTGCCGGCACGTTTACTTGGCTGGGCGGTAAACCCAGTAAAGGCCCGCGGGGAACGCGACCAATCGTACGGAGTTGTGGTTTTCTCCTGGGTACAACGTGAAGCGGTAGTCAAGACCCTTCGGTTTGAGTTCATCGAGGAGCCGCGCGAATGCAGTTGTGCTCTCCGCAAACCCTAGTTCATCCTCGCTTCCCACCGAGAGATCGAGGCGAATTGAAGCAGGCAGTGAACTGAGAGCGCGGCGCGCACCGGTGAAAATCACGCTGTCTTGAGGCATTGCCGGGCTTACGGCAACGATTCGCTGAAAGAGGCCGGGCNNGTTGCTCGAGCGCGTAGAGCGCAAACTCCCCGCCCCTCGAGTGACCCAGCAGCCCGCGGTCGGAGGGATTCGTGCGATAGGTGTGGTCAATAAAGGGCACCAGTTCGTGCTCAAGAAAATCCAGAAACGCCGGGCCGCCGCCGGAACCCGGGGTGTTGGCTATCGCGGTCGGCGAGAAGTCGCGTGCGCGGAGAGTCATCGCGTCCTTGGCCGGCGATTGCCCAATGTTGATGACGATGACCGGGGGCATGNNTTCTTCTGGATGGACGCCATCAAGGGGAAATGCCAGCCGTCCAGCACGTAGAGCACCGGGTATGACTGTTTTGATGTGTAGTAGTGTTCCGGCAGGGAAATAAACAGGTCGTAACTCCGACCGGTCTTTGAAGATTTGATTGTGCGCTGTTCCGTGTCAGACAGGGTCACGGGGGGCGCAGGTGTTTGGGCCAGCGAGGCCGCGGCACATACGAGAAACGTCGACAAAGTGATCAGTGCCGTCGGTCGAATCATACTTTGGATTTTAGCTTGAGCATAGGCTCCCCGGTAAACCTTATCCTCTTCGCCGACACGGCACAACGCAAGATTGACCTGCGGGCGCGCACGCAACGTCAATCGTGCGTAGCTGTGAGGATTCCGCAGAGGCAGTACAAGATTTCAAAAGATCCTGCTTTGCGGCGAAGTTGCCAGATAGTTCTCGGATTGTCGCCAATCCGGAAGTAATCCCGAAATGCCCGTGAAGTCCGGTTTTCGGTAACCACGATTGCAACGGATGCCGAAAGGACGGAAAAAAAGCTGAGAGATTCAGGGTCAGCGCGAGACCTGCACGGGCCTTAACCGTAGAGCTTCGACATCAAACTCTCCAATCTCGAGATCGCGGAAAAAGACCCTATAAAAGTCTTCCCCCACCATCTCAAAGCCCAGATCCTCGAAGCGAAAAACTTCGCTGATGAACACTCTGTCCTTATGCCAGCTGATGTCGCCGCTGTTGTTCACCCTGCGGGTCATGAATCCCTTGGGATAGACAAATTCAATTAGTGTGCGCGGAAGCATCACGGAACTGGGCTGGTACAGGCTTCCCGGCGTTAGATTATTCAGTCCTTCGTGCGGTCGCTCGTGATTGAACATCTGTCGGAACCGGTCGAACTTTCTCTGCTGCAATCGCAAAGTAAGGGCNNTGGCGTCCATTCTGTTGTGGTCTGCCTGGTTGAATGCGTTCGTGAACAATCCCCATCTTCATCCATCCGAGCGAGAGCTTCGACAAGCCCAACAGCCCAGTACCGGCGAATGGCGCTCCGTTGTCCGTTCGGATCCGGGCGAGCATTCCGTACTCGCGCATCGCAGCTTCGCACACTGCTCTGACTTGGCTCAAGTCCATCCGGGAGACAATCTGGCAGCGGATCAAATAGCGGCTATGCGCGTCGGTGATAGTGAATGGATCGCAACGTGTGCCATCGCCCGTACTGAAGTAGCCCTTGAAGTCCATGCACCAGAGCTGATTCGGCGCCGTCACCTCGGAGAATGGTTCCGAGTACGGAGTCGTGCGTCGCTTCTTCCGCTTCGGACTGGTTAAACCGGCTCGATGGCGAATGTTGCCAAACGTGCTGGCTGCTGGCCAGTCCACATTGGGATCCAGCTGCTCCAACCTCGCCTTGAGCTTCCGCGCTCCCCACGACGGGTACTTGCTTCGAAGGGCAAGGATCGCGTTCTCGGTCCTCTCCGGCGTTGCGTGGGAGCAGCTGTGAGGTTTACTGCTGAGATCTAGGAGACCCTCCGGTCCAACTTCCTTGTAACGGTTGATCCAACGGTATCCGGTAGGCCGTGACACTCCGAACTCACGGCAGAGATCCGAGACTGACATCTCCTCCTTCTGGTAGCTCGACAAGAACTGCAGGCGTTGATCCACGATACGACTCTCTTTCCAGGGCATACCGCATCATCGTGCGTCCGACCAAAGCGAGGAATCATAAGTGTTCCGCTTCGCTGTAACGCATGTCTCTGGTCTGTTTTGTAACGCAAGTGCTAAGTACGCTCAACCACGCAACCCCTTGCATCTCCCTTGCCGCACCCCGCCTTCAACAGGCACAATACCCTCAATACTCTGGAAAGCAGGCTTGCGCCATGCCCAAAGTCTCGTTCTCCTCTTCAACGCGGCTTTCGGCAGCCCTCCTCACGTTTTGCATCGTTGGCGCAGCATTAGCTCGAGCCCAGAACTCGCTCACAATTCCTTCCACGGCCTCAGAGTCAGCGCCCCAGACGCCACCTAACACCAGCCTCAACGACCAACTCCTGGCCAAGGCATCTGGGATCTACTTCTCAGCTATCAGAACCGGTTTGAACGGCTTTACCTGCGACGTCCATCCAAATTGGCGCACTCTCCTCCTCACTTCCAGCAAGGGTGCCTCGGCAGCCACCGACGATCCGCGTATCACCCTCGCCCAGACGGTGAAAATCACCCTCCACGCCCGTCTTGCGGGCGGATCCACAATCGACTGGAACCCGACTTCCGACCCAGCGCATCCGCTCGACGCAGACTCGACAAGTATTCTCGACAGCTTGCACACAGGTACCAATCAGTCCCTGCTAGGCTTCATGCAGTTTTGGACCCCTTCGTCAACGGATC
Source organism: Acidobacteriaceae bacterium (assembly GCA_003140705.1). Classification (GTDB taxonomy): domain Bacteria; phylum Acidobacteriota; class Terriglobia; order Terriglobales; family Acidobacteriaceae; genus Telmatobacter. The sequence goes on from PLKU01000430.1 coordinate 5,002, forward strand.
TTTAATCCCAGCTGTTTCAACAGGTCTGGAGATTACAAACACTGAAAAAGGCCACCGCCTTCGTGCCGATGTGAACGGCACCACGATGACCGAATTCATCGACGACAGCCTCATCCTGCAACACTTCGATGTCGTCAGCCCCACCATGATCGTCAAAATCACCCCGACCTTCAAGCCCACCGACAAGGGCATGCTGGTCAAAGGCTTCCTTGCCCGGTTCCAGGCGCCTGGAGTTCAGCCCGATCAAGCGCAGGAGGTACACGTGGAGATGGAGTATCAGAATGTCCACGATTTGCCGATTCCAGCCAGAATCAACATGGACGTAACCAACAGCGCAACCTTCAACTTCGTCCTGGATAACTGCAGCGTGAATTAGCAGCCCTGCTGGACCGGCAATCAGGTTGGCTCCCCAAACAAAAGCGGCTCCCANNGCTTTTCACTTCGCGAATACCTATTCTATTTGCCGGCAGAAACAGTCGCATTGCTATCGAGCGACGCAATTTGATCGTAGGTGCTGCGCAGATACTTGTGTGGATTCACCGGAACATTGTTGATACGGACTTCATAGTGAAGATGTGGACCGGTAGCACGTCCCGACTGGCCCACATACCCAATCACCTGCCCCCGAATTACATGTTGTCCGGCAAGAACGGCAATCGCGGAAAGATGTCCATAGACCGTCAGGAATCCATGGCCATGGTCCAGCACCACCTCGCGGCCGTAACCCGCACCCATCGAGGCCCCGCTGACTTCGCCGTCGGCGGACGCACGTACCGGTGTTCCGTATGGAGCTTCGATGTCGACGCCAGTGTGAAATTTACCTTCACCGTTAAATGGATCTTCCCGTTCACCAAAGCTGGAGCCGACTCGACCCTCAACCGGCCAAATCGAAGGCGCATCTGCAAATTCCGTCCAGTCGCCGCCAAATGTCGGCGTCAACCCGCCCTCAAGCGCACGCGAAACCTGGCCGGACATCGCCTCGGTACGCAATGCATAAAACTGTTCGATCGATTGCTTGACCTGCTGCTGGTTCACATCGTCCTTAACCGAAAGCGTAGCCGGCGTCGGCGCTGCCGCGGTGCGCGCGGCTACAGCCGGTTCAACCTGTGCAAGCCTGTTATGCTTCAGCCCGTAGAGAGCCGTCACTTCGCTTGCGAGTGCTCCAAGGGACGCCACCTGCACATTGCGATCATGTGCAATCTGGGCCATCTCTTTGTAGTTCTTTCTGAGATTTTCTCTTTCCTGCCTGACCTGGTTGAAGCTCTCTGTCTTCAACAGCATCCTGGTATAAGAGCCGGCAAGCCCGACGATGGTGAAAGCACCAATCAGGGCCGCTGCCACAAATCCGTATGCATACCGGAGAGGTACCGGGATCTTATGAACACGCCCGTCCTCATCCCTGGCAACAAATAGAATGTAATAGCGTTTGCGCAGCATCTTCGCCCTTCATCCCTGCGATCTGCAGAGCCGCAATTCGCCCTGTACTTATAACAGCGCATGGTAAGGGGCCTTTCAGCCCGTGAAAAAAGACTGCCGCTCAGTTGCAGCGGCTACGGTTGATGCTCATTAAGGCTAACAAAGGGTCCCTTTCCGGGTCAATCGATTCCGAACGAAATTCGGGCATAGAATCATTTTCAAATTCTTGCTTCGCTTCCCCTTCTCCTTACCGTCCAAGCGCAAAAAATCTTGAAACTTGCTCTGTCCTCAGCTCTCATCCCGCACAGAATCAACCCATTAACAAAACAATCGCCAGGGAGAAGTCCCTGAGATCAAGACTAAATGGCTCTCAGGCGGCCTCCCTTGGTCGCAGCCTCAGCATCTGGGTTGTTCGGCTAGGATACATTCAATTGGCCGGTTGTAATGTGCTGGCTGCGGAGCCCACTGGACAACCTGATTCGGGAGGATCGATGCGGATTCTTACACTGATCGTCGGCATTGCTTGTCTATTCGCCGTGCTTTTCGATGCCTTCCAGACGATCATCCTGCCACGCCGGGCCACCGGTAGATTCCGGCTCACGCGCATCTTCTATACCGTTACCTGGCGGCCCTGGGTCTTTTTTACAAAACGGCTTCACGATCTGCGCAAACGCGAGTCGGCCTTCAGCTACTACGGACCAATGTCGCTGATCTTTCTGCTGGCGGTATGGGCTGGCGCAATGGTCGTGGGCTTTGCACTCATTTACTTCGCATTGGGCAGCCCATTCACTGACACGTTGGATTCTGCGAGCTTCCGTTCTGACCTTTACGTAAGCGGGACAACCCTGTTCACGCTGGGGCTGGGGGACGTGACGCCGCACCGTGGCTGGGTGCGTGCCATTGTCATTCTTGAATCCGGCACCGGGCTCGGCCTTCTTGCCGTGGTTATGGGGTATTTTCNNGAAGTCAGCATTTCACTACTGGATGCCCGCGCCGGATCTCCACCAACCGCTGCGGAGCTCATGCGCCGACACTCTTACGAAGGTGGAGATGAAACCCTTGCCCAGCTGCTTTTGGAGTGGGAACGCTGGTCGGCGGAATTGCTCGAAAGCCATATCTCCTACCCGCTGCTCTGCTATTTCCGCTCGCAGCACAACAACCAGAGCTGGATCAGCGCTTTGACAGCCGTCCTCGACACGTCGGCGCTGCTCATTGCGGGCGTGCAGGGTCACGAGGCGCGTCAGGCCCAGTTGACCTTTGCCATGGCGCGACACGCGATGGTCGACCTGACACAGATCTTCTCCCTTGCGCCGGTCAACAATGCGCCCGACCGCCTCCCCGCCGAACGATACGACCAGCTCTACAAGTTGCTCTGCCAGAGCGGTGTCAAGGTCTGCCGCGATGGTCAGTCCGTCGAAAGGCTTCGCGACATGCGTGCACTTTACGAAGGCTACGCCGCGGCCCTCAGCAACTATCTGTGCATGCCACTTCCCCCATGGATCGCCGACAAACCACACAAGGACAACTGGCTCGCCGTGGCCAAATTGCGAGCACAAACAGAACAGGCCAACTCTCCATTAGCAGATGCGGTAACGGGAGACACCTCCGCACACACAATCGCTGCCTTGATCGACGATCATCACGACTTCTGAGTCCAGGGACCGCAGCCAGTTTTCGATCTAAGGAAGATAGCCCCGCTCGGTTGTCCTATCCTCAATGCATGCGATCGAAGCGGACACGCTCTTCGATGAGCGACGACAAGCCCGGCGAACTCGACTTGATCCGCCAAATCCGCACTCTCGCCGGGCGGAGCGGAGACGGTATCGTCCGGCTCGGCATTGGAGATGACTGCGCCCTGCTGCGCCCGCGTCCCGGCGAGGAATTAGCAGTCACCACCGACCTCTCCATCGCAGGGCGCCATTTTCGTCTCGATTGGCACTCGCCTGCATCTGTCGGCCATCGGGCTTTGGCCAGAGGCCTCAGCGATCTGGCCGCCATGGGCGCTCGTCCCATCGCAGCCTTTCTTTCGTTGGGATTGCCGCGCGAGCTCACCACACAGTCCGGCCGCCGCCCCGCGTGGGTTGACGAATTCCTGGGTGGCCTACTCTCATTGGCGGATGCGTACAAGCTTCCGCTCGCCGGAGGCGACCTCTCGGAGTCACCGGTGGCGATGGCGGACATTGTGCTCATCGGCGGAGTCCCTCGCGGAAGAGCCTTGCTCCGATCCACCGCCCGTCCCGGCCATCTGCTCTATGTCACTGGCTCATTGGGAGGATCATCCGCTGCCCTCGCCAAGCTTGCACTCCTTCAACCGCATCGGATCACGAAAAAGCGTGCAGCTCAACTAGCCCCCCACCTTTACCCTCAGCCTCGCATCGCCCAGGGCGCGTGGCTTGTCCGTCACGGCAAGTCTTCCGCTGCCATCGACCTGAGCGACGGCCTCTCCACAGACCTGACCCATCTCTGCCAGGAATCCCACGTCGCAGCCGAGGTCGACGCCGGTCTGTTCCCCATCCATCCCGACGCGAACCTTGCCCAGGCCCTCAACGGAGGAGAGGATTACGAACTCCTTTTCGCCGCCCCCGCGGAGACGACCCTCCCTAAATCAATTGCCGGCGTCCCAGTCACTCGGATCGGCCGCATCCTCGCACCCCGCCGTAACCGGCCCACCGTCACGCTCCTCATGCCGCAGGGCTCTCAGCCCCTCGAACCTCAAGGCTGGCAGCACTTCTTCTAGAAAACTAGGACCCTACGCCCGGACCGCTCACCGGTGGCCCCGAGTAGTGGACATGCACCAGCCGCCAACCCTTGTCTGGCAGATTCACGTAAACCTGGCTCTCCCGGCCAGTCGTATGGACAACCGTCTTGCCATCGCTGCGAAGTATTGCAACAAAATCCCAATCAAATTCAACCACCGCCGCGTCGCCATAAACGTGGACGCTTATATCGCTCACATTCTTCAACGTGCGTTTTGAAAACGTCCCGCCCATCAGCTTGCCGTAGACCACCTCGGCAATCTGATCCCAGCCCCGCTCATGCCCCTGCGGCTCAATGAAAGTCACGTCCGGCGTCGGCGACCAGACCGTAGCGCCAAGCCTTGTATCAGCATCGTCGATCGACTGCATGTACCGGTTGACCTGGCTTCGAATCTCTGCTTTCGCGGCAGACTGATCATCAACGGCAATCTTCTGCGCGGCCAGCCTGGGACCGAATGCCGCCAGGCTCAACCCAATTATCACGAATGCAACAATCAACCTGCGAAACATTCTGCACTCCTTTTCATCGCTAGATCATAGCGCTTGTGCTGCTCGCTTACTGCTGATGGCTCTGGAAGAGCCTTCAGACATTCCCTCCCAAATGTCGACACAAAGTCATATCCTTCACCTTTCTCAGCATCTATCATGGGTAACTGTCATGAATACCAAGATTCCCCGCGTCCGCTTTGCCCCTTCCCCCACCGGGCTTTTGCACGTCGGCAATGCTCGCACCGCACTCTACAACTGGCTCGTCGCCCGGCGCGCTGGCGGTCAGTTCATCCTGCGGATTGAGGACACCGACCTTGAGCGCTCCGAAGCCCGCCACGAGGCCCAGCTCATTGAGGACCTTCACTGGCTCGGCCTCGACTGGAATGAAGGGCCCGGTCAGCTTGGCGAGCCGGACAAAGGCACACACGGTCCCTATCGACAATCAGACCGGTTGGCAATCTACGCGGAACACACCGAGCGCTTGCTCACTGAGGGTAAGGCCTACCGCTGCTTCTGCACTCCGGAAGACCTGGAAGTCGAACGAACCGAAGCCGCCGCCGAGCATCGAACCCAAATCTACTCCGGCCGATGCCGCGCCCTGGACCCCGCAACCATTGCGAAGAACATTGCCGACGGCAAGCCCTTTGCCGTCCGCCTGAAAATTGAAGATCATCCTCTCCGCTTTCATGATCTAGTTCGCGGCCCTGTTGAGTTCGCTGCTGAATCCGTGAGCGACCCGGTCCTCGTTCGCTCCGCGAGCGGATTCTCTGCCGGAATCCCCGTCTACAACTACGTCGTCACCATCGACGATGCGCTCATGCAGATCACCCACGTCATCCGCGGCGACGATCACATCTCCAACACCCCCAAGCAGGTCGCCATCTACCAGGCCTTCGGCTGGCCTGTTCCGGAGTTCGCCCACCTCTCCACAATCCTCGGCTCAGACCGCGAGCGCCTCTCCAAGCGCCACGGCGCCACCTCCATCTCCACATTCCGCCAGATGGGTTATCTGCCCGAAGCCATGTTCAACTACCTCGCCCTCCTCGGCTGGGGCGCGGAAGACGGCAAGACCGAGACCTTTACCCATGATGAGCTGATCAAGGCTTTTTCCATCGAGCGCGTCACCCCATCCCCCGCCATTTTCGATTTTGACAAGCTCAACTGGCTCAACCGTCACTACCTCAAGCAGGCTGACCCCGAGCGCATCGCCAAGTTGGCCGAGCGTCAGTTCTGCAATCACCGGCCTGATATCTTTCCCCTTTGGTCGGGGTCGGAGCTCTATACGGCTGAGGCGCTTGCCTTCCTGGCAAGTCAGGACCCCCCAATCCACCTAAACGTTCCTTCACTTGAGTTGATCGCTCAAAGGAAAGCATGGTTCGCCAATCTACTCGCATTGTTTTTTCCTAAAGTCGACTTTCTCGCCCAGCTTCCGGCCAAGGCCGCTTTCATCTTTGCGGTCGACCTCGTTTCAGCCCGCGCCAATGAAGAGAATATTGCCGTATTGGCCGTCGACTCCGCGCGCACGGTGCTGTCAGAATTAGCCAGCCGCGTTCGCACCCACAATGGTCACGTCACCCCTGAAGCCTTTAAAGAGTGGATGAACGAGATCAAGGACGCCACCGGAATCAAGGGCAAGGAGCTGTTCTATCCCGTCCGCATCGCTCTCACCGGTTTCCACTCCGGCCCCGACTTCGACAAGATCATCCCTCTCATCGAAAACGGCGCCACCCTAGGCCTCTCCATTCCAAGCGTCCGCGACCGCATCAACCAGTTTGTCGGAGTCTGAGGGGAGTGAACGACATCTTCTGGATCAAAGGCAATCCGCCTGCCCCGCTTGCAATCGTGATGAGACCGCGTGGCCACGACTGGCTGGAAGACGAGCTTCGTCGAATGAAGAGGGAGGGTATTGAAACCCTGGTCTCCCTTCTAGAACGCGATGAAGCCGCTTTGCTTGGTCTGGCCCAGGAGAGTGAAATCGCAGAGAAGATCGGACTGCAATTCCTCTCCCACCCAATTCCCGACGTCCACGTTCCACCCAATGTCGCTAACTTTCGCGGCTTCGTAGCAGATCTCGCCAATCGATTGCGCGCCGGTGAACACATGGGCGTCCATTGCCGGGGAAGCATCGGCCGAGCGACCGTTACCGCAGCATGCACTCTCATCCACATCGGCTGGACACCGAACGATGCTCTCGCGGCCATCCAGACAGCTCGAGGGTGTACGGTTCCCGACACTCACGAGCAGGAGGACTGGGTTCTCCAGTACAGGGTGTACCCGTGACCCCAAATCTGCCCGCCCCATTTTTNNTTGCCCACCCGCCACTTCGTTTATCCTCGCGAAGCCGAGGAAGTAGAGCGCGGAGCCCTCGAAGTCCTCATCAATCCAACTGCAAAGCAGGTCGAAGCATCGAGTCAAAAACCTTCGTCTTCCGCGCAGGAGTTCCTGGCCACATGTGCCCTCGGCTTCCGCGACCTGGCCGTCCCCACTGGCCTCTTGTCCAGCCCAAATCCTGACGAAATCTGCGCCGTCNNCTCCGGTGGTTATGCCTACCTCATTAGCACCACCGCCCCCGAACGCTTCACGATGATTGCCTTTCGGCCGGTGCTCGAGATTCGCCCCGCTCCAGCGCAGAATCTGCTTCTATTTGTTGGCCATCATTCGATCCTCGCCTGGGGCTCCAAGGGCCAGTCCTGGCAATCGGAGAAGCTTTCCTCCGAAGGCCTTACGCTCGCCTCTATCGAAGGCGACGTCCTCCACGGCCTCGGCTGGGACATGATGACCGATAAGGAAACGCCCTTCGCCATCGACCTGATCACAGGCTTGCACGCCTCGACCCATCACTGAAGTTGGAGTATTCTGGTCTGACGAAAGCGGCAATCACTGACTGGTGCAGCAATGGATGTTTTCGCAAAAGCAGAACTCACTACCATCGACCTGCACAGCGAACTTCGCTTCACCGTCGACCGCCATGTCGGCTGGCTCGACCTCATCGCCGGTCCCCTGATCCTGTTCGTCGTTCTCGATTTTGCTTGGACCCACCCGAGTTCCTGGGTTCATGACCTTGTTCAAAAGAGTGCATGGCCTTTTCTGTTTGCTCTGCCGGGCCTTCTGGCGGTTGTTGTCGGCTGGATGCAGGGTCGCTCGACAGAACTTCGCGTAACAAGCAGCGAGTTGGTCGCCACTGGGAATATCGGCAAGTGGCTCTCTACCGAAGTCAGAGTGCCAGCCTCTGAGATAAAGTCAATCGGCTTTAGAGCGGGCGGACATGGCAGACGAGGTGGCTTGTACGCAAAACATGGATGGAAGAACACCTGCCTTTTGCCTGGCCTGAATCCACAGCAAGCCGGCGCAATAGCCCGAACCATCTTCCGCCGTTTCCCGGATATCGGCCCGGAAGACGACAATCCCGATTCGCTTCTTTTTGGAATGGAAAGCGATCTGACGGTGCTGGGGCTTACGACCCCAGAAACCACGCGCCCGTCTGCGCAGTGAACTGCACTTACCCCACCGCCCGATGATCCTCCATCAACAGCTCATCATAAGCTGCATAGACTCCTTCAAATACCGAGTCCCAACTCATTGTCAGCGCAAATTCCCGAGCCGCTGATCGCATCGCTGCGTGTTTTGCGGGATCGCTTAGCACCTCATCAACGGCCGCCGCGAAATCCTCGTCAGGCACAACTCGTCCCGTCACGCCGTCCTGCACAATCGTCTTCGGTCCACCGTCGGGGGTCACAATCGCCGGAACTCCGCTGGCCATTGCTTCCAATACCACGTTCCCAAACGTATCGGTGTGAGACGGAAACACGAAGAGGTCCATATTCGCGTACGCTTCTGACAGCGCCTCACCCTTCAGCACACCGGGGATTTCCGCGCGCGGCATCCGTTCGCGCAGCCACCCCTCCTCCGCGCCGTGCCCCACAATCAGGAACCGAAAGTCCTTGTGCCCCATCGCTTCCAGTTCTTCCTGGACCTGGGCAAGCAGTATCACATTCTTCTCAATTGAAAGCCGCCCCACAAATCCAAGCACTTGCTCGCTGTCGTCGGGATCGCGGTTCCGCTTGTCTGGGTTGAAGAGCTCGGCGTCCACGCCGCGCGGCATCAGGTGGCAGGGTTTGCCCGTCATCTTCTCGAGTTGCGCGCAAAGCTCGGCATTCGGCGCAAACAGCACGCCCGCGGCTGAATAGAACAGCGCCGCCGCCGCCATCGTCATGTCTTCGATCGTATGTTCCGTCTGCGCCGATTGCTGCTTCGGCAGCAGACGCAACAGCCACTTTGAGCGGCGCGCCAGATACTCATGCACGTTGGTATGCCAGCTGGCTGCCAACGGCACCCCCAGGTAGCCGGCCAAACTGGCCCCCAGCATTCCCACCTCGCTCGGCCCGGTGATGTGAATCAAATCGGGCTTGAAGCGCTCCAGTACTTCACCAATCAGGGGAATATGGCGCAGAAACGCGGGGTCGAAGCGCAGATCTTTTTCCAGTGCAAAGGAAAGAAAACTCCTGGAAAGCTCCAGCGTCCACAGGTTGCCGTCTTCAAGAATGGCCTGGGTGCGATCGCCGGCGCGGACACAAAGAAACGGCAAATTCCGCCGCCGCGCAAATGCCTCAAAGTTCCGGCTGGTATGCGCAACCCCATTGACCTCGTGAAACGAGTCAGGGAAGTACGCGACCCGCGGTATTCGTGCAATCATAAATCACTGTTTGTTGCCACCGCCAGAACAGCGGCGAAAATCCGGACTCCCGGCGATAGGTTTTCTTAGATGGGCTGGTTAGCCGTCGTACTCGCCAAGCGCAAGCCGCAACTGGTCAGCTTCGCTCCACGCAATCTTCAAGCCGCCAGACACCAATCCCCTGCCCATCAATTGAACTAACTTGATGCCGAAGGTCATTGTCCACGGAGGAGTTCCGTCCGGCCAGAGTTGGCTCAGCGGCCTTGGCACACCGTTCGCATCCGGGTGATACACGCGCTCGTCCCAGGTCCGCGAGCCCTGCGGAAACTCAGGATAATCCCGAACCGCATCGATCGCAGAACGCAGGATACGATGCCTCCAAGGCTCTGCATATTGAGGCATGAAGAGCATGTCGCTCTTTTTCTCGCGCCGGATCTCGTGGACAAACTCCGTAAAGCTGGTTGCGTTGGTCAGGTTGATGTTCGCGTTCGGCTCCACGCCGTGACGATCTCCACCAGAAATCAACAGCATGTTCCACTTCTCCGCCAGGCGCCGCACCCTCCGGTTCTCATCCCAGTGCCGCAGTCCGTTCAACTCCAATGCGTGAAGATAGTTGCCGTTCTTCTGTAAAAACTCATTCACCAGAAACTCATGCCGGTCGGCGCCAACCAGGTACAAATCCCACATCGGATGGTTGAAAACCACCAGTACATTCGGTTCCTCGTGCAATGCAATCAAAAGCTCTGTCAGCCGCTCGTCGCTCGGGTTGGCGGTAAAATCCGCCAGCGTCTCCATCCACTCCGTTGACCGCGCGCTCGGAAGGTTATGCACCCCGAGATGGAATGACTGCTTCCCATAAGGTGTAGTCCATTCAACAGAGACAGGAATCTGCCGCGCGCTAGGCACGGTGCGCAGCATCATCGGGGCCTTGATGTTGTCATGATCTGAAATCGATACCATGGGCGCTATGTTCAACCCTTCAATCTGGGCACTCTCCAGATCGAATGCCAGTTTGGGCGTCATCGGCGGAGTCCAATAGGCGGCCGCATAATTCACCCGCATTCCGTGCTCTTGCTCTGACCGCCGTTCCAGCCGGGACATCACAGGGCGCATCCACGGGTACTGGTTCCCGAAGTTCGCCAGAAAGTCCAGGGTCTCCGTCGATTGGTTGGTATGACTGTGCAGCGAAACACCTGACCGGAAGCCGCGCGACGCATTTGGATCGCGCCACAGGTACGAGATGGTCATATTGGCCATTTCTGCTCCTTCTCCTCGATCATGCCCTGATTTCTGCATTCAGTTTCCACCTCCGACCATCAATGCGGGATTAAGATGGTGCGAATTACCCTTCAATTACCCCGGGAACCAACAAAGTAAACGGAATCCTTCCTCAAAATCCCGACGATTCCCTGCGATCTTCCCAGAAAAACCCAAAGTCGAACACAATCGCGCATCATCGGTCCTGCAGCGTAATCCATTCAACGGGTTGCAACGGGGAATGACGTGAATTAAGCCTAGCAGAATCAATCCGCCTGAACACAAAAATATCTTTGTCACGGTTGAGACCTAAACACATTGAAAAGAGCTTCGGTGAACAGCGGGAAATAACACCATTTTGAGCGGCCAGCCAAAGTACAACCACCCATCCCCCGTCTCCACTCTACTTGAGAGTCTTGGCCAACTCCGGTCCCAGAAAATCCTCCAGCGTCGGTCCCGGNNTTCCATCGTTCGCCGATTCCTTGCCTGCCGCCGCTTCGACCAGCAAGTAATTCTGAGTCAACCCGTCCCTCAGGAACTCGAATGCCTGCTCGGGCGAATCAGCAAACTGGAACAGGTCAATGTCTTTCGGCGAAATCGCACCCGTTTCCACGAGTACGTCCAGGTTGAAAACCTTCTTCCAATATTCCGACCCATAAATCACAACCGTGATTTTCTTTGCCAGCTTCTGCGTTTGCGCCAGGGTGAGAATCTCAAACATCTCGTCGAGAGTCCCGAAGCCCCCTGGGAACACCACCAGCGCCTTCGACAGATATGCAAACCAAAGCTTGCGCATGAAGAAGTAAT
>PLKU01000287.1 GCA_003140705.1 Acidobacteriaceae bacterium
GCGTCTACGACCGGCACGACAATGTAGGCGTGGCAAAGGCGGTATTCTCAGTCCCTGCGAAGTAGGCCAACGCAAGCAAGGCAAACTCTCGATGCGATTTGAACTCTTTCTCGCGGCGCGCTATCTGAAAGCCAAGCGGCGACAAGCCGTGGTGGGCGTAGTTACCACCATCTCCATTGCCGGCGTCGCCGCAGGCGTGGCTGCACTTGTGATTGCGCTCGCCATCACCAACGGCATGANNTGCGCGCCAAGCGCCGCCAGGCTTTCATCGGCATCATCACCGGCATCTCCATCCTCGGAGTCGCCGCCGGCGTCGCCTCGCTCATCATCGCCCTCGCCATCACCAACGGCATGAGGCGCGACTTGCAGGACCGGCTGCTCGGCAACAGCGCGCACGTAGACTTGATGCGCGTGGAAGCTGACGGCATTCGAGACTGGCGTCCTCTGCTCGAACGGCTGCGCGGCGTGCCGCACGTGGTGGCGGCAGCACCCGGAATCTACGGCCAGGTGCTCGTCTCGCGTGGGCCGCGCGCCAGCTTCGCCCTCATCAAAGGCATCATCCCCGCAGAAGAGCGCACGGTGAGCGGCCTGTTGAACACCCTCACATCCGGGTCGGCAAAAGATCTTGATCCCGCCCCTCCCAGCGAGAATGCTGAAGCGACTCAGATCAACACACCCTTTCCGCCCATGGTGCTTGGCGGCGACATTGCCGAACAGATCGGCGTCCAAGTGGGCGATACCGTGCTTGTGACCAGTCCCCAGGGCGAGCTCACTCCGCTCGGAGGCCTGATTCCCAAGTACCAGCGCTTTCGCGTCTCCGGCATCTTTCACTCCGGCTTCTACCAATACGACTCGGCCATGGCATTTATGCGCCTTTCCGACGCGCAGAGTCTGTTCAGCGAACCAGACCTGCTGTCTGTCATCAGCTTCAAGGTGGACGATCTGAATCGGGCGCCTGAGATTGGACATTCGATTGAGCAGGCTGCCGGCGCAGGTTACATGACCAGTAACTGGATGGAGCAGAACCGCGAGCTCTTCAGGGCGCTGAAAGAAGAGCAGGTCGTCACATTCATCGTCATCGCGCTCATCGTGATCGTGGCCGCCCTCAACATTCTTATCGCCCTCACCATGATGGTGATGGAGAAGACGCGCGACATCGCAGTGATGATGAGCTTCGGAGTGGAGCCGGGACAGGTGCGTCGCATCTTCCTGATGCAGGGATTCCTGATCAGCCTGATCGGTACGGTGTTGGGACTGGCGCTTGGCTACCTCGCTTCGTGGGCTGGCGGCCACTACCACTTCATCCATCTTTCGGCTGAAGTCTACTCCATCGATACCCTGCCCTTTGCGCCGCGCCCGCTGGATGGAGTAATCGTAGCTGCAGTATCGATAGGAATCTCGCTGCTTGCCACGCTGTATCCCTCGTCATCAGCAGCCCGCGTGCGCCCAGCTGAAGCCCTGCGCTACGAGTGATGGCTATTGTGGCGTGATAATCCCGCCCAGCGCGTGACGCCTGGGCAGCACGATGCCGCGATGATCCACCTCAGGCGAGGGTCCGCTGGGCTGGCCGTGCGCTGGCAGGCTCTCCCGCTCGATCAATGCGCCACCGCACGCAGGGCACCAGTCAGCTGCGGCTTCCAGTTTCAGTTCGGCGTGGCAGTGGCTACAAATTTGCTCCATTTCTGAAAGATACTCCATGCCCCAGCCTTGGCCCGCCTGTGAACGAGGGTAGGCTTCAAGACCTCTCACATCGAGAGCCGGAGGCGCCCCAGCCCCACCGCAGGTGGACTGCCGCACCGCAGGTGCCCCGGTACACTGGAAGTATGCACCCTCCCATTCGCCTCGTGGCTATCGACATGGATGGAACCCTGCTGCCCACGTTTGCGCAGGAGATGAGCCCTCGCACCGCGCGAGCCCTCAAGGCGGCACAGGATGCAGGAATAACGGTGGCCGTTGCCACGGGCCGGCGGACCGCCTATACGGCCCCGTTGCTGGAAGGGCTGGGGCTCCGAGCGGATACGCCGCTGTTGACGTCCAATGGTGCAGTGACCCGGACACTGGGCGGTGAACGGATCGATCGTGCCCAAATGGAGGCGCGCGTGGCTCGCGGTCTCTGTGGGTTGCTCCGTCCCTTTGGAGTGATGGTGTTTACCTTTGACAAGATAGGCCGCGGCGAGCTGGTGCTGGAAGAGCTGGAACGAGCAGAAGGGCGAATCTCTCTTTGGGTAGAAGCGAATCGCAACGCCATCGAGGTGGTGAAGCCGCTCGAACTGGCACTGGCTGACGGCGAGAATCCAATTCAGGGTATGGTCACCGGACATCTCAGCAGAATGAGAGATGCAGAACGTGTGCTGAAGGCCAGCGAATGGAGCGCCAGTTGCGAATGCATTCGAACCGAGTATCCGGCGCGCGATCTCTCCATCGTGGATCTGCTGCCTCCCGGAGTATCGAAAGGCTGGGCCTTGCAGCGGCTTGCGGCTCGGCTAGGCGTAGATCGCAAAGAGACCATGGCTATTGGCGACAATTGGAACGACGTCGACATGCTGGAGTGGGCTGGCCAGGGCGTGATGATGGGTAATGCTGAAGCCGAGTTGCGCACCATGGCCAAGACGCGCGGCTGGAAGCAGGCTCCGCGAAACGATGAAGACGGCGTGGCCGTGGTGCTTGAAGCTGCCGTAGCTGAGGTTGTTGCTCTAAAAGCGTAAACAGAATCCAGGATAGGGAGCCAGGTTTCGCGATGCGCGCAAAGGTACTCATCACGTTGGCAATTTTGGCGGCGCCTGTTCCCGCAGTGCCTGCAGCCGAGAGCGTGACCTTGCGCAACGGGTTTCAGATGCAGTGCGACCATCACGCTCGGGCCGATGGCCGCGTCCGTCTTTACCTCAGCGCTGGCGAAGACAACTACATTGAATTCACTCCGGATCAGGTCGCCTCAGTGGTGCCGGTTCCCGATCTACCATTGCAGCCAATCGCTCCCGCCCCATCTGCTTCCAACATCAACACTACCTCGCCCGCGGCAAGCGCTGGTGCCCGGCTCAGCGAGGCGGACCTTGGCGAGATGCTGGCTCGTG